>DATJXA010000144.1:0-49047 GCA_035500675.1 Bacteroidota bacterium | reverse complement strand
CTTTTGCGAACGCTCCGGGATGGACACTCGTACCGACCCGGTGCGAGGATATCGTTATGCGAAATGTTACAGTGAACAATCCGTGGTGGGGACAAAATACGGACGGTCTCGATATCAACTCATGCAGGAACATGCTCCTTTATAATAGTGTCATTAGTGCCGGCGACGATGCCATTTGCCTGAAGCCTGCCAAACCCAACGATGCTCATGCGAGCGATCCGTCTTGCGAAAATATTGTTGTCGCAGATTGCATTGTCTATCACGGGCACGGCGGTTTTGTGGTTGGTTCCGAGACATACGGGGGTGCGCGAAATATTTCTGTGAAGAACTGCAGTTTCATCGGCACGGATGTCGGTCTTCGGTTTAAGTCGTCCCAAGGCCGCGGTGGAGTGGTGGAAAAAGTCTACGTGGATGGCATTCGTATGATCGACATCGCCGATGAGGCGATCCTCTTCGACATGTTTTATGATAATAGTGCAGATATCGAGTCGGGGGATGGACGCGTTCCCGAATTTCGCGATTTTACCATCAGCAATATCGTTTGCGACGGCGCGTCCGATGCAATTTTCATTCGCGGCCTGGCGGACATGCCGATCAAGGAGATCCGCTTTGAGAATTTATCGATCGAGGCGGACAAGTCATGCTTCATTGAGAACGCAGAAGGAATTGTCGTCGACGGAATGCACGTCTCGATAAAAAAAGGACCGGTGTGGACCATCAACAATGCCCATGATATCCAATTGACAAAAATTTCATGCGGCCAGCCGGCCGATGTTTACGTGAGAGTTTCAGGCGAGCACAGCGGCAACATTGTTGTCGAAAAAACAAGTCTTTCAGCCGCCAGTCATGATATCGAAATGGACAAAGACGTCCCAAGCGATGCAGTACGTGTAAAGTGACGAGTGACAATTAAAGAAATAGGGATGAGACGAATCAGTTTAACGATTGTCTTTCTGATCGGATGCTCGGCGGGAGCCGCGGCCCGCGAGCGGGCGGACATTATTGTTGCGCAGGATGGAAGCGGACAGTTTCGGTCGATACAGGAAGCGTTGAACTCGATCCCCGGACACAACACGAGGACGGTGACGATCCTGATAAAGAATGGAGTTTATCACGAAAAGCTTTTTGTCCAGAAGAGCAATGTTGCACTTGTCGGAGAAGATCGAGACAGCACTCGTATCGTTTTTGCAGAACTACGGCAGAACTGGCGGGCTGCGCACGGCGACAGCGACTGGGGGTCTGCCGTCATCAACATCGATTCAACTGTCACGGACCTTACGATCGCAAACCTTACAGTCTATAATAATTACGGAACGCTTTACGGCTCGCATGAGCACCAGTTTACTATTTGGGGGAGCGGCACGCGTATCATCATTATTGACTGCAATATTCTGGGAGATGGGGGAGATACATTGAGTTTATGGAATCGATCGGATGGCATGTACTATCATGCGAACTGTTTCTTCGAAGGGTGGGTTGATTTCGTCTGCCCGCGCGGATGGTGCTACATCACCGATAGCCGTTTTTTCGGACACAACCTCAGTGCAAGCATCTGGCATGACGGCAGCGCGAACAAGGATGAAAAATTCGTCATTCGATATTCGCAATTCGACGGGGTGCTCGGTTTTCCGTTGGGAAGGCATCACCGCGATGCACAGTTCTATTTGCTCAATTGCATTTTTTCACGCACGATGGCTGACCGACAGATCTATGGACCAAAAGAATCGCCGAACCTTGTGCCATGGCAATGGGGTGCGCGATATTATTATTATAACTGCCATCGCGAAGGGGGAGATTTCGACTGGTTCAAAGACAACCTTTTTTCAGCAGAAGGCGCCCCTGCCCCAGGCGATATCACCGCCGCATGGACATTCATGGAAAAATGGAATCCGGAGATGGACATGCCGCACGTCCTTCCGTTCGTTGCATTGCCTTTCCCACGCAATGCAGCGTATGGCGTGAACGGGAAACATGTCGTTCTCCGTTGGATCCCTTCGCGCAATGCGGGGTCGGAGAATGTTTACTTCGGAAAAGAAGGGTCGATCGAGCTGATACAGAATCACGCAACAAATTCCATCGAGCTTCATAACCTCGACCCGGAATCGAGATATGACTGGCGTGTAGATGAAATCTCCGGCATCGATACAACACGAGGGCCGGTGTGGCATTTTACAACCGAGTGATATGAGCGACAATTTCACGAACACAAACCAACGCGGAGGATGATCATTATGAAAACAACGCATTCGATTATGGCAGGCCTTGCGTTTGCTGCCGTCCTTTTTGTCTCGACGCCGATGGTAGGACAAACTGCCGGGGACTATCGTTCTTCGGCATCCGGGAACTGGAATGCAGCGGCGACTTGGCAAATGTTTGATGGTGCGGTATGGAACGCCGCATCCGTGCCGCCAAGCGGAACTTCCGGAACGATAACCATCCAGAGCGGAAACACTGTGACCGTCGCTGCGAGCGCTCCCGACACGATCAACGGCGCCGCCCTTGTTGTGAACGGATATTTGCTGGATTCATCCAATGTCGCGATAGTCTCCGGCTCGATGACGGTCAATAACGGAGGATCTTACGAAATGGCTCATGCCTCGGCTTCGGGCAAAGGCATTCCTACAGCAACATGGAATACGGGGTCGACCTGTTTGCTCACTGGGATCACGAGCTCGACTACAGGCATTAATGCTTCACAAAATTTTTACAATCTTGTTGTAAACTCTCCGGGATGGAGCGGCAACTTGAACCTGGGTTGGAACAGCGGCTCCGTGACGATCGCAGGCAATATTACCGTGAAAAGCACCGGTGCCAGCGGGCGATGGCAGATGTGCGCGCCGACTGCCGGAACTGCGGGAGCTCATAATACGGTCGCCGTGAACATTGACGGTAACCTCGTTGTCGACGGCAGCGCGACGAACGCTTCAAATAAAATTCAATTCACTTCGAACGGAACGAGCAATAATTACAACGACATCACAATCAATGTTCTGGGAAATACGACAGTGACCGGAAATGCTGCCGACAATACGTTTGTAAATTTTGCCGCAGCACGAGGGTCTCAGGGAGGAACGGGCACTTCTGTTTGGAATTTACACGGGGACCTGATGGTAACCAATGCCACTGTGCAAAATTCAAATGCAGCTGGCGCTCGGTTCAATTTTGTGAAGCAGGGCGTTCAGGAGTTGAAATTGTCGAACGTCTCTTTCGCAGGCGGAGGACTTCCGATAGAAGTGAGCAGCGGAGCAACGCTTGACCTCGACACTAACGTCGTCGCGGGAAGCGGATTGTTCACGGCCGATTCCGGCGCGACGATTGTTAGCAAACTCGCTACCGGTCTTAACGGAAATTTGACCAACTCCGGCACGATCTCGTTAAGCAAGCAAGGGAATTACAGCTATACAGGGTCGGTCGGACAATTTACTGGCGCCCTTCTTCCGGATACGATAGGAACACTCACCGTTGCAAGTACGGATACGCTTTGGCTTTCCGATTCACTCACTGCGACCCAGGTGGTTGTCCCGGCCGGCGGCATACTCGATATTAATCAGAACGTTCACGCTAAGGACATGAATGTCACCGGCACGGTGATTGCTGCAGACACGCTCATGGTTTCGGATACTGCTCTATTTAATAGCGGCTCCATTTACAATCATGCAATCAACGGCGGGAAAATTCCAACTGGAAAATGGAATAGCGGTTCAACGTTGATGCTGACGGGCATCGCAGGGAACTCTCCCTCGAACGGAAATCAAAATTTTTACAATGTCGTTTGGAATTGCCCTAATCAAGCCGCAAACCTTAACTTAGGCTGGAACGGTATCACAATCGGTGGAAACATTACTGTCATCAACACGGGGGGATCCCGATGGCAATTTTGCGCGCCAGCAGTAGACAGCACTACCACAGTGACCATTAACGGAGATGTCGTAGTTTCCGGAGGCGCCCTCTCAGCGAATGGAACATCAAACGGAAACACGACGATCATTATCAATCAACTGGGCAATGTCAATGTGTCCGGTGGGAATTTCTCCGTGAGCCGCGGTTCGCAGGGCGGAACAGGATCGACGACATGGAATCTAAACGGCGATTTCATCATGTCCAACGCGACAACACAAAATTCGAACACTGCCAACGCAAGATTCTTTTTTGTGAAGCAGGGAACGCAATTATTGAAGCTGTCGAATGTGACATTCGCTGGTGGCGGCCTTCCGATCGAAGTGACACACGGAACGACGCTCGACCTCGACACGAGCGTCGTGGCGGGAAATGGGTTGTTCATGGCGGATTCGGGGGCCACGCTTATCACACGGCTTCCTGGCGGGCTCGGGGCCAACCTTACAACCACTGGCGCGATCACTCTTAACCCGAAAACTAATTATATCTACGGCGGAAAGTTGCCTCAAATTACGGGCTCACTTTTGCCGGATACGCTTACCAACCTTACTATCAATGATTCGAGCGGAGTTACCCTTTCAAAGAAAACACGTATCAACGGAATTCTGACGCTGAAAGCCGGTGTGTTCAATAATGCCATTCCTTTCACCTTGGGTTTGGGCGGATCGGTTTCGTATCAAGGAGGGAGTTTATTGCTCCCAGCGGTGCTAAATTGGGTAACTATCGGCGAAGCGCGGAAAGATCTCAACAACGATTCGATACCGGATCATTTGGTGACGGGGGATACGTTGATGGTGACGGGCGTGATCACGTCGCCGAATCTGTCCGGGACCACGACGACGTTCTTTATTCAGGATTCGACCGGAGGCATTGAGGTATTCCATAGCGGATTGCCGCCGGTTACCTACGCAATGGGCGATTCGGTTTTTGCCATCGGAAAGGTAGCCCAGTTCCACGGGTTGGATGAGATGTCGCTTTTAGCGTTGGACACGCTTCATTTTGGAATCTTAAAACATCACGCCGCGGCGCCGAAGGCAAAGCACGTGACCCTGCATCAATACATCACGAATGCCGAGGCGTATGAAGGGCAGCTGATCGAGATCGATACGCTGTTCAAAGCATCCGGAACGTGGGGTTCGGGTCAAAACGTCGAGGTGACGAATGCGACGAAAAAGGACTCGACGGCCATCTACATCAACGCGGCGACGACTGTGGCAAGTTCGAGTGAGCCGATCTACCCGATCAATGTTGTAGCAATTGCAAGCCAGTTTGCCAGCACGGGCGTAACAGGGGGGTATGAAATTATCCCGCGTGATACGAGCGATGTCGTGCATATCACGGTCACTGGCGTAAAGGATCCTTTCTCGGATATTCCGACGACGTTCGTTCTGGAGAACAATTATCCTAACCCGTTCAACCCGTCGACGACGATTCTCTACGGCGTGGCGTCGCAGAGCCATGTGACAGTGAAGATCTACTCGGTGCTGGGTCAAGAAGTATCGACGCTGGTGAATGATGTACAGAATCCGAGTTACTACAGAGTTGTGTGGAATGGCAAAGACTACAATGGAAATCTCGTCAGCAGCGGCGTCTATTTCTTCCGCATCATTGCCCAACCGACGGATGGAAAGTCGCAGCCATTTATGCAGGTGAAAAAAATGATGTTGATGAAATAAATGTCGTCGCTGCCAGTTATGTTCAGTTAAAGAATACAGGATCGGTCTTTGTAAGCATATGAACCTGCCCTGACGCAAAGACGGGCAGGTTCAATCTACAAACTAAGATTTTGCTCACGCTCCATATTTAATTTGTAGCCTCCTGCGAGAGTGAGTAGAGGGTGGATTTCCGTCGACTTTACATTTTTTGAAGCACAATGTTGTTGTAAAGGCATTTTTGTTGTTTAAGTTACCGGTAAAGTAAACGATTATGCTGCTCAAAGCAAACTACTTATGAGGGATGAACCGGCGGAAAGGGAGATCCTATGAAAAAAATATTATTCTCATTCGCATTGATCGTTGTTCCATTCGTTAACGTGCTGGCTCAATCCACGGGTGACTTTCAATCACACCAGACAGGCAATTGGAGCGATGTGAATTCATGGGAAGAATGGAATGGCTCATCATGGGTGAATCCGGCTCCAAACTTTCCCACAGCATCCGATGGGAGCATAGCTGTCCGAAGCGGACACACCATATCGCTGGATACATCAATATCGGTCGACCAGATGCAGATCGCATCCGGAGGAACAGTGCTGATCGGTTTAGCAAAAACTCTCACGGTTGCCGACGGCGCGGACAGCGTCGATTTGGTCGTGAACGGAACGCTGAATAATTTCGGCGCTCTTGCAGTGACCGGCAGGGCAAGTTTTGAAAACGGTGCGTTCTATATCCATAGCACTCCATCTGGCGGCGGATCGCTTCCGACGATCACCTGGCGGTCAGGGTCGACATGCAGGATCGACAGTTCTTCCGGGTCGAACCCTTCAAATATCAACGCGCAGAGCTTCTATAATTTTATTTGGAACGCCACGACCCAAGGAGCGAACGGCGGTCCGAACTTTGCCGACGGCGCGGTTATTGCCGGCGATTTCACTGTGAGCAGTTCGAATAATTTCCAATTCAGAATAACGAACCTTAGCGGCGGTCAGACGAAAAATGTGTACATACGGGGAAACGTCAACGTCAACGGTTCGACGGCGCTCCTTACCTCGACGGGAAGCGGGGCCGACACTGCCGCAAAAGCAATTATCAACGTAGACGGGAATATTAACATTTCCGCTGGACAGTTGAGCTTGAATAATAGCGGCAGCGCATACGCCGAATGGAAAGTGAAAGGGAATCTCAACATCACCGGCGGAACTCTTCAAAGCGGGACGAGCGGTTGGTATGGACGTCGAACGTTGAATTTTGTCAGCGGCGGAACTCAAACGTTTACCGTATCGGCCCCCGGCACGGTCGGATCCGCGACGACTCTATTTAAACTAAGCAGCGGTTCGACGCTCCAATTGAATTCGCCTTTGACCCTCATGACAAACGGCGCGCTCAGCCTGGAATCGAAGGGAACGATCGTCAGCACTTCGACCAACCTTCTCACGATCCCTGCTTCGGGCAGCCTTCTCGGCGGAAGCGATTCGAGCTATGTCAATGGGCCTTTAGCGATCATCGTTGCCGCCACTGCCGCAGCCAAGACATTTCCCATCGGCAAAGGATCGTCGTATCGCCCTGTCACCCTCTCGCTGAATCATGATGCAGCTACCGCGACGACATACACGGCTGAAGTATTCAACTCTGCTCCGGCAGCCAGAACGCTTCCCGCAGCGCTTAGCGGCGTCTCCGCCGTGCGATACTATCACATTATAAAAGGGAGCGGGGCAAATCTTTCACCGACTCTTGGGGGAACGATCCAACTTGTGTACGGCGCCGATGACTTCGTCGGCGATTCTTCGATCGTTCGCGTTGCAGAAGATTCCGCCGGCACCAACTGGATCAACCTTGGTGGGAGCGGTACTGCCAGCGGAACCGGATCGATCACATCAAATGCGTTTTTCTCCCTTTCGTCCAACGATTTTGTCCTTGCGACGGCAGACACAGGCGTGTCGGCATCACTGCCAACACTCACGACAACTTCCGTCACAAAGATCTCAACAACGATCGCCACGACGGGAGGCAACATCACAAACGACGGCGGCGGCGCGGTCTCGGGACGCGGGGTGTGCTGGAATACAACAGGGTCCCCGACGATCGGCGATACGAAACTTTCCGGGGGCGCGGGAACGGGGGCATTCACAAGCTTGCTGACCGGACTGACGCCGGGAACGTCCTATCATCTCCGGGCGTACGCGACAAATTCTGCCGGCACCGCGTATGGGAACGAAGTGTCATTTTCCACCCTTGCGGCAATTATTCCTCCCGCAGTGACAACCACTGCGATCTCAAATATTCAGGTGACGACGGCGATCAGCGGAGGAACAGTTACCGATTGGGGCGGCGATAGTGTGACCGCAAGAGGCGTGTGTTGGAACACAACCGGTAGCCCGACTGTCGGCGGTAGTCACTCGCTCGACGGAAGTGATCTTGGTTCGTATGCGAGCGGCCTCGCACCTCTCACCGGGAACACGCTCTATTTTGTGAGGGCATACGCCGTTAACAGCGCCGGCGTCGGGTATGGAAACCAGATTTCGTTTACCACTCAAATCCCTCAGCCGGATACGACGGTTATTGTCGCGAAAGATGGAAGCGGCAACTACACAACGGTGCAAGCAGCTTTCCGAGGGGTTCCGACTAATTATACGGGGCATTGGAGAGTTTTTGTTAAAAAGGGAACCTATTACGAAAAGGACACAATCGCGAGCGGCAAGATCAATGTAATTCTCGAAGGGGAAAACCGCGACAGCACGATCATCACATACGATGATTACGGCGATAAATACGGAGGGAACAATTCGGGCAACCCCGGGACGAGCGGCTCATTCACGATCGCGATCGATGCAAGCGACTTTATGGCAAAGAATATCACTCTTCAGAATACATATGCACCGCAGCCGGGAATTAGCGGAACGCAGGCTGTCGCGTTGAGAGTGCAGGGCGACCGGCAACAGTACATCAACTGTAAACTCCTTGGGTACCAAGATACATACTATACGTGGGGAGGGAGTGGAACCGGACGTCTCTACCATCAAAATTGTTTCATCGAAGGAAGCGTCGATTTTATATTCGGTCGGGACATTGCGGTTTTTGATAGCTGCACGATCCATGAGATCAGGAACGGCGGAACGCTTACTGCTGCCAGCACGGACGGGACGACCCAATATGGCTATGTGTTTCGGAATTGCAAGATTCTTGCGGACTCGATTGGATATGATGGAATTGCGAACACTGGGTTTTATTTTGGAAGACCGTGGCAGGCAAACCCGAGGACGGTCTTCCTCAATTGTTATGTTCCGGCAAATTTGAGTCCGGCAGGCTGGTTGGCATGGAACGTCACCCCAGCATTGTATGGAGAGTACCACAGTTACGGTCCGGGCTCCAATACTGCGGGCAGGGTCGTCTGGTCGTCCCAACTTTCTAGCGGCGATGCTTCAGGCTACACGCTCTCCCACATTTTTTCAAAAAGTTCTGCGGCCTCGAGCCTTATTCTCTACGATTGGATGCCTTCCGAAGGCGTATCTTTGGACTCAATCTCATTGGCTGTAAAAGGAACGCAGAAGGGAGAAGCGCCGAAAGAATTCAAGCTGAGTTCGAATTATCCCAATCCATTCAACCCGTCAACGACAATTGCCTACGAATTGCCTAAAGAGACGCATGTCTCGTTAGTGGTGTATAACGTCATCGGTCAGATCGTTGCAACTCTTGTAGACCGGGACCAGCAAGCAGGGAGTTACACTGCGATATTTTCTTCCCAGATCGGGCTTTCATCGGGAGTGTATTTCTATCGTTTGCATGCCGGTGATTTCATTTCAGTTAAGAAGATGATGCTTATCAAATAAAGTTACAAAAGCGTGAGAATCGATGCTCTATCGAAAAGGATCGTAGTGATGACGCAAATGTGTGAAGATCGGGAGACAACTTTTCTTAGTCCGGAATGGATCCCCGCGAAACGGATGATGGCAGTCGGGGTACTATTTCTTTCGCTGGTCAATGTGCTTCAGGCGCAACTTTTCGTTTCGCCATCAGGCAGCGACACAAGCGCGGGTACGATCGATGCACCGCTCAAAACGATCGCGAAAGCATTATCGCTTGTGACGCCGGGAGATACGGTATACGTTCGTGGAGGCAGGTACGCATTGACGTCTACGATCGCCATTCCGAAAAGCGGGACGAGCAATGCAATGTATTATCTGTTTGCCTATCGCGATGAGCGTCCGTTTCTCGATTTCAGCGCCATGTCCGTTTCGGGCAGCAACCGAGGCATTAATCTCAACAAGAATTACTGGTATATCAAGGGGTTCGATATTTGGAAAGCGGGGGATAACGGGATCATCATCTCGGGCTCGAATAATATTGTCGAAAATTGTTCGTTCAGCGAGAACGGGGATACGGGTGTCCAGCTTGGCGGCGGCGCGTCGAACAACCGGATCATTAATTGCGATTCATACTATAACGTCGATCCAAGCCAAGGCAATGCGGATGGTTTTGCGCCGAAGCTCGACGTCGGGACCTGCAATTATTTTTTTGGCTGCCGTTCATGGCAAAATTCAGATGACGGATTTGACGGCTATTTACGCCCTTCGGACAGCGTGACGACGACGCTTGAACAATGCTGGACATTCCACAACGGCTATCTCAAGAGCGGCGCGTTGAGCAGCGGCAATGGCAACGGTTTCAAGATGGGCGGAGGGGACAATTCCAACGCCGACAGTCTCCGGCATAACATAATCTTGAAAAATTGCCTTTCGTTCGACAACCGCGTGAAAGGGTTCGATCAGAATAACAATCGGGGTTCCATGACGTTGTTGAACTGTACTGCGTTTAGAAACGGGACAAACATTAACATCAGCGCCGGCGTGAAGACCGGTTCCATTGTGACGGTCGAAAATTGTGTCTCCGCTGGAACGGGAGATGTGTTGCTTTTGCCGGCTGCGATACAATTGACCAACAGCTGGCTTTCTCCGTTTGTCGTCACTGACGCGGATTTTGCGAGCATCGATACTTCTGGCGTTACCGGACCTCGCAAGTCGGACGGAAGTTTACCCGACGTCCAATTCATGCATCTTGCAGCGGGGAGCGACCTCATCGACGCTGGGACTAATGTGGGATTGCCGTTCACCGGCAAAGCGCCGGATTTGGGAGCGTTCGAATACCAAGCCGTGGATGCGAGAGTGGAAGAAAGGGGAAACCTCATTCCACATTCAACTTCGCTGGCTCAAAATTTTCCCAACCCATTTAACCCAAGCACAAGGATCAGATATCAATTATCAGTGGACAGTTACGTTACCCTTACAATATGGAATACCGTGGGAGAAGTAGTGTCGACGCTTGTCAGCGAGCGGCAGTCCGCTGGCGATCACGAAGCGATATTTTCAGCATCGTCAAATTGCGCAAGCGGCGTGTATTTTTACCGTTTGCACGCCGACGGCGTTGTCATATCAAAGAAAATGATTTTGTTGAAGTAACGGAGGATAAGAGGCGAGGAGAACGCGCAACACCGGTTCAACGGATGGTTGCGGCAGCACAGATCACACTCAATAATTTTTCGGAGCCGTTCTATGAAGAAGAATAACGCAACAAAGTTCATCGCACTCCTCCTCGTGGCGATGCCCCTCGTCGCGCTTGGACAGGCGACGCTTCATGGCGTCGTCACGGATTCTTTGACGAACGAGAAACTGATCGGGATCAACGTCATTCTCGAAGGGACGTCGCTTGGCGCATCGACGGATATTGAGGGCGCATATCGCGTCTCAGCCATTCCACCACGCACCTTCACAATAAAGGTGTCATGCGTGGGATATGAAACGAAGATGTTCACTGTAGATTTTTCTAATAAAACCGAAGTGCAGTTGAACGTGCCTCTCCACCAAACCATCCTCCAGGGTCAAGCAGTCGTGATCACTGCGCAGATGAGAGGCCAAGTTGCTGCCATTAACGAACAGGTCTCTTCGAAGACCATCGTCAACGTTGTGTCGGAAGAAAAGATCAAGGAATTGCCCGACGCAAACGCGGCGGAGGCAATCGGCCGGCTCCCCGGCGTCTCGCTCATTCGATCCGGAGGAGAAGCGACGAAGATCGTTTTGCGCGGACTGAGTTCGAAATTCAGCAACATTACCGTGGACGGAGTAAAGATACCGTCGACCGATTCCACGTCGCGCGATGTGGACCTCAGCATGATTTCTCAGGGTGAACTGGCCGGCATTGAATTGTACAAGACCATTACTCCCGATCAGGATGGAGATGCAATTGCCGGGGCAGTGAATTTCGTGACGCGCAAAGCTCCGTCGGAGCGAACGATCATTTTTAATCTCCTGGGAGACTACAACCGTCTCATGAAGTCGGGAGATCAGTATGACCTTTCGGGTCGTTACGGGCAAAGATTCTTTGACGACGTCCTCGGCGTGCAGATCCAAGGGAACGTCGAAAAGAGGATCAGAAGCAAGGAAGACATCACCTATTCGTACGAATATTACAAAGATATCAACAATCCGGGCTCTACGACAAACGTGGACTATAGGATGGCTCCGTTTACGGTCGATTTCACCGATGAAGACCGAACCCGAAACGGCGGACAGGTGATCTTTGACGTCAATACTCCGGACAGCGGCTCGGTGAAATTATCAGGCCTCTACAGCAGTACTGGCATTAATAGCATGCTCTATGACCGCGTGTATCCCGGCATCACCGGGGGAGGCGGCTCATGGGATTATAATTATCGGTACACACAATCGACGACCAGCACTACGAATGCATCTTTGCAGGGTAAAAATTATTTGGGGGGATTCGATATCGATTGGAACGCCTCGTATGCTCATTCAAGGGTCGATAATCCATACGATTTCGCGATGAAGTTTACTGAAGTGCCTGGAGTTGGCCCGAGCGGAATTCCTTCTGGCCGCGACCATCCAGAGCTTTATATCATTCCTTTTGCGCTCAACGATTTCTCCGCCGCCGCATGTTCTACATCCGTCTATTATCAGCGAAATAATTTTGACAGAGAGAGAACTGCGTATGTCGACCTCACAAAAACATATAACGTGTTCGACCAACTCTCCGGCGAATTAAAATTCGGAGGGAAGTACAGGGACAGGTCGCGATGGCTGAGCAAAGAAGAGCTTGACGACAACAATTATCTGCATGGATTTTCCGCAGACGGTGTCGACACCACGAGGATGGAAGACAGCCGATTTGCGAATTATTATTACAATCGCACCTCTTCATCTCCGTCATTGTCCGACTTTATCGACTATCCGGCCAAATCTCGCGACCTTCTCGGATTGTACAAGATGACGCCGCTCATCAGTCCCGACGCAATGAAGCTCTGGTACGATCTAGTGAAAAATGCGACAGTAAATGGGGACGTTGAATTTGGTTCAAGCGCATTGGCAGAACTTGCAGATTACGATGTTCGGGAAAGAGTCGGTGCAGGATATGTCATGAACACGTTCAATATCGGCCAAGCCGTGACCCTCATCGCCGGCGTGCGTCTTGAAGAAGAATCCGACGACTACGGGGCAAAGTTTACCGACGGAGCGATTTCGACTATTGGCATTAGACAGAATTCTCCGAACCCCATCCAAGATTCTACGACCCATTATTCCGAGAATGTATGGCTTCCCAACGCTCAGCTTGCAGTGAAATTGACCGATTATTTAAAAGTTCGAGCTGCGGCTTACAGACAACTTGCACGCCCGGATTACAATTTCCGCCTTCCAACCTTCAACATTTCCGGGAACGGCGGACAGACATTCGACCTCGGTAATCCGAATTTGAAGGACACCAAAGCGTGGAACTACGAATTGAATACGCAAGTCTTCGACAATACTGTCGGCCTCATCTCCGTCTCCGGATTCTATAAAGTGATCGACGACCTCTACCATGAAATGAACAGCGTGAGCGTCGATGCAGTCGATTCTTTGTTTGGGGCGTTGGGAATGACCTGGCAGAATACCGCGCCGTTCAAATCGATCATTGACCAGCGTTCAATTCACAGCTTGACCGTGCCGTACAATTCGGACAAAAAATCGTATGTATGGGGGTTCGAGTTCGATCATCAGATGAACTTCGGCTTTCTTCCCGGTTACCTGAGCAATATCACCCTTTCGTATAATCTCTCGATCACACGATCGGAGACGTACATTATCGGAAGCCAGACGATCGCGACGTCCGAAACAACGATCGTTCGCGGCAAGCCGGTGGTCTCCAGCGTGTATCATCACGTTCCAGTAGATCTGAAAAGAGAGTCGGAAGGACAACCCAATCTGTACGGCAACGCGGCTCTCGGTTATGATATCGGAGGGTTTTCTGCTCGCGTTTCGGTTTTTATGCAGGATGAGTATGTCCAGCAATATTCTTCCGATGGGCAATCCGATGTCTACGTCGACCCTTTCACGAAGTGGGATCTTGCTCTTAAACAGAGGCTCAATGATACATTTTCTTTACTTCTCAACATAAACAATTTTACTAATCGACAGGAAAAGACTTCGATCAAAGATAATGTCGTTGCGTGGCAGATTCCACGGACGGCAGAATTGTATGGAACGACAGTGGACTTTGGAGTTCGAGTAACGTTGTAATGTGTGGAATGGGTCCTAACACTATAGAAAGGAGGTGATAGTATAAAGTCGAAGCCTATTATTGACTTTGATATGTGTGAGATATTGCTCGCAGGAAGTGAATTTGCTTTACCCTAATTCATAGTTGCATTCTATGTTTAACCAAGGAGGATGTTATGTTAAAGCTCCGTTACATTTTGCCTGCTTTACTTGTCCTGCTGACACCGCTTTTCGTTTTTGCGCAGGATCTTGTATTGGATGATTACACGACCTCCGGAAATCAGTATCTCAACACGCTGATCTTCCAGGATACGTCGAGCACCCCGTTCCAAAACGGAACGCGCGTGTACGTGCTGAAGAAGGATGGAGTGTACCTTCTCAATGCACAACTTGCATTTGCAGGTAAGACCCTGAATTTTCGCGCCGAGTACGGAGGCACCGGTCACTATGATCCGACGGTATTTCTGTATCCGGGATCGAATGGAAACCCCCCGGGAGAGTTTGCAAATCTCGCAGGCGGAAAGTTGTATCTCAAACATATCATGATCTCGGGATACTATGAGCCGGTCGATTCCAACCTCGACCATTTACAAGGCGGGCTCATTGATCTGAACACCTCCGGCAGTGGCGGCAGCGTCTACATCGACAGTTGTATTTTGAAGTCCGTCAACGGGAACTTGATACGAACGGACGGACAGGCGCATGTGATTAAAGTGACCAACACGATTTTCGGAGACATGGGTTTTGAGGGGACTTCGAATTTCGGCGCCGGAAAAGGGATCGATCTGCGGAACGTGCAAATCGATACGTGCGATATTGAGAACTGCACCTTTGTGAACCTGCAGGACCGGGTTGTCAGGCATTACCAATCCACTAAAGGCCCGATTCTCAACTTTATCTTTAACCATAACACCGTTGTCAACTCCCTTTCGTACCATGGATTCCTTTCCCTCGGGAGAGTCGACTCCACGGGCAATGGCACTCTGCGAATAACCAATAACATGCTGGTCGATCATTTTGCCCTCGGTGCGGATACGGCATATATTCGCCAGGTGGAATTCAGCGATCCGGGAGAACTTGACAGCATCAACGGTCAGCCGAGAATGGCGTGGGTGCTGACGAACAAGAACCTCGCTGCGAATTGGAATATTCAGGACAATTACTTCGCCGTGTCGGATTCCGGCCAAGTGATGCTTAACTTGCCCCTTCCGAATGGTCCTTATTATCACAGCGAAGGTCCATGGCTCACGTACGCAATGAACACACTCCTTTCTTCGCAAGGATTTGATACGACAAAAACGTTCAAACAAGTGACTGCGAAGCTCAACAACACGCCTCCGTTGATGACCAAGCTGATACGGTGGATCTATGCACCACGCTCGCAAGGGGGAGATGATAAACAAAAGAACGGGAACGATCCGAATTTCACAAGAGATTCACCGGGTCATTGGACGTACGACTTTAACCGCAAACCGGTCGAGTATTATTTTGACACGTTGAATTGCAATATTGCCGCTTCAACCTCAACAATTGCGGCAATGACCACAACGGACGGAAAGGTTGCGGGAGACACGCGGTGGGGAGCGCCCACTGTTGTGACATCGGTAGCGGACAATGGATCGCAGCTTCCGAAGGAATTTTCGCTCTCGCAGAATTATCCGAACCCGTTCAACCCGTCGACAAACGTTGTGTTCTCGGTTCCGAAAGAGGCGAAAGTGAAGCTCGAAGTGTTTGACCTGCTTGGCAGACGGGTCGCTACATTGGTCAATGAGACAAAGGCCGCCGGAGAATATACGGTGAGCTTTGATGGAGCGAATCTTTCATCGGGTATGTATATTTATAGACTGTCGTCAGGGTCCGTAACATTCACGAAAAAAATGCTCCTGATGAAGTAGCACTTTCTAGGAAAAAGATGTAAAGTAATACTGTTTGCATCCTCAGGAACCCGACGGCCTTTGTTGGCCGTCGGGCGCCGGGGAGACGAAAGGGAAAATACCTTCAATACTTGCAGGAATGACCGCCTGCTCATTATCTTATAGCGCTATAGGTCTTCATAGATTTGTATCTCTACCTGGAAAGATTTGATCATGAGCAAAGAATTCATCCATGAAAATTTTCTTCTCGCTAATTCGAGGGCGGAGAGGCTCTACCACGACCACGCGAAGGCACTGCCGATCATAGATTACCATTGTCATTTGTCGCCAAAAGAGATCGCTGAAAACAGATCTTTTGAGAATTTGACGCAAATATGGCTTTACGGGGATCATTACAAATGGCGGGCGATGAGAGCAGCGGGCGTCGACGAGCGCTACATTACCGGCAACGCAAGTGATTGGGAAAAGTTTGCAAAATGGGCGGAGACCGTTCCCAAGACTTTGCGCAACCCCCTGTATCATTGGACTCACCTTGAACTGAAGCGCCCCTTCGGGATATCCGGCAAGTTGTTGGACACCACGACAGCCCGTGGGATCTGGGATGAATGCAATCGGAAACTCGCCTCAAAAGATTTTTCAACGCAGGGCATTTTGAAACAGATGAATGTCGAAGTCGTGTGCACGACCGACGACCCTGTCAGTTCACTTGAGTACCACGAGCAATTTGCGAAACACTCGACGGGCGTTCGCCTCTACCCGGCATTCCGGCCGGACGGCGCCCTTGCAATTGAAGACCCCGACGCATTTCACCGGTATGTTACATCGCTTTCGCGCGCCGCGGGGATCGATATCACGTCGTATGCAAAATTCCTTGACGCCCTGCGAAGCAGGTACACTTTTTTTGCGAAGCACGGCTGCCGGATTTCGGACCATGCCCTTGTAACATTCCACTCTGCCGACTACACCGAAGCCGGGGTCAAAGCGATCTTTAAAAAGCTGCTCGGCAAAAAGAAGTTAAATTCCGATGAGATCGCGGCGTTCAAATCGGCGGTGTTGTATGAGATAGGGATCATGAATTGGGAACACAAATGGGTGCAGCAATTCCATGTCGGAGCAATGCGGAATACCAACTCCCGGATGATGCGTTCGCTCGGCCCCGACACGGGGTTTGATTCGATCGGAGACGAACTTGTCGCCCGGTCGATGGCAAAATTTCTCGACAGACTTGATAAGGAAAATAAGCTGGCAAAAACAATTCTCTATAATCTTAACCCCCGGGATAATGAGCTGTACGCAACGATGATTGGAAATTTTCAGGATGGCTCTGCGCCGGGAAAAATTCAGTACGGTGCCGCTTGGTGGTTCCTTGACCAAAAGAACGGCATGGAACGACAACTGGACGCGCTCTCGAATATGGGTCTCCTGTCCCAATTTGTGGGAATGATCACAGACTCTCGCAGTTTTCTCTCTTATCCCCGACACGAGTATTTTCGTCGTTTGTTATGCAGCATTCTCGGTGCCGAGATGGAGGACGGGCTTATCCCGGACGACCTTTCGTTGGTCGGCTCAATGGTAAAAGATATCTGCTACTACAACGCAAAGCGGTATTTTGAATTTACGTGAGAGGGAATAACGGGAATGATTTTTTTAAGGCAAAAAAGGTCAATTTTTGGTATCTTGCAAAGGCGGGAGGGTTGAAAAAAAGGTTCTTGAACTGAGAACCTATCGTTGTGAAGATCGATGAATGGCGTTACGTTGTATGATGCACGGTTGTCTTTCCGCAGTTGAACGTCCGCCCTTTAGATCACCGGCCTGACGGACGATCCTCGATGTCCGCATTGAAAACTAACTTGCAATTCTGTCACAACAAGCAAAAAAAGCATCCATAAGTTCAGAAGAAAAAAAATGTCGTACGTAGAAGAGTTATTCAGTCTAGAAGACAAAGTTGCAGTAGTGATTGGCGGCAGCGGCGTGTTGGGAGGTAGCATGGCCGAAACGCTTGGCCGGGCTTCGGCGAAAGTAGCTGTAGGCTTCCACAATAATGCGGCTGGGGCCGGGTCGGTCGTTCAACGGATTGAAAAAGCGGGAGGTGTTGGAAAAGCTTTTCAGGTCGACACCTCGTCCGTTGCCGGCGTCGAAAAAGGAAAAGATGCGATCGTCGCCCTTTGGGGAAAGGTAGATATCGTGGTCAATGCTCCTGGGGTCAATTCGCCGACGCCGGTCTTCGACATTCCAGAGGAAGAGTGGGACAGAATTCTCGACACGAACCTAAAGGGGATATTTCTTTCATGTCGGATATTTGCCAAACAAATGATCGAACAAAAAAGCGGTGGAAGCATCATCAATATTTCATCAGTGTCGTCCGAGCTTCCGCTGTCGAAGGTCTTTACCTATTCGATCTCGAAAGCGGGCCTCAATAATATGACCCGTTTCCTTGCCCGCGATTGGGCTCCTCATCGTATCCGCGTCAACGCCATTATGCCGGGTTTTTTCCCCGCGGAGCAGAATCGCAAAATCCTTACAGAGGAACGGCGCAAATCCATTTTTGCCCACACGCCGATGGGAAGGTACGGTGAGCCGTATGAATTGTCGGGAGCACTGTTGTGGCTCGCGTCCGATAAAGCATCGTCATTCGTGACGGGTTCGGTTATTCCGGTCGATGGTGGGTTTACGAGCATGACAATTTAGGAAGTGTAAAGTTCAAAATGCAAATGGTAAAGTTACGATTAAAAGTTCAAAAGTTAAGAGTCAAAAAGAGTTCTCTCGAAAAGGAATTCTTTATTTTAAATTCCTAATTGTAACTTTGCCTTTTGCACTTTACATTTTGAATTGTCAGAAGAGATCAAGCAACAAGTTGGTGCACTGAGATAAGAAACCATGCGTGTCGTTGTCGATAAAAAAAACCCTCTAGTCGCTGAAGCATTTGAACAATTCGGGGAAGTCCGTGCGTTAGCAACTCGCGAGATCACCAAAGAGACGGTTCGAGACGCCGATATTATTGTCATACGTTCTGAAACGAAAGTCACCAAAGACTTACTCGAGGGGAGTTGCGTCAAATTTGTGGCGACGGCAACGATCGGGACAGACCATGTCGATCTCGAGTATCTTCGAACGCGCGGGATCGGTTTTGCAAACGCCCCCGGGTCGAACGCTAACTCTGTGGCCGAATATTTTGTTGCCGCGCTCCTCTCGCTCGCACAGACAAAAGGCTTTTCGCTTTCTGGGAAGACGCTTGGCGTTGTCGGGGTGGGAAACGTGGGAAGTAAAATTGTCCGGAACGGAAAAGCGTTGGGAATGCGAGTGCTCCTCAACGACCCTCCGCTTGCCCGTGCGACACATGACCCTTCATACCTCCCGCTCGATGATCTCATGGACGCAGACTTCATCTCGCTTCACGTTCCATTCACAAAAACCGGACCCGATCGCACGCATCACCTCTTTGATAAACTGCGTCTTGAGAAAATGAAGAAAGGAGCGGTGCTTATCAATACCGCTCGCGGTCCCGTTGTAGATGGTGCCGCCCTCAAAGACGCAATCGTTCGTGGCCGTCTCGGCGCCGTGGTACTGGATGTGTGGGAAGGAGAACCGGTCATCGATGTCGACCTCTTAGACAAAATTGACATCGGCACGCCGCATATTGCCGGGTATTCGTTCGACGGCAAGCTGTCGGCGGTGAAAATGACATACACTGCAGCCTGTAATTTTTTTGGCCAGCCCGTTTCATGGACCCCGGGACAAAATCTTCCGAAGCCCGCAGTCGAGCGTATCGTTGTAGATCCGGACAATGGATCGCCCGAAGCGATTTTAAAAAAAATCGTGAGCCAATGTTATGATATAGAGTGTGATAGTCGCACGTTGCGCGGCATCGGTGCAGTGCCTGCCGAAGAACGCGGCTGGTTTTTTAAGAACTTACGTTCTCAATACCGTGTGCGTCGAGAATTTTTCAACACGACAGTAGAATTGCCGCGGACAAGAATTGATCTTGAGAAAGCCCTTTCCGCGCTCGGTTTTCGCATATATCTTTCGTGAGGAAATGATGACAGTTGGGTCCGACGCGATTCCGCGTCAGAAAATGGAAGAGGAAATTTATCGGCTGAGCCAGCAGGCGTTAGAACCTCTCCATCTGGACGGAAAGAAAATTCTGGTCATTATTCCAGATACAACCCGTCACGCAGAGATCCCGGTCTTCTTTAAAGCGTTGGCTCGTCTTCTCTACCCTAAAGCGAGCGCACTCGATTATCTCATCGCAACCGGCACGCACCATCCGCTGGACCTCGACGTCATTTTACGTCATGTGGGGATCACTGCCGACGAATACAAGGCGTCGTACGCGAAGACAAAATTTTACAACCATGCCCACAACAACCCGGCGGAACTCAAGACGATTGGAAGGATTTCCAGTTCGGAAATGTCGGTCCTGTCAGAAGGGCTGTTCACCGACGCAGTCGACGTGACGATCAATCGGCGAATATTCGACTACGACCAACTCATCCTCATCAGTCCGGTTGTACCGCATGAAACAGTTGGATTTGCAGGCGGAAATAAATATTTTTTCCCCGGGATAGGCGGAGAAGAGATCATCCAGACTTTTCATTGGATCGGAGCGCTTATTACGAATCCCGTCGTCAATGGAGTGAAGGATACGCCCGTGCGACGCGTGATCAACAAATCCGCTTCGTTTATTACCGTGCCCAGGATTTGCTTTGCATTTGTTGTCGAAGATCATGCCGTGACATCTCTATTTATAGGGCCGCCCGAAGAATCGTGGCGAATGGCCGCCGAGCGCTCCGAAAAGATCCATATCAAATATGTCGACCATTGCTATAAGACCATTCTGGGGATCGCTCCAAAGATCTATGAAGACATCTGGGTTGCGGGCAAAGTAATGTATAAACACGAGCCGATCCTTGCGGACGGGGGCGAAGTGATTATTTACGCTCCACATATTACGGAAATTTCTTACACACACGGGAACGAGATCCGGAAAGTGGGATACCACATCAGAGATTATTTTGTCAAGCAATGGGAGCGGTTCTCTCGGATGCCGAAATTGATTCTGGCGCACTCAACAAATGTGAGGGGTATCGGAACGTTCGACAATGGCGTCGAGTATCCGCGCGTGAATGTCACGCTTGCGACTTCAATTTCTGAAGAAGTGTGTCGTTCAGTGAACCTCGGATACGTCGATTACCGGTCCATCAACATTGATGAATGGAAACGCCGCCAAAACGGCGACCTTCTCGTAGTCGAAAATGCCGGGCAATTGCTCTATCGATTGAAGTGAATGGAAAGATGGAATTCTGGATTGAAAATTCTTAACTCAGCACCAAGAACTACGAACCACGAACTACGAACCAAGAACCACGAACTACGAACCCACAACATGCCCTTAAAAATAAAAACATCTGCAGAAACGGAATTTGACCTATTGTCCCTTGGCGAGTGCATGATCCGCTTAAGCCCTCCGGGACATCAGCGAATAGAATTGACAGCTCTTTTTGAAGCGTACGCGGGAGGCGGAGAATACAATGTCGCTTACGCTCTTGCACGTTACGGCATGCGCACAGGTTGGATTTCGCGACTTGTCGATAACCCGCTCGGCGCGTTCATTAAGAACCACGCAAGGGCAAGCGGCATGGATATCAGTGAGGTTGTGTGGGCGCCGTACGACGGCTCCGGCCGCGCAGACCGCATCGGACTTAATTTTACCGAAGTCGGCATCGGCGTGCGTGCGAGCGTGACAATGTACGACAGGGGACACACGGCGGTAGCTCATATGAAACCGTCCGATGTCGATTGGAAGCGGATCTTCACTCAACGAAAAGCCCGCTGGTTTCATACTGGGGGAATTTTGACAGCGTTGAGTGATTCTTGTGCCGATGTCGCATACGAAGCGATGAAGGCGGCTCACGACGCCGGTACCATTGTCAGCTACGACCTTAATTTCAGGAGTAAACTTTGGTCGAGCAAAAAGGCCGTCGAAGTGACAAAAAAACTCGTTCCGTTTATCGACGT
The DNA here is from genome assembly GCA_035500675.1 of Bacteroidota bacterium. Classification (GTDB taxonomy): domain Bacteria; phylum Bacteroidota; class Ignavibacteria; order UBA10030; family UBA8401; genus JAGVPT01. The sequence continues at coordinate 27,060 of DATJXA010000144.1, read as the reverse complement.
ATTGATCGGCAACGAAGAAGATTTTCAAAAGGTGTTGGGGTTTAACGTGGAAGGAACGGATGAGCATCTTCAATCGCTTCCGATCGAAGGCTACAAAAAAATGGTAAGAAAAGTCGTCGAGACGTATCCGAACATTAAGGCCGTCGGGACGACGCTTAGGGAGGTCGTGAGCGGCCTTGTGAACAACTGGTCCGCGATCATGTATTACGACGGAACATTTTTCGAATCGAGAAAATTTTCCAACCTTGAGATCGAAGACCGGGTTGGCGGAGGAGACGGCTTTTGTAGCGGATTTGTGTACGGACTTCTTCACGGGATGCCGCCGCAGGAGTGTGTTGAAATGGGGACGGCGCACGGCGCTCTCCTGCAAAGCACGAGAGGCGATACAAGCATGGTGACAATGGAGGAGATCAAGCATGTGATGGGAGGTGGCAGTGCAAGGATCAAGCGCTAAAAGTTAGCGCTGATCTTGCGTTGTAGAGACCGATGTGTCGGCGCCTGTTCCATGCACACCGGCGTTCAATGTTCATCAAAGGCGCCTAACATCTGCAAGGACGGATTCAATGAAAATAGAACAATATTCAATCGGTATCGGCGATCGTTTTGGACGTCAAGGCGTAGCGCAGCTCTCCGCTTTTGAAAAAGCCCGCGCACACGGCGTCGAAGTCGTCCCGGTTTGGAATAAATCGAACCGGGAACACACACTCGTCGGGACTCGGCCCCAGGATACAAGGGAAGAAGCCGATCGAGCGGTGAAGAAGCTTGGATGGAAACCGTCGTACTACGTCGATGCGGATCATATCGGCATCAAAACGGTCGAGCCATTTATCGCCTCGAGCAACTATTTTACGCTCGACGTTGCGGATTTCATCGGAGAAGTTCCGGCCGACGATGACCTTAAAGAGTTCACGCAGCATTGGAAGAAATATCTGGGAACGCTTCGCATCCCGGGGGTGAAAGACGGATTTTCCGTTACGAGCGACACCGTAGCATCGGTCGGCAGAAAGTATCTCGTGGCGGTTCAGGAGGCGGGGAAAATTTATCGCTATATCGCCGCCCGCAAAGGAGTAGATAAATTTATTACCGAAGTGTCGACGGATGAAGCAAACATGCCCCAAACCCCCGTCGAATTGTTTTTCGTCCTTGCCGCTCTTTCGCGAGAGGGAGTTCCTTTACAAACGGTCGCTCCGAAATTTTCGGGCGAATTTCTTAAAGGGGTGGACTATGTTGGGGATACCGCTCAGTTCGCGAAAGAATTCGAACAAGATCTTGCCGTCATCGCTTATGCCGTTAATGAATTTGGTCTGCCTGATTCGCTCAAGATCAGCGTCCATACAGGAAGCGACAAATTTTCCATATACCCCATCATCAACAAAGCGATCAAAAAATCCAACGCGGGCCTTCACCTGAAAACGGCCGGGACAACATGGCTTGAAGAGGTTATCGGCTTGGCAAAATCTGGTGGGAATGGGCTGCAGATTGCGAAGGAAGTCTACGCCCAGTCCTACAAAAGATACGACGAAATGGAAAAACCGTACCACACAGTGATCAACATCGACTATAAAAAACTTCCGTCAGCGGATGTTGTGAGTAAATGGAGCAGCGAGGAGTTCGTTGGAGCGCTGCGGCACGACCAATCGTCGCCGCGGTATAACAATTCTTTCCGCCAGCTCATCCACATTGGCTACAAGGTCGCCGCTGAGATGGGCACGAAGTTTACCGATGCGCTTGACAAATCACAGAATGAAATTCATGAAGGTGTCGCTGATAATATCTACGAGCGTCATCTTCGGCCAATTTTTCTCGGCAACGACTGACGCTATCTCAAAGCGATCGACGCGCCGAGAAAAATATGGATCGATCGCTGGAAATCTACTGCACACAAAGGACAAAGGAGTATTGAATGAGTAACGGTTTGAAAATTCAACCGAGCGGCGCCCTCGACTTGGTCTCGCTCGGAGCACTTGTTCACAGACTGGATCCGGGTATTATCCCGTTTCGCAAAGCAACGGAGTGTCACATCCATACCAGCGGCGGAGAGTTTAACGTCGCTGCAAACCTCGCCGATTGCTTCCGTCTCAACACGGGCATCGCCACCGCTATGGTGGAATATCCGATCGGAGACCTCATCGCGGAGCGCGTTCGTGCGATGGGCGTGAAACCATTTTACAAAAAATTTAAGCACAACGGAGTCAACGGGCCGAACATGGCGGCCGTCTATAGCGACCGAGGCCAGGGAGTTCGGGCCCCGGTGGTTTTTTACAACCGGTCTAATGAGGCCGCTGCGCAATTGAAGCCCGGCGATTTTGATTGGAGCGCGATATTTTCCGGCGGAGTGCGATGGTTCCATAGCGGCGGCATTTTTGCGGCGCTCTCGCAATCGACAGGCGAGCTGATCATCGAAGGAATGAAAGCCGCGAAGAAGGCGGGAGCGGTCTGCAGCTTCGACCTCAATTTCAGGGAGAAGTTGTGGAATATCTGGGGAGGGGAAAAGAAAGCGGTGGAGGTCGTTGGCAGAATCGTCGAGAATGCCGACGTCCTCGTCGGCAATGAAGAGGATCTGCAGAAAGGGCTTGGAATTCCCGGCCCCGAAGTTGCGGCAAAATCGAAGCTGGACCCGAGCGCGTTCTTTGGGATGATCGACAAAGTTATTGCAAAACATCCCCATGTGAAAGTTGTGGCGACAACTCTGCGCGAAGTCCATTCGACAAACCATCACAGCTGGAGCGCAGTCGCGTGGATCGACGGAAAAACTTATACCGCGCCGACATGCGAGTTGGACGTCCTTGACCGCGTCGGCGGCGGCGACGGATTTGCAAGCGGATTCATTTATGGCCTTTTGGCCGGAGAAGAGCCCGAAGAAGCAGTGAAACTCGGCTGGGCCCATGGAGCTCTGCTGACAACATTCCCCGGCGACACGACGATGTCGACGGTGGAACAAGTGCACGCGTTTGCCAAAGGCGGATCGGCGCGCATCCAACGATAATCTTATCACCAAGAACAACAGCAATCAGAAAGCGAACAATATCATAATGAACGATAAAGCAGATTTTGGATTAGTAGGATTGGCAGTCATGGGCGAAAATCTCGTCCTCAATATTGAAAGCCGCGGATTCACCGTAGCCGTCTTCAACAGGACTGTGGAAAAGGTTGATCATTTTGTCAACGGCAGGGCAAAAGGGAAAAAAATAATCGGCACACATTCCATCCCGGAGCTCATTGCATCGCTCAAAACGCCCCGGAAAATTATGCTCATGGTGAAAGCGGGAAAACCCGTCGATGAATTCATCGAGCAGATCATCCCGCATCTTCAACCGGGGGATATCGTGATCGACGGCGGCAATTCTCATTTTCCCGACACCATTCGCCGCACGAAGTACCTCGAATCGAAAGGGTTTCTCTACATCGGCACGGGCGTCTCGGGGGGAGAAGAGGGGGCATTGCACGGACCGTCCATCATGCCCGGGGGTTCTCCCGCCGCATGGCCACACGTGAAACCGATCTTTCAGTCCATCGCTGCAAAAGTTGCAGATGGAACCCCGTGCTGCGATTGGGTAGGCGAGAATGGCGCTGGGCATTTTGTGAAGATGGTGCACAACGGCATTGAATACGGCGACATGCAGCTCATCTGCGAAGTATACCAGATCATGAAAGAACTTCTCGGCATGTCGGCGTCGGAAATGCACGATGTGTTTGCGGAATGGAATAAAGGAGAGCTTGACAGTTATCTCATCGAGATCACGCGGGACATCTTGGCATTTAAAGACACGGACGGGTCGCCGCTCGTCGACAAGATCCTCGATACTGCAGGGCAAAAGGGGACCGGTAAATGGACAAGCGTTTCATCGCTCGACCTCGGTATTCCCTTGACTCTCATCAGCGAAGCGGTATACGGCCGGTGCCTTTCGGCGATGAAAGATGATCGTGTCGCTGCCTCGAAGATCCTTCAAGGTCCGAAAAGACAATTTACCGGCGACAAGAAGGCATTTCTCAACGACCTTGAGAAAGCTCTTTTCGCGTCGAAGATCGTTTCGTACACTCAAGGCTATGTGTTGCTGAAATCTGCGGCTGAGGAATTTGGCTGGAAACTCAACTACGGAGGGATCGCGCTTCTCTGGCGTGGTGGGTGCATCATACGCTCCGTTTTTCTCGGGAGGATCAAAGAAGCGTTCGATAAAGATCCGCAGCTTGCGAACCTTCTCCTCGATCCGTTCTTTAAAGAGACGATCGAGCGTTCGCAGGATTCCTGGCGGCGCGTCGTCTCGACGGCGGTGCTCAACGGCATCTGGACGCCGGCTATGGCCACTGCCTTGAACTACTTCGACGGATTCAGGAATTCCCGTTTACCGGCGAACCTCCTCCAAGCGCAGCGCGATTATTTCGGCGCGCATATGTACGAGCGGATCGATAAACCGCGTGGTGAATTTTTTCACACGAACTGGACAGGGCATGGAGGCGAAACGGCCTCTTCGGCCTATGTCGTTTAAGCGCAACACAAAGATCTAACTGCATTTTTTTTAATAAAACAAGGTTGAGCGTGAAAAATTTATTTGACCTGTCGGGCAAGGTAGCCATAGTGACCGGGGGAAGCACGGGCTTGGGCGGAGGCATGGCGGTTGGCTTGGCTGAGAATGGCGCAGACGTCGTTCTTGTCGATAGGACCGGCCGCTCTGAGACTTCCGAACGGATCGAGTCTTTAGGCAGAAAAGCGTTGAATATTACGGCGGACCTGACCTCGATCAAAGAAATTGGAATGATCGTGGAACGGACCGTGAAAGAACTGGGGAAGATCGACATCCTCGTCAATAACGCTGGTACGATCAGACGAACGCCGGCAATCGATTTCTCCGAGAAAGATTGGGACGAGGTAATGGCTCTGAACGCGAAAACTGTTTTTTTCTTCAGTCAGGCCGCGGCACGGGATATGATGAAAAGGAAGTACGGCAAGATCATCAACATCGCATCCCTCCTTTCGTTTCAGGGAGGGATTTTTGTCCCTTCGTATGCAGCGAGTAAAGGAGCTGTTGCTCAGGCAACGAAAGCCATGTCCAACGAGTGGGCGCAACACGGCATCACAGTGAATGCGATCGCGCCCGGCTACATGGCAACGAACAACACCAAAGCGCTGCGCGATGACCCGGTTCGCTCGAAATCGATACTGGAAAGAATACCGGCTGGACGCTGGGGCCTGCCCGACGATCTGAAAGGTGCAGCGATATTTCTCGCCTCGCCCGCATCCGACTACGTCAACGGTCATGTGTTGGTCGTCGATGGCGGTTGGATGGCGCGGTAACAAAATATTGCTTCATAAATTTTTCCAATATCTCAGTCTCACGCTTCACCTTATCCTTAACCTCACTTTTTATTGAAAGACACCGATGCCGCGGAAAGAAACACTTGCACAGATAATGTCAACAGGGGCTGTCGCAGTCATTCGCATGAAGGATCCGAAACGTCTTTTCGATGTTGTGGAGGCAATTCGAAAGGGGGGCGTCAAATGCATAGAAATTACAATGACTGTGCCCGGTGCGGTCGATATTATCGCAGAGATGGCACGCAAAGCCGCGCCCGACGTCTTGATAGGGGCTGGGACGGTGACGGAGAAATCCGGCGCTCTCGATGTCATTAAAGCGGGCGCAAGATTTGTCGTTGGACCGGCCCTTAATCTGGACATTATTTCCGTGTGCAAGGACAACGACGTCGTCTGCATGCCGGGGTGTTTTTCTCCGACAGAGATTTTGACGGGTTGGAATGCGGGCGCGGATGTGATCAAAGTGTTTCCCGCCACTTCGCTCGGGCCAAAATATTTTAAGGATATCGCCGGTCCGTTTCCTCACATTCGTTTGATGCCGACAGGCGGGGTGACCGTGGATAATGTCGGAGAATGGGTCGCTGCTGGAGCGGTGGCGGTAGGGATTGGAAGCGATCTGTTGGACAAAAAAGCTATCGATGAGGGACGTTACGAAGTCTTGACTGAACGGGCGGAACGGTTGACGCACAATTTTCAAGAGGCGAAGAAAAAGCTCGCAAAGTAAACAGGGTCCGTTTCAATCTTGTAATTTTGGAATTAGGTTTTTTAAATCAGCGGCACGGGGCCAGGCTAGAATAATTACCTTTCCTTCGATAGTTTTTGATACACGCCATTTGTCCATCCGAAACCATCCTGATTGGGATATTCTCCGCCGCCCCCTTTTAACGAAAGATCTTCTACATTATATTTCTCCAGCATCTTATATGTAGTTCGATACACCTTCCGATTCAGCGTGAGCCAACGCAACTTAATTTCCTTCGCCAGAGAATCATAGCCATAATTTCTTAGCCCGCAAATTGTCATCCATTGCAGCGGAGCCCAACCGTTCGGCGCATCCCATTGTTGTCCCGTGTTGTTGAGTGTGGTGACAGCACCGCCTGGTTTTAAAAACAATTCCTGAATTATCCGGGCGACGGAAGCAGCTTGTTCTTGACTTGCAAGGTGAAAGAATAATGGGAACATGCCGGCGAGCGAATAGACGGATGATCTCGTGTTTGTCTTAAAATCAAAATCCATAAAAAATCCTCGGTGTTCGTCCCAACAGTATTTCATGATAGCTTTTTTCCTCGCTTGATATTTCCCCATGAATATTTTGGCATGGAGTGTATCATGGTTTACGATGCACGCGTGCGAGATCGTGTACTCCAGGTTACAGAGCAGCGCATTTAGATCTACTGGTATCATATCCGTCGTATGAACAGTATAAAGCTTGAATGTCTGGCTGCTGTCGACGGAAAGCCATCGGCTTGAAAAATCCCAGCCAGATTCTGCGGCAGCCCGCAAATTTCTAAAAACTTCTTCCGGATTCCGCTGAAGCGAGTGCACAGCCGCCTCTTGGGCCGTCGCCACGTCTTGACGGTAACTTTCGGGGCGCGGCGTGTTCTTATCGTCCCAATATCTGTTAAGGATCTCTCTTCCAGGAAGCATGACAACGCGCCGATAGCTCTCGCCCTCTGCGTGGAGCGAATCAGTTCCATCCATCCAAAAGGCATACTCCCTCTCCATATACGGAAGATAGTGTGCGTACACGCTATCTCCTTTAATCGAAGCCAAAATCGAAATCATCATTGCGTAAAACGGGGGCTGGGAGCGGCTCAAATAGTATGTTCTATTTCCGTTCGGAATAAAGCCGAGGCGCGCGATCAAGTACGAAAAATTATCCACCATATCCTGAACGATCTTGGTCTGATGATCTGCCTGCAATCCGAGCATGGTGAAATAACTGTCCCAATAGTAGATCTCCCTGAATCGTCCGCCAGGAACGATATACGGATACGGAAGCGGTATCAATGTTCCGGATTGTTTTTTATCTGGAGGGCGCTTTAGCGCCGCCCATAGTTTTGTGATATGCTCGTTTATTGAGGATGAATCCGTGACATAACTTGAATTGTGTGAAAGGATAAAAAAGTTTTCTTTGATAAAAATGGAGAGAACGGAGTCGGAAGGGCGGTGAAGGCGCGCATATTTCTCTAAAATTGTTTTGACGTTGTACCGAGGAAAGCAATCGACAAAAGTTTTACTATCGCTGAAAATATTTTTGTTTGATTGAATGTCGTAAAATAATTGCCCATAGAGTTCCTCGGGGGGCAATAGTGTTCTTTGTTTTGGAGACGCGGGGTGTACGGTTGCCCGTGTAGCGAGAAGAAGAACTAAAACAACGAGCGAAATCTTGCGGGATAATGATCTGGTCATGATTCAATGATTTATTTCTTTCATAATAAATAATTAACAAAATTAACTTATGCCTTGCCACACTACCCCCGTTCGGGTAGTGACACGTTTTGGATTCCCGATAAAAACGTTCGGGAATGACGCAGCCAGAGCGTTCGTCATGCCCGCATGCTTTTGGCGGGCATCCACATAGCAGTGAAAAAAATGGCAAAACGTACCACTACGTCCCTTCGGCACCGGCCCATCCGAGAAAACAGCTAAATCGTTCAATTATTGCGCGCTTTTATCATATATGAAACTTAGCACCCCCAAACTATTGTTCATTCTGTAGTGTCTAACAAATGCCTTGTTAAACGAATTCACACATCAGAAGGGAGGAGATATGAAGAACTACATATCCAATGAAGACAAATCAGTAAAGATGTTTGATTCCGGGTTCATGGAGCTTTTCACGCACATTCATCCTGCGCTCCCCCTCGTGATCTACATCCCAGTCGTGTTCTATTCGCTCTACCTCGCCCAGAATCACACCGAGCCATCGTCCCGCATCATTTTATTCTGCCTCGGCCTTTTCGTCTGGTCCCTAACAGAGTATCTTCTCCATCGTGAAATTTTTCACCTTCAGCCGGAGAGTCTCTGGGGCAAACGCCTTCATTTTATCATGCACGGAGTTCATCACGACTATCCGAACGATTCACGAAGACTTGTGATGGCCCCGGCGATCAGCATTCCACTTTCGGTCGGTTTCTTTTTCCTTTTCCGCGTTGTGTTCGGGCCAAAATATGTCTATCCATTCTTTGCGGGATTCATTTCGGGGTACCTTTGCTACGACATGATGCATTATGCGATCCATCATTTTCCGATGAAGGGGCGCATCGGAGGTTATTTACGAAGGCATCATCTTCGGCATCATTATCTCGACTCCGACATCAATTATGGGGTAAGCTCTCCGATTTGGGACGTCGTCTTCAAAACATTGAATGACGAGGAAAAGGCGGAAAGCATGTCAAACGATATCGACCTGAGAACTCCGCTAACGCGTTAAGCGAAAATTCCCTCTTTAATAAAATAGTGTCAGCGTTATGGGATCGTATGTAACCCTGAAAGTCTCGGATGGGACGGAGATGAAGATGTATATTTCTCGACCGCCCTTGTCTGGGAAGCGTCCTGGTATTCTCGTTTTTCAGGAGGCGTTTGGCGTTAACGCACACATCCGGGAAGTTGCCGACCGCTTTGCGCAGGAAGGATATGTCGCGGCAGCGCCAGAAATGTATCACCGTACAGGTCCGGGCTTTGAGGGAGATTATAAGGATTTCGCATCGACGCAAATTCATTTTACAGCGCTTCATGAAGAGACAGTTGGAGAGGATATCCTTGCGGCTTATCAGTGGCTTGTCAACGATCCTTCCGTCGATAAGGAGCGCACAGCTTGTATCGGGTTTTGTATGGGAGGACGATTCGCTTTTCAGGCGAACACGATGGTTCCCATCAGAGCATCCGTGAGTTTTTACGGAGGCGGCATTGCGGAGGGGTTTCTGGGACGTGTCGCACAACTGCACGGCGCAGTGTTGATGTTCTGGGGCGGAAGGGATAAGCGGATCCTCCCCGAACACATTCGCTCGATCGTCGACGCTCTTCGCGCATCGGAAAAAGTTTATACGAACGTCGAATTTTCACAGGCCGAGCACGGATTTTTCAACGACGCACGGACGACATATCACAAAGAATCGGCCGAAGAAGCATGGGGAATGACGCTCCGGTTTTTGAAAGAGCACTGTTGACAGTGAACAGGAAACAATTAACAGTGAACAATTATCCATATCTGAAATTTAGTTTGTAAAACTTGAAGGCATCGAACGAGAAACGTAAAACGTAGAACGTCAAACGTAAAACTTATTCCGTCGAACACAATCCCACCAACCAACTATTGAAGCGATACTTCGCCGAAGGCATCCTTGAAATGATGGATCGGCCGGATGCTGATCGTAAAATTCTTTCGGATGACCTCGGCAACCTCCGGACTATCAACCGATATTTCGGAGGGCTCTCCGCGCTTCGAAAAGCCGTTATTCCCCTTGCACTGAAAAAGAAACCGGAAGATTCTCTTTCCATCCTCGACCTTGCCACGGGATCTGGCGATCAGCCCCGGTCGTTGTACGATGAACTCCACCGTCTCGGGAGACGGGTGCATATTACTGCAGTCGATAAAAATGAAATCATGCTCGAGGAAGCCCGCAAATTATCGGCCGGGAAACGCGACATTGTTTTCAAGCAAGGCGATGTTCTTAATTTGCAGATCGGCGAGAGATCATTCGATATTGTAACGTGTTCTCTTGCACTTCATCATTTTTCTCGAGAGAATGGAATAAAACTTCTCCGCGAAATGGACAGAATATGCCGGATCGGTTTTGTCGTTAATGATCTTGCACGGAGCGTCGTTGGCGTTGCCGCGGCATGGATCTATTCCCGGCTGTCGACTCGAAACCCTATGACGAGGTATGACAGCGTGATATCCGTGCGACGTGCTTTTACACAAAATGAGTTGATATCAATGTCGCATGAAGCCGGCGTCATTCCGGTACGAATCTATACGGCCCCGCTGTTTCGCCTTATCGCGGTGAAGGAAAAATAGTGCGTAAAGAAAATTCGATCGTTATGAAAGCACCCCGCAGCCGTATCTTCGAAACGGCTGCCGACCTTTCGCAGTGGCCTCGGATACTCCCTCATTATCGCTGGGTCCATTACCTCGAACGATCGGCCCGCAAAAACGTTGTCGTGATGGCGGCAAAACGCGGAATTCTCCCGGTTCATTGGACATCCGAAGAGGAAATCGACCCTGAACGCCAAGAAATTCGATTTCATCATCTTAAGGCGTTCACGAGGGGAATGAAAGTCGTGTGGGCATTTGTCCAAACAGAGGAAGGAGTCAGGGTGACGATATCTCATGAGCTGGCTCCATCCATTCCGGTGGCCGGGCGCTTCGTTACCGAGCATATCATTGGAAATTTTTTTATCAGCTATATTGCAGGGCAAACTCTCTATCACATGAAATTGTACGTCGAAAGGGAATATGGAACATAGGCGCGTTGTGATCACAGGGTTGGGCGCCATTACGCCGATCGGGCACGGAAAGGATGGTCTGTGGGAAGGGGTGCGGAGCGGCAAGAACGGAGTTCGCTGCATCACGCGGTTTGACACGTCGCAGATCCGCACAAAGGTTGCGGGGGAGGTTGCAGATTTTGATCCTCTAAATTTTTTTGATTCCAAGAGCGCGAAGAGAATGGACCGCTTTGCTCAACTCGCACTTGCCGCCGCGAGCATGGCGATTGAAGATGCGGGGATCGTCGCAGACCCCAAACATCCTCAAGAAAAAATCGGAGTGACGTTCGGCACCGCGCTTGGCGGTATCGCAGGCGCCGAGATCCAGCACGAGCGATATGTGCGGGAAGGGATCAAGTCCGTCGACCCGAATCTCGCTCTCACGGTGTTCGGAGGCGCGGGGTCGAGCAATATCGCAATTCATTATGGATTCACCGGACCGAGCAATGCAAATTCAAATAGCTGCAGTTCGGGAGCTATCGCGATCGGGGAAGCGTATCGGTATATTCGCGATGGTTATGCAGACATGATGATCGCTGGAGCCGCGGAGGCGCCGTTGTACGAACTGACGTTCAGTGCCTTTACGATCATTCGATCAATGACGACAAACCCCGACCCGGCTACGGCCTGCAGACCGTTCGACCTTCATCGCGATGGGTTCGTGATGGGAGAAGCGTCGGCCGTTCTCGTGCTCGAAGAGCTCGGTTCAGCAGTGTGTCGGAATGCCAGAATTTATGCAGAGCTTTTAGGCTACGCATGCAACAACGATGCGTTTCACCTCGTGCAGCCTCGTCCCGACGGAGAGTCTGCAGCGAGAGTGATGAAGGATGCGTTGGCGGATGCTAAAATTCTCGCTTCCGATGTTGACTATATAAATGCACATGCGAGCGGAACAATTCTCAACGATAAATGTGAAACGATAGCGTTAAAAAAAGTTTTTGGAGATTCGGCCGCACGAATTCCGGTAAGCGGCACTAAGGCGATGCATGCCCATGCGCTCGGCGCAACGGGAGCTGTTGAAGCCGTCATTTGTTCGATGATATTTGGAGAGCGTTACATTCCACCGACGATAAACCTTTCGACGCCAGACCCCGCCTGCGATCTCGATTGCGTACCGAACGTCGGGCGCGAGGCCGACGTCGATCATGTTCTCTCGAACTCGTTCGGGTTCGGCGGAATTAATGCTGCGCTCGTTTTCGGCCGATATAAACAATGAACGCTTTCGATAAATACTACGATGTTATCGTTATCGGGGCAGGTCCAGCAGGATCATCCGCCGCGGCTGTGCTTGCTCGGGGCGGCGCCCGAGTTCTTCTATGCGATAAGGAGAATTTCCCGCGGGAAAAGATCTGCGGCGACTGTATCAACCCGGGCTGCTGGAGAATATTCGATGAGCTTGGCGTATCGGAAGAAATCGCAGCGCACGCGGAGTCTATACATGGAATTTCGATCGTCGGACGATCCGGGAAACTCATCAATTTCTCTTACGATGAAGAGAGAAGAAATCGAACACTGAATCAATTATCGAAACCAAAATTTGTCGCGATCAAACGAAGTGCGCTCGACCAAATCCTTTTGAATCAGGCGATCGTCGACGGAGCGTCGTTCTCCCCCGCAACCTCCATAGAATCGGTTCACCAAGAGAAGGGGCCGGACAACATGTGGCGAATCGGGTTAAGAACCAGTGATCCCGACGGTTTGATAAATATAGGATGCAAGGTTCTTATCGGAGCGGATGGCCGCAATTCTAAAGTCGCAAGTCTCATCCGTGAGAGTAAGAAGTCAACCATAAAAAGAGTTGAACATAGCGGTAAGAGAATCGGAATTCAATTTTCAGTCCGTCGTCCAAGCCAGCTCGGTCCGAACGTTATGATGTTTTTCTTCGAAAATGGATACGGCGGGATCGTGGGAGTAAGCCCTGAAGCAGCCAATATCGCAATGGTAATCAAACGACAAGAAGGACTGAAAGCCGTTGAAGGGCGGAGCGAATTTATCAGACGGACAATTCACTCCAATGGATTTATGCGCGAGACTTTTTCCGAGTTGCGCCTTATCGACAAAATCCGCACAGCCTTTCCGGTCGATCCTCGCATTAATCATGTTTCGGCCCCCAACATTTATTTGGTCGGGGATGCTTGTCACACAACGGAGCCCTTTACGGGTGAGGGAGTTTTCTTCGCAATTGCTGATGGGGTTTCCCGAGCAGCTGCGATCGCGAAATCGTTTGGGCTTGAGTCCAAAGCCAGCATCAGGTTGAACCCGAACCCTCGTTTGAGGGATCTCACTTTTTCTCCTTTGTTGAGAAACATTGCACTTGCGGAAACTCTTTTAAGATTTGGCTCCAATCATCGTACCATAGCGAACCTTGTAGTAAAATCGGTGTTAGGGTAGTACAGGGTGTCACATTTTTGCATTATTCGCCCGGCCAATACATCTAGCCCTGCTTCTAACAAACAATAATGTATTTTACCTCAAGGACATAAAGCCGCAAATCGACGTCAAGGCTAATATTGCCTTTTATAGAGTTCTCCGGTACATTCATGAGCCGAAGCTTTTGTGGGAAGCATACAACGATTGAAACTTTTGCCTGAGACCGTTTGTTGTTTATCGCATCATTATCAACACAACGATCATAGGGCTTGATATGGAATAACACTTGGAGGATGGATTTGTCAGACATAGGACGTCTTACACGACGTAATCTGCTTAAGCTGTCACCGCTTGTCCTTCTCGCAGCATGCGACGTTGCGCCCGAGGGGAAGACGGAGTCGTTTCTCCATTCCGTTCAATCTTTCAACGATTGGGTCCAAGCGAAAATGTTCAGCTCGTCAAAACTCGCTCCCGAGTACGCGGATCGGGACATGACTCCAGAGGAAGGGTTCCGTGTAAACGGCAAAGACGACGACAGTCCAGATATTGACCTTGACGATTGGAATTTGAGTGTTGAGGGAATGGTCAAAAGTCCCGCAACGTTTACGTTGCAACAAATAATGACCATGCCGAAGCGCGTCATGAACACGCGGCATTGTTGCGTCGAGGGATGGAGTATGATACCGAAATGGGGAGGCACCACTTTGAGGAACCTGCTCGAGAACGTCGGTGCAGACCTCAACGCGAAATATATTTCGGTCCAATGCGGAGACGATTATTATACTGCGTACGACATGCCGAGCGCCCTCCATCCACAAACGCTCCTCTGTTACGAAGCATACGGCAAACCTCTCACGCTCGATCACGGAGCGCCGGTGAGAATCGTGATGCCGACAAAGCTCGGATATAAAAGCGCGAAATGGGTCAGCAAAATTGTAGTCACCAATGACAAACCCGGCGGATATTGGGAAGACCAGGGATACGACTGGTTTGCGGGGATATGATGATGGCATCACGACAAATAACAATATTTCTTCTTGCGGCCGTCACATTCATCGTGTCCGGCTGCGCTCACCGATTGAAAGAGGGGGAAGTGGTCGTCATCAAGAAGACAAATACGTATCACCGGGAAGAATGCGCTCCAACGCACATGGCGAAAACGGAAATTATGCCTATCGCTGAGGCCAAGGCAGAAAAATTTAAGCCGTGCCCGGCTTTTAAACCAGACTCGACGAAATAATGGCCTCTCCCGCTAAAGAATTCCACCACCCGCTCCTCATTCGCCTGACCCATTGGATCAATTTTATTGCGCTCGGGATCATGGTGATGAGCGGCCTGCAGATATACAATGCATCTCCGATCCTCAGCTTCAGTTTCCCCGACATAGTCACTTTGGGAGGTTGGCTTGCCGGCGCGCGCATGTGGCATTTTTTTGCCATGTGGGTGCTTTTCTTTAATGGACTCGTCTGGGTTTTATACAATATTGTCACTCGCCATGGCCGCACGACGACGATCTTCAGAAAAGAAGACATGCCCGGCGTTCTGCCGATGATCCAGTATTATCTGAGAATCCGGAAAGAACACCCTAAAATTAAAAAATATAATTCTCTCCAGAAGCTTGCGTACACGTCGGTCGCGTTTCTTGGCGTCGGATCTCTTTTGACGGGGGTTTCAATTTATTGGCCGGTGCAATTCAGCTATGTGACGGCATTGTTCGGCGGATACAATGCCGCCCGCGGATGGCATTTCTTTTTTACCATGTCGTTCGTTTTCTTTTTCTTTGGCCACATTTTTATGGTGGTCATTTCAGGGTGGTCGAATTTTCTCTCCATGATTACCGGGTGGAAGAAGACAGCTGCGAGCGAATGAAGATGAAATCTTGACGCAATGACACTGAAAGGATCATTTCGAATGAGGACAAGATCTGTGAAGATGCTATTGATTATAGGCATCGTTGCCCTAAGCTTTTTAGCTCTCGGCGTTCGTAATTCCTTGCATGCGGGAGAAGGGATGGAAGCCGACGCTTCTTCATTGATCGGAAAGCCGGCTCCGGAAATTAACGATGGAAATTGGATCAATTCCGGGCCATTGAAAATTGCAGACCTTCGCGGCAAAGTGGTGCTGCTGGAATTCTGGACATTCGGCTGCTACAATTGCAAAAACACCATTCCATACATAAAGGCATGGAATGAAAAGTTTCATTCGGATGATTTTGTTATCGTCGGAGTTCATACGCCGGAATTCGACCAGGAAAAATCTGTTCAACAGGTGAGACATGCAACGGAAACCCTCGGCATCACGTATCCCGTGGTGACGGACAACGATTACAAAACATGGGATGCGTATCATCAGGAATATTGGCCCGCACTTTATCTTATTGACAAAAGCGGGATTGTCCGGTATATGCACATCGGCGAGGGAAATTATTCCCAAACCGAAAAGCAGATAATTTCTCTCCTCGGAAAATCCCTTTGATCCCAAGAATTCGCTCTCCGCTTCGAATCCCGCAACCGTCGCATAGATCCCTTTCTAGAAAATGACAATCGGCGAAAACAATTCAAAATCGGCGTTGTTATGTTCGCTTACCTATGGACTTAGTTGTTTTAAAGTGATATTATTTATGACGAAATGCTGTGCGCCTTTTTACCTGCATCGATAATGGAGAGCCGATATGTTGCGAGGAGGTGATACGTTGCGAAAGAAAATTGCCCTGGTTTTTCTGCTTAGCATAACGACGCTCTCTCTGAGTCGTTCGGAGCCGCTTAAACAATCGGGCTCTCTCCACTCGGGTTATCTGAGAGTGAAAAGTCTCGCACGCCAATTTTATTACTATGTTCCCCGTGACTTGGCTGATTCGTCCGACCTGATTTTCGTCCTGCATGGTTCCGGGATGACCGCAAAGGGAATGGAAGTTCTTACGGGCCGGCAATTCGACAAACTTGCCGATAAACGCAAAAATCTCATCATCGTGTACCCGCAAGGCTATGGACGCTATTGGAATGATTGCAGGACGCAAGCGACCTTCGACGCAAAGAAGATGAAAGTGGACGATGTGGCCTTTTTTGAGTCGATGATAAAATTCTTTAACGAAAAATTTTCCGTCGACGAGAAAAGCGTGTTTGTAGTCGGCTATTCCAACGGAGGGGAAATGTGTTTCAAGCTTGCGAAGGAACGTCCGGACCTTTTCAAGGGATTTGCCGCCGTGAGTGCAAACCTTCCCGTCGCGACGAACAACGATTGCACCGAGACGGGCCAACCAGTGTCTATGTTGGTGATCAACGGGACAGCAGATCCGATCGATCCCTATAACGGCGGGCTAATGAAGGCGGGAGACGGAAAACAGCGCGGAAAAGTGATTTCGACGCCTCAGACGATGGACTATTGGTTGAAATTGGATAAAGCCGATTCGACCTCAATGACAGAGCATGTGTTTCCGGATATCGATGAGAGCGATAAATCGACGGCAGTTGAAGACCTGTATGATTGCCCTCAAACACAAAAAAAGGTGGCGCTCATTAAGGTCGTGAATGGCGGGCACATCTTTATGAACGATGGATTTTCTTATTGGCCGAGAGTGTACGGGAGGGTCAATAAAGATATCAACGCGCCGGCGGTCATCCTCGATTTCTTTAAAACTCTCCAATAACTAAGAACTACGAACTACGAACTACGAACCAAGGACCAAGAACCAAGAACTGATAACCGATAACCAAGAACCTTAATGCAAGAAAATATATCGTTAGAACTTCGATGCAACAAAACAAACGCCGGCGAGTATAACGCCCATATGTACGTGAACGGAAAGAAAAACGACGACGCTAAATTCTTCGTTCATCATGGTACCTGTGATGCAATCGCGCTCTTGTATGCAAAGATCAAGCAACTGCATCCTGGGGCTCAGATCCGGATCAAGGGGCTTGACAAAATGTGCATGGATAAAGTTTTGAGAGCCTGATTGGAACAAGGAGTTTTACCGCTGAGATTCCAAGAGCGTGAAGGATCAAGCGTATCGCTGACAACGTAAGATCAGGGACTCCAACTCATCGCTTATCGATGACATCTTCGCTTCCGCATTTCAACCCATCGTATCATCTGCCTCGGTCGGGATTTGTTTCAGGCCTGGCAATTCTCTCCGCAGCCATTGCGGCATCTCTTTTTGTCAGCGACCTGATCGGCATCACGTCGTATCTCTCTATGATGAACAGTCCAACGTACCGCATGGCGATGGGCGAGCTCAACGTTCTTGCTCCCGGAATGAATACATCCCTTTTTAATTCCACTTGGGTCATGACGACTAACATGGTGAGTCTCGCGCTTAATGCAGGGTCACTTGCGGTTTCGATCGGTCTTTTCAGAAGAAAGGAATGGGGGAGGAGATGGTACATCGTCCTCGTGGTTGTTCAAACGATATTCTTTATCGGCTCCTCTTTGGGAGCGTATTATTGGGTCGAGTCAATGGCAGACACATCCGGATTTGCGCAGCTGCTTTCTGCCGATGAGTTGCTGACGATGGGTTTGGGAGGAATTATCCTTGGCTCTCTTGTGGGCATAGCGATTTCAGTTTTTGTGATCATTAAATTAAGGTCGGCTTCCGTGCGTGCAGAATTCTTAACGCATCATGCCAAGGTCGATATCACGTGATCCGTCTAACACCCCCTTGCGATTCCCGCTCACTTGTAATACATTGGAGCGGGATTCGCAAAATTAGCTCACCAAACTCTTAGGAGGAATCATGGCCGCAGAGACTCCTACATCGCCAACAAAATTCCAGTGGAATTGGGTAGCGATAACATTCTTGATGTATTTTGTTTTCTATTTGTTACCGATCCTTTTTGCGGGAGGGGTGTTTGGAGATTTTGTCATCGGTAAAACGGCGAGCATGTTTATCGGAGCATGGTCTTTCGGTGGCGCCCTCATTTTACCGGCAATTGCGGGATATCTCTCACGGGGTGTGACTATTTGGGAGCCGGCTGTGGCTGGCGTAGGGTTAGTTATCCTATGGTTCATCGCGTACCGAATTTTTATTGCGCGCTACAGCGGTGGAAGTATTTTTCTCGATATCCCGTACCTCATAACAATCTTGGTCGTGATCTTCCTTCTTTCGATTCTGGGCGCATGGTTTGGGGAACGAGCGCAAAAGCTTTGGCGGCCGAATACCCCGGAGTGAACCGTTCAGATGCGCGCTCCTTTAGGAACATGCACCGCAATGTCCCTTCAAAGAGAACAGCAATAAAAAAATGAAAACGATCGGCCTCATCGGCGGGACGAGTTGGGTTTCCACTGTCGAGTATTATAGGATCATTAACCGCTTAACGCATGAGCGGCTTGGCGGGGCCAACTCGGCGAAAATTCTCCTCTATTCAGTAAACTTTGAAGAGTTTAAACCTCCGGCCAACGACGAAGGATGGAAGCAGAAGGCGGAATTCTTAACCGGTATTGCTCAACGCCTTGAGCGTGCTGGCGCGGATTGTCTTTTGCTTTGCGCTAACACACCCCACATGGTCGCAGACGACGTCCAGAAGAGAATCGGGATACCCCTTCTTCATATCGCGGAGATGACGGCGAACGAAATTCGTAAACAGGGCATTGATACGGTAGCTCTTCTCGGAACAAAGTTCACAATGGAAAAGGACTTTTTTCGCAATAAATTAGCTTCTCACGGCATCCACACTCTTATTCCCACTGACCCTGAAAGAGAGTTTATCCATCAATCAATATACACGGAATTTGCAAAAGAGGTCTTTACAAATGAAACAAAAAAAAGGTATCTTCACATCATCAAAGACCTGGAGTCCAAGGGGGCCAAAGGGATCATTCTCGGGTGCACCGAGATTCCGCTCCTGATTCAGCAAAAAGATTGCGACGTTCCGACGTTCGATACCACTCTTATTCACGCAACTTCGGCCGTCGACTTCGCGTTATCGGATTAATCCTGTTGATCACAGACACAACCACTCTTATTAAATAGACAATAAAATGAAACTTCTTACAACTGTTCTCGCTCTTTTTATAGCGACCCTTTGTTACCCTGCCTGTAGCTCTGCCCAGGATGACAACACCATGCATGGAATTGATCCTCTGGTTTCCCATATCGATTCGACCGTTAAGCCCGGTGACGATTTTTTTCTTTTCGCGAACGGAAAATGGTTCAAAGAAAATCCAATTCCGCC
Organism: Bacteroidota bacterium; assembly: GCA_035500675.1. Classification (GTDB taxonomy): domain Bacteria; phylum Bacteroidota; class Ignavibacteria; order UBA10030; family UBA8401; genus JAGVPT01. The sequence goes on along the minus strand of DATJXA010000144.1, from coordinate 7,719 downwards.
GACCGAGCAGAGTAATGGGATTTGGCAGGTCATTCAAGACACGATCAACGCCCAAATACGGAATATTTGTGAATCCTCCGCTTCGCTGGGGGCATCCTCTAAAGGCAGCAACAAACAGAAAATCGGTGATTTTTTCCATACCGGAATGGACAGCGTCAGTCTTAACAAGAAAAGGCTTGACGATCTTAAAGATGACTTTGCGATGATCGATGCAATTAAGGACTTGGAGGGAGTGGCGCACGCAGCTGCTTATGTTCATGAAGTTTCCGGCTCGCCTCTTTTCTCGTTCGGAGTGGGCCAGGATGATAGGATCAGCAACAAGAACGCGATCTTTATTTGGCAGGGAGGAATAAGTCTTCCGGATCGTAACTTCTACTTTGATACTGACTCTCGCGCGGTAATGATCCGCCAAAAGTTTCTTCTCTATGTTCGCGATGTCTTTATGAATATGGGATACGACAGTGCGAAAGCGTCGTTTGCAGCGGAAAACCTTATGAAGCTGGAGACGGCTCTGGCGAAGGCATCGCGAAAGAGGGAGGACACGCGCGATCCGCTGAAAAATTACAACAAGATCTCCTTTAAACAATTAACGGAGTCGACGCCGGATTTCGACTGGTCGCTCTTCATGTCCGATGTCGGGTTGAAATCTGTCGATACAGTCATTGTTGGCCAGCCGGAGTTTTTATCATCGCTCGACGGGTATCTTAAAACTGTTCCGATCGACGACTGGAAAAATTATTTAAAATTTCACCTTGTTCGCGGCCTTTCCCGTTTTCTTGACGACAAGACCTATCTTCAATCGTTCAATTTTTATTCGACCGTGCTGAGGGGCATCAAGGAACCGAAGCCGCGATGGAAGCGCGTTGTCGAACAAACCGACGGATCGCTCGGGGAATTGATCGGCCAGGTGTATGTGGCAGAATACTTGCCGAAAGGAACAAAAGAGAAGCTTCTCGAAATAGGCAACGCGATCAAGGCCGTCTATGCCGGACGGATGAAGAATCTGGATTGGATGAGCGCGGCGACAAAAGAAAAGGCCTTGAAGAAACTCGATGCGATCATCATGAAAGTGGGGTATCCCGACAAATGGAAGGACCTCTCATCGATGGAGATCGACCGAAGTTCGTATGTGCATAACGGGATGAGCGCGAACCGCTGGGAGTTCAATTATATGATTGCCAAATACGGCAAGCCCGTTGACCGTACCGAATGGGATATGGAGCCGCAGACCTACAACGCGTACTATAATTCTTCCAACAATGAAATTGTCGTTCCCGGATGCAACATCATCGTTCCCGGCTATGAACGAAAGCTGGCCGATGATGCTCTTCTCTATTCGATTATCGGAGGCTCGACGTTCGGACACGAGATCACGCATGGTTTTGACGACCAGGGAAGCAAGTATGACCAGTACGGCAACCTTGATAATTGGTGGACGCCTGACGACAGCGCAAAATTCTACGCGAAGACGAAAATGATCGTGAAGCAATTCGACGATTATGTAGCTGTCGACAGTCTTCATATCAACGGCGAGCTGACGGAGGGAGAAAACATTGCCGACCTCGGCGGGATTATGATGGGATACGAAGCGTTCAAAAAAACCGACCAATACAAGAATCATGTGATGATCGCGGGATTTACTCCTGCCCAACGGTTCTTCCTCGGATATGCGCTTGCCTGGATGGTTGACGAACGCCCGGAGGCGATCGCAAATCAGGTCCGGAGCAATGAGCATTCTCCCGCAAAGTTCCGCGTCATAGGACCATTGAGTGACATGCCCGAATTTTATGCTGCGTTTGGCATTAAAGAGGGAGACCCGATGTGGCGGGCGGACAGCGTACGAGTGAAGATCTGGTAAGCATTTTTGACCTCGGATAAATTCAATAGCATTAAGGAATATTGGAGGCCGCAATCGACATCTCGGAAGAAAAACACCGCGACAATTCGGAAACGACGGTAAAGAGTCTGTTCAACCCGATTGATAATGCCGAGATGCTTGCACGCATTGACCGGCTGACTGCGGAGATGAAACCGCAGTGGGGGAAAATGAACGCGGCTCAAATGCTCGCTCACGCCCAGGCGCCTCTTAAAGTAGCCTTCGGCGAATCGAGGCTGCCGCGATCTTTATTCGGACTCTTATTCGGCCGCATTGCGAAGAGAAAGCTCTCCGGCAGCGAGCCCTGGCAGCACGGCATGCCCACAGAAAAAAGTTTCGTTGTCTCCGACGAGCGCGATTTTGAAGAAGAGAAAAAGAAATTGGTTTCTTTGGTGAAGCGATTTGCCGGCTCCGGACAGAGGGTGATCGTGAACAATTTGCATCCTTTTTTCGGCAGATTGACAGCCGATGAATGGGACAGGTTGATGTGGAATCACCTCGATCACCATCTCACGCAGTTCGGGTCGTAAGCTTTACCGAGCAAATACGAAAACGTGCAGCATCCACTCTGTCGGCCAATACCAAAATATTTTTATTAATTAATGGGAGAAATTATGAAAAAATTGGCATTCATTCTCATCACATTCGTGTTAAGTAATTCCCTTGTTCTGCTTGCGCAGGACGCTCCGGCTTTTCAAGCGCCTGGTCCGGGGCCAGAACGGGCAAAACTTGGTTTTCTTATCGGCAATTTTACAACGGAGACTCACATCATGCCAAGTCCTATGTCCGAAAAAGAGACAGTGGGGAAGGGCAATTCAAACCTTGCGTGGGGGGTCGATTCGATGTTCGTTCTTATGAACGACCAGAGTCTGAACCCAATGATGGGAAACTACAAGGCGCATGGCGTCCTGGGGTATGACATGCGCGAAAAAAAATATATCCTCTCGATGTTCAATAATTTTGGGGACAATCCTCAATACCGCGGGACGATGAACGGGGACACGCTGACGCTGACGTCGAAAATCAATTTTCCCCAGGGATCTTTCGACCAGAAGTTAGTGTGGTTCAAAGAGGGAAATAACGTGCGGCTTAAAATTTTCAACGATATGGGGGACGGCTACACGTTGGTCATCGACCAGACAGCTACGCCATCGGGCGAAGGTGCGCAGACCAAATAACGAAATACCATTGGTTTATGGTTTGCATTGGGCGGGGAAACCTTGGACAGTCGGAGGATGTTATTGGTAGTAAAGAACTCACCGGCTCATCATCGAACAATTTCTCGATCTAATTCTCATAGCGCGGATGGGAAAAAAGGATAAGAGAGTAGACGTTTATATCGCCAGGGCGGCTGAGTTCGCACAGCCGATCCTCAAGCACATCCGTCAGCTCGTTCACGCCGCTTGCCCCGGAGTCGAGGAAACTATTAAGTGGGGGTTTCCGCACTTTCAGTACAAAGGACTTTTGTGCAGCATGGCTGCGTTCAAACAGCATTGCGCGTTCGGATTTTGGAAAGCATCGTTGCTCTCCGATTCGGGAGGGCTCCTCTCTCAAATGGGAGAGACGGCTATGGGAAATTTCGGACAATTGCGGTCCCTCCATGACCTTCCCCCGGACAAGACGATCATCAACTATGTTAAAGAAGCCCTCAGGTTAAATGAAGATGGCGTGCAAGTTGTAAAGAAATCAAAAGTCGAGAAGAGGAAGCCGCTAAGGATCCCCGCATTTTTTAAGAACGCTTTGAACAAAAACAAACGCGCACTGGCAACGTTCGAAAGTTTCAGCTATTCGAACAAAAAGGAATATGTCGAATGGCTTGTCGAAGCGAAAACGGATGCTACGCGTGAAAAGCGGCTTGCGACTACCATTGAATGGCTTGAACAGGGGAAAAGCAGAAATTGGAAATACGCAAGATAAGAAGCGAGTGCATTTTTTTTTGATAAGCGAGGAGAATAACCATGGCGAATTTCACTCTCTTGGTCAACGAACAATCGCGAAAGGTCGACGTGCAGCCGGGGATGCCGCTCTTGTGGGTCTTGCGTGATACATTAGGTCTAACGGGGACGAAGTTTGGTTGCGGAGAAGGATATTGTGGATGCTGCACGGTCATTATCGAAGGCGATGCGATGAAATCGTGCGGACTTCCCGTTGAATCGGTCGTCGGCAAACACATTACAACTATTGAAGCGCTTTCCGCCGACAGAAGCCATCCGGTGCAAAAGGCCTGGGTCGAAGAAGACGTACCTCAGTGCGGTTACTGCCAATCGGGGCAGGTGATGACTGCCGCAGCGCTTGTGAATAAGAACTCCAAACCGTCTGACGCGGATATCGATGCCGCGATGAGCGCCGTGCTGTGCCGATGTGGAACATACCAGCGAATCAGAAACGCCATCCATAGGGCGTCAGAAATGAAAGGAGGCGCGCAATGATCGCATCTCCCGTTATAGGGCGGCGACGCTTTCTTCAGGTCGTTTCCGTCGCTGGCGCCGGGCTTGCGCTCGGCTTTTACCTTCCCGAATTGAAACGCCATAGCGACCTCTTCGAGGATACGGCAGAAAATTTTGCTCCTAATGCATGGCTTCGCATCGATCCTTCGGGTGAAACGTTGATCACTGTTTCGAAATCCGAAATGGGACAAGGGATCATCACGGGCATGCCGATGATTCTGGCGGAAGAATTAGGCGCCGATTGGACAAAGGTGCGAATTGCTCTAGCGGACGCAAGCGACAAGTACGGCAGCATGAGTACGGGCGGCAGCTCGACGACACGTTCGATGTGGAAGCCGCTTCGACATGCCGGCGCCGCAGCAAGAGAAATGCTAATCGCCGCAGCCGCACATAAGTGGGGCGTCGCGCCGGACTCGTGTCGCGCTGAACAGGGGAACGTCATCCATCCGCCGTCAAAACGAAAATTCGGATTCGGCGAGCTTGTCGACGATGCGGCCAAACTTCCTGTCCCGGCCGACCCGCCGCTCAAAGAAGAAAAGGATTTTCAAATAGTCGGAAAGCCAACGCACCGGCTTGACAGCGCAGAAAAGGTTGACGGCAGCGCTACCTTTGGGATCGACGTCAGGGTTCCTGGGATGGTATACGCCGTGGTAGCCCGGTGTCCTGTGTTCGGTGGGAAAGTAAAAAGCTTCGACGGAACGAACGCGAAGGCGGTTCCGGGAGTGAGTCATGTCCTCCAAATTGAGGAAGGCGTCGCAGTCGTGGCGGACAATACATGGGACGCGATCCAGGGACGAAAAGCTCTCGATATCGAATGGGATGAAGGCCCGAATGCCGCTATGAGCAGTGCAAGCATTCATGCAATGCTCGAAGAGTACGCAAAAAAGCCCGGAGCCGTCGTTGAAAATGTCGGCGACATTGCAGCCCTCGACACAGCGCCAAAGAAGGTCGACGCAACGTATGAGCTGCCGTTTCTCGCTCACGCAACAATGGAACCGATGAACAGCACTGCTGATGTCCGAAGCGATCGTTGCGAGATCTGGGCTCCAACTCAGAATCCCCAGCTTGCGCGAAGGTCGGCTGCTGATGCGCTCGGTTTGAATCTGGACAGCGTTACCGTTCACACAACACTTCTCGGAGGAGGGTTCGGGCGCCGTTTTGAGCCAGATTTCGTTATGGAAGCCGTTCACGTGTCAAAAGCTGTCGGTGCTCCGGTGAAGGTTGTCTGGACTCGGGAAGACGATATGCAGCATGATTGGTATCGGCCCACGAGCATGCATCACTTGATCGCAGGGCTCGATGACAAAGGAGAAATTGTCGCCCTCAGGCATACCATGACGGGTCCGTCCGTTACGGGTCAACGGTCACCCGAAAGGATTAAAGGAGGTTTGGATCGCGGTGCACTCGAAGGCGGAAGGGAATTCGAGTACGATATTCCTAACTATCGGGTCGAATTTAATATGGCGAACACCGGCGTTCCTACAGGTTGGCTCCGTTCGGTCTATGCAGGCCAAAATATTTTTGCCGTCGAGTCGTTCATCGACGAACTCGCATACGCCGCGAAAATGGATCCGTATGAATTCCGACGAAGGACGTTGAAGCAGGGTTCGCGGTCGAAGAATGTCCTCGAGATCGTCGCTGAAAAATCCGGATGGGGCTCGCCTCTTCCCAATGGACATTTCCGGGGCATTGCTTGCGTCCCAGCGGTGATCTTCGGAAGCTATGTCGCGCACGTTGCTGAGATTTCTGTCGAAGGAAATTCGATTCGCGTCCATCGGGTGGTCACTGCTGTGGACTGTGGCACGCAGGTCAACCCGGACCAGATCAAAGCCCAGATCGAAGGGAGCGTTGCGTTCGGATTGACGATCGCGTTGAAGGGGGAGATCACGATCGACAAGGGGAGAGTCGTCCAAGGGAATTTCGACGATTATATGCTCCTTTCGATCGATGAGATGCCTAAAGTCGAAGTCTATCTCGTGTCGAGTAACGAAGCCTTGGGTGGAATGGGCGAACCCGGCGTGCCGCCGTTTGTGCCCGCTATCGCGAACGCCGTCTTTGCCGCTACGGGAAAGCGCCTCCGAAAGCTTCCGTTGAAATTGGCATGACAAAGAGGGTGAACTGCATTTCTCTCTTTGTGGACATGAGAACCCTTTCTGAGCAGCGTTAACGCCAAAGAGAGCGCTCCTTTTCATTCCCCCTGCTATCTTCGGTAGTGGTACGTTTTGGATTCCCGATAGAAACGTTCGGGAATGACGAACCCTGCGCATCGTCATGCCCGCAAGTTCTTGGCGGGCATCCAAACTGTAACAGCACCTTATCTTCCCGCTTCTTGCAAAATTCTCACGGAATCGCTACTATACTCAAGCGTGGATTTTGCCATCCATGCAACAAAAGGCCATCTATATTCCACCTTAAGTAAGATCAATGATCCGCGAAATCTCCTTCGTGCTTGATGGGAAAATAGAGACGATCGATTTCAACAAGGATTCTTGGCTTTCACCAACAACGACCGTTCTCAATTACCTCAGGGGTTTGCCGACGCATAAAGGCGTGAAGGAAGGCTGTGCCGAAGGCGATTGCGGAGCATGCACGGTGGTCGTCGGAGAAATTGGTCGCAATGATTCTATTACATACAAAAGCGTCGACTCCTGCCTGTTTTTTTTGCCGATGATCCATGGAAAACAACTTGTGACCGTCGAGAATCTCAGGGACTCGAGTGGAGAACTTCATGCCGTGCAAGACGCGATGATTGAAACGGGCGGAAGTCAATGCGGTTTTTGTACTCCCGGTTTTATCATGTCTCTCTTCGCGCTCTACAAAAATGAGAACCATCCGACCCGGGCTCGAATCGACGATTCACTCACGGGAAATCTTTGCCGTTGTACGGGATATCGACCCATTGTAGAGGCCGCAGCGCGTTCTTGCGTCCACGATCATGTCGACCATTTCACCCTTGCAGAAAAGGAAATAACCGGGTTGTTGAAATCCATTCCTAAAGGCCCTTTGGAAATCGAGACGAAAAGCCAAAAGTATTTCCGGCCGGATAACATTTCAGATGCATTATCGCTTCGGCTCAAATACCCGGACGCGGTCCTTATTTGCGGCGGGACGGACGTTGCGCTCAGGGTGACAAAAAAGCATGAGATACTAAAGGAAATTATTGACCTGTCGTGCGTGGACGAGTTGCACTATGTTGCCGATGCCCAAGATTCGCTCTCAATAGGTTCGGCTGTAACATTGAGCGAAGCAGTGCCGTACCTTGAACAGGATTTTGCGGCGCTCCATGATATGCTCGCCGTTTTCGGCTCGCAGCAGATCAGGAACGTTGCAACGTTCGGAGGTAATGTGGGCACCGCTTCGCCAATCAGTGATATACCTCCGGTGCTGGTGGCTTAC
>DATJXA010000143.1:0-6463 GCA_035500675.1 Bacteroidota bacterium | reverse complement strand
GTTCTCCCATAATCGTCCCTGGAAAAGTGAAACTTGGTTAATCCTTCTTTGTAGAATTCATATCCAATTGCAATTAACAATCTGTTCTGTTCGTGAAGAATTTTTCTATTGACAATTCTATTCTTGATCCATTTTGAGAACATCCAGCCGATAACGGCCGCTATCACGCTTCCTATTATGTCAAGAGCGAGATTTGAAAAAATTCCCATTCGATTCAGGTTTCTTCTGGTGAAACGATAATTGAATTTTCAACTGCACGGTATCTTGACCTCTCAATATCAAAAGAATGTATTTATTAAGTCTGAAGAAAGCAATACCTGAGTTCGCGATGAGATAGAGCTTTACTTTTTCATTTCCACTTCATAGATTCAGTAGATTCCATTTGAAAAGGAAAGTTAATGGTAACACCAAAATCTGTCGGCATTTGGATCCGCGTCTCGACGGAAGATCAGGCCAGAGGTGAAAGCCCGGAACATCACGAGAAACGGGCGCGATACTACGCTGAATCCAAGGGGTGGACCGTCAAAGAGGTTTATCACCTCGAAGCGGTGAGCGGAAAATCGGTAATGGATCATCCCGAGACGAAGCGGATGCTCTCGGACATTCACAAAGGGCATATCACCGGCATTATCTTTTCAAAACTCGCACGCCTTGCGCGTAACACGAAAGAGCTGCTGGAGTTCGCGGACATATTTCGTACTGACAACGCCGATCTCATATCGCTTCAGGAAGCAATCGACACCTCAAGCCCGGCCGGGCGACTCTTCTACACCATGATTGCCGCCATGGCCCAGTGGGAGCGAGAAGAAATAGCCGACCGCGTGGCCGCTTCTGTTCCCGTCAGGGCGAAGCTCGGAAAATCTCTCGGAGGGGCAGCACCCTTCGGCTACCAATGGCTCGACAAGAAACTGGTGCCGGAGGCAAAGGAAGCACCGGTCCGGAAACTCATCTACGATCTTTTCCTCGAACACAAGCGGAAGAAGGCTGTCGCCCGCATCCTCAACACGTCCGGCTATCGCACCCGAAACGGATCGAAATTCAGCGATACCACGATCACGAGGCTTCTTCAGGACCCGAGCGCCAAAGGTCTCCGGCGTGCCAACTACACCAAAAGTTTGGGAGACAAAAAACACTGGGAGCTGAAGCCATCCACCGACTGGGTATTTACCGAAATCGAACCGATTGTTTCGGAAGAGACATGGAATCAGTGCAACCGAATTCTCGATGAGCAGCACAAGAACCACAGAGCGCCAGCCCGACCCGTCGTCAATCTCTTTTCGGGAGTCGTCTTCTGCAACTGCGGGAGCAAGATGTATGTGCCCTCGAATTCCCCGAAATACACCTGCCCCAAATGCCGGAACAAGATCGGGGTCGAGGATCTCGAGTCGATCTTCCACGAACAGCTCAAGAATTTCCTCTTCTCCCCCACTGAGATCGAAAACTATCTCAAGGGAGCTGACTGGACCATCCACGAGAAAGAAGAACTTCTGGAAGGTCTCTTTCAACAGCAAAGGGACATAAAGGCGGAAATGGACAAGATGATGAGGCTTTATCTCGACGGGGAGATGCCAAAGGAGGGCTTTGGAAGACACTACCAGCCCCTAGAAGACCGGCTGAGGCAGGTCGAGGCCCAGATACCCGAAGCCCAGGGGGAGATCGATTTTCTGAAGATACAGCTCATGTCTGGCGACCAGATCATCAGCGAAGCCCGCGACCTGCACAGCCGGTGGACAACCCTCGCCGCGGACGAGAAACGCCGGATCGCCGAGACGATCACCGAACAGATCGTCGTCGGCCATGACGATGTTTCCATCAATCTCTGCTATCTCCCCTCATCCTCTGAAATGGCGGCAACTGGGCAACGCAACCCCATGGGTTCATGGCGCAAACGAGCATAAAATTGGCCGGAAAATCGAGCGACATTTTCGAGCGACTGATCGTCACACGCCCGTCCTCAAGAGGCTGACGCATCACTTCGAGGACGTTGCGTGCAAATTCAGGAAGCTCATCAAGGAACAGCACTCCATGGTGAGAAAGGGAAATTTCTCCAGGACGCGGTATCGTTCCGCCTCCGACGAGCGCGCTGTCGGAAATTGTATGATGCGGCGAGCGGAATGGACGGGTCGCCACCAGCGCCGAATGAGGCGGCAGAAGGCCTGCGACCGAATGGATCTTGGTCGTTTCAATGCTCTCTTCGAATGTCAACGGCGGAAGGATGCTCGGCAACCTGCGGGCAAGCATGGTTTTCCCGGAGCCCGGCGGCCCGATCATGATAATATTATGGCCGCCGGCAGCCGCTACTTCCAGCGCGCGTTTGACGTTTTCCTGCCCCACAACTTCGGAAAAATCGGCCGTGTCGCGACGTTCATCCGAAAAGATCTCATCGATGTCGATCTTCATCGGAGAGGGCGAAAGGTCTCCGTTGAGAAAAGAAACTGTCTCCATAAGGTTCTCCATGCCGAAGACTTCCAGGCCTTCGACCATCGCCGCCTCACGCGCGTTCTCTTTCGGAAGGATGATTCCGGCCATCCCCTTTTTCTTCAACTCGACCGCGATCGGCAACACGCCGTGAACGGGGCGAAGACTTCCGTCAAGAGCGAGTTCGCCGAGGATGACATACTTTGTCAGCGCCTCTTCGCGTACCTGTCCGCTCGAAGCAAGCATGCCGATAGCGATGGGAAGGTCATGCGACGATCCTTCCTTCTTGACGTCGGCGGGTGCGAGGTTTATCGTGATACGTTTGTTGGGATAAAAAAGTCCGGAATTTTTGATCGCCGTGGCAACCCGTTCACGGCTCTCTTTGACTGCGTTATCGGGAAGCCCGACCATAAAAAAGTTCGGGACGGTGTTCTCGATGTTAGTTTCTATCTCGATGAGATAGGCGTTGATGCCGTACGTGGCGCTGCTGAGAACGACGGATAACATGAAGGCCCCCCTTCAGAAGCAATTAAGAATTAAGAATGAAGAATTATGAATGAAGAGGAAAAATAACCCCTACAAAGACACTTCGCGCGTTAACAAAAACCTGTCAGCGATTGGCGCGGAGAAAGTCGAGCCGGGACTGAACTTTTTCGATCGGAACAAGGAGTTTATCTTTTCCGAAGAGGGCGTCCTTCTGGTTTTCAAACGCAAGCTCGTATTCGGAGCTCATGATGATCGCCTCCTCGGGACATACTTCTTCGCAAAAACCGCAAAAGATGCAGCGCAGCATGTTGATCTCAAACCTCTCCGGGTACCGCTCCTTTATATCCTCGGTTTCCGATGCTTGCACTTCAATCGCAAGAGACGGACAGACGCGGCTGCAGAGCCCGCATGCAACGCATCGCTCGGTGCCGTTCTCTTCGACCAGGACCGGTCTGCCTCTGAACGACGGCGACGGCGCAAATCTTTTTTCGGGATACTGAACGGTGAATTTAGGCCTGAAGACCTGGCTCATCGTCAATTTCAACCCTTTGACGATCTCGGGGATGTACATCTTTTCCCAGACCGTCAGATCTTTTTTCCGAATCACCTTGCTCTCTTCCATACGCGCGTCGTCCTTTTTCTGTGCACTCACAAAACAAAATATAAACCGGTCACTAAAATATTCGCCAGCGCAAGCGGCAACATCACTTTCCAGCCGATGTTCATCAATTGGTCATAACGGAAACGCGGGATCGTCCATCGAATGACGATGAAAAATAAAAGAACGAGCCCGACTTTTACGGCGAACGCCGCGACCTGGAGCAGGCTTATCGCCATCTCGGAAAGTCCGAGATGTCCGACGAACGGGAGCTGCCAGCCGCCGAGAAAAAGCGTCGTAATGATGGCCGACGCGGTGATCATGTTCGCATATTCGGCGAGAAAGAAGAGGCCGAATTTCATCCCGGAATATTCAGTGTGATAACCGCCGACGAGTTCCGGCTCCGCTTCCGGCAAATCGAACGGAAGGCGGTTCGTTTCCGCGAACGAAGCGACAACGAAGGTGATAAAGCTGACCGGCGAACGCCAGAAATACCACATCCCGTGCGCTTGCGATTCGACAATTTTATTCAATTGAAGCGTTCCGGCGATCATGAGAACGCCGATGATCGCGAGTCCCATCGAAAGTTCATAGCTGATCATTTGAGCCGAAGAGCGAAGGCCTCCGAGCAGCGAGTATTTGTTGTTCGACGACCAGCCGCTCAACGTAATGCCATACACGCCGAGCGAAGAGAGCGCGAGAATATAGAGGATGCCAACGTTGACGTCGGCGATCATAAGCTTCACATCTCTTCCGAAGATGTGGATCACGTTGCCGAACGGGATGACCGCAAAGGTCGTCATCGCTACGACGAGCGAGATCAGCGGCGCAAGGCTGTGGACGAATTTATTCGCCGCCTTCGGGACGATGTCCTCCTTTAAAAAGAGCTTGATGATGTCCGCAACCGGCTGCAGCAATCCGGCCGGACCGACACGATTGGGACCTATCCGGTTCTGGATAAACGCGCTCACACGCCGTTCGGCGTACACAAGATACGCTACCGTTGTGAGGTTGATGAGAAAGATGACGACGATCTTTATGAGCGGCTCAACGATTTCCATGGCATGTAAATCAGTTAAAAGTTTAAAGTGCAAAAGACAATGTTACAGCGCAAAATCCAAAGTGAGTCGTATTTCCAACTTTTACCTTTACACTGTAATTTTGCACTTTGCCCTTTGCATTTTGAATTTCCACTCTACGCCTTGACCACAACAGGAGCGTGCTCTTTAAGCACCGCCCCCTTCTTCCCTACCTTGAGATACGAGAGACCCCGGAAGCTTTCGATTTTTTGCGTGATCTCTGCGAACACATCCGAAGCCGAATTGTACTTGAATTTCCCGCCCATGAGACCTGCAAGGCTTGTGATCGTCTTCCACGAAGGGCGCGCATCTCTCCGTGGACCTTTGCCCCACCGGTCGTTGTGCGCAGCGAATTTATCCCATCGGCTCATCTCAAATCCATCAAGCGCGCGGTCTTGCTCCAGGGTGGTCACAGCCGGCCGGAGTCGTTGAACGCGCCTCTCAAAATTCGTCACTGTGCCGTTTTTCTCGGCGTACGTCGAGCTCGCAAGGACCACGTCCGCGAGCGCCGTCGTCGCATTCTCGTTAGACGCATGGACGACAAAAAATTCGAGTTTCGCGAGCGCATCGGCGACATCTCTATTCGCCGCGATATCGTCCTCAAGAGCATAAAGCGCTTTGATCTTGCCTTCCTTAATGCCGCGGATAATTTCGGCGAAATTCATTCCCCCTTCGCTAGGCACGATGCCGACTTCTTTCGCCCCGGATGCGTTCGGCGTCTTGTCGCCACGGATGAGAATGTCGTCCTCGTCCCCGTCGACGACGTGATGCATAAAATCGATATGTTTTGTCCCGACGATCTCTTTCGCGAACCGATGGAATACGTAATTGTCCTCGTTGGTTGCAAACGCAGAGCCGAGGGCTGCAATTTCGGATTTCTTGAACGACTTTAATTCCGATGCCACTTTTGCGATCGCTTCATCCCATCCCACTTCGACGAAGCCCCCTTCCTTCCGGATCAACGGAGCTTTGATCCGGTTCTCGGCGTTGACGAACTTGAACGTATCCATTCTGCCATGATCGCACATCCAGTAACTGTTGACGTCCTCATTCCGGCGAGGCGTGAGACGGAGGATCTCGTTGTTGCGCACTCCGACTTCGATGTTGCATCCACGGGCGCATCCCTGGCACACGCTTTCGGTGAACGACATCTCCCACACGCGCGATTTGAACCTGAAATCGCGGTTCGTCAGCGCGCCAACCGGACAAATATCGACAACGTTCATTGAATACGGATTATCGAGCGTTTCACCGGGAAACGTTTCGATCGTCGTGTGCTCTCCGCGTTCAACGAAATGCAGCTGGTGAGCCCCGGCGATCTCGTCGCAGAATCGAATACACCGCGAACAAAGGATGCAGCGTTCGGCGTCGAACATCACGCGCGGTCCGATCTCGACGCGCTTCGGTTTATGGACCTTATCTTCCTGAAAGCGGCTGTATCCGGCGCTATGCTTGTACGCATAGTCCTGAAGCTTGCACTCCCCCGCTTCGTCGCAGATGGGACAATCGAGCGGATGATTGATGAGAAGAAACTCCATGACCGCTTCGCGCGCGTTGATCACGCGGTCGTTTTTGGTGTGGACGACCATGCCATCCGCGACCAGCGTCGAGCATGCTATCGCGAGCTTCGGCATTTTTTCCACTTCGACGAGGCACATGCGGCAATTCCCCGATACCGAAAGTTTCGGGTGCCAGCAAAAGTGCGGAATAGAAATTCCGTTCTCGCGCGCCGCCTCGATGATCGTGCGCTTGGTATCGGCCTCAAATTGATTCCCATCGATCGTTATTTTCGCCATTGCACCTTTTACCTTAGATCACTCTGGATAAAGAAATTTTCTCACGACAGGATGTTCTCCTCGGCGTGAACAATTTTTTCGCAATA
>DATJXA010000142.1:0-8778 GCA_035500675.1 Bacteroidota bacterium | reverse complement strand
GTACGCCGACGGGGGGTTCGTCGAGGTACACCATTTTTTCATCGATTTTATGCTTGCGATGTTTCATGAGGCAATTGTTCGTTACTATCGAGTAGAGCCAGGTAGAAAATTTTGACCGCCCGTCAAACTGTCCAATTTTCTTGTACACGTTTATGAACGTGTCTTGGAGCGCCTCTTCCGCCTTCTCCTTGTTCCTGCAGACTTTGTATGAGAAGCCGTACACCGTTTGCTCATATTTCTTCACCAAAGCGGAAAAAGCCCGATGATCTCCGGCCTTTACCCTGTCGATCAATGCCCGTTCGTTCTTTAGTAACCGGTCTTTCATAAATGCGATGCAATGAAGAGAAAAAGGGCTCCGAGCACGCCACGATTTTTTTCGCACCACCGTCGAGCAACTTCGTGGAAGTATCGGTAAAAAGCGATAAGATGTATCGTCATATCAAGAACAAATAATCAGATCCAACACTAAAAGCTATGTCGAAGCTTTTCGATTTCTTGGTGAGTGAGACTGCGGCATTCTCCGCACTTCAAATTCCCGAGACTGAATGCGCCAAGCCCTATCCTTATAAGCCGCAGAGTTGGGTGGCCAACGGATGCAGTCATTTTTCTCACCTGATGATTGCGACCCTCCCGAAGTTTCAATTCAAGCCACGAAGTTGGGATTGTCTTTCTTATCCTAATGCCCGGAATTCTTTGGGGCATTTTCGGTTCGTCGCTCAGGAGCCGGACATGCGTTGATTTTGTTCTTTTCCCTTTGAAAAGAATTCCTTCTCGCAAGCGTTCGAGAGCTTCGGAAGATGGGATCCCCTCAACTTGGGCGAGGTAGCATCGTTCGTGTTCATATCGTGGATCGGTCAATCGATGCTTGGCCTCGTTGTCGTTCGTCAAAAGCAGTAATCCCTCGCTTTCGAGATCCAATCTTCCAACAGAATACACATCTTTTGGAAAGGGTCCGAAATCTTTTAACGTCTTTCGCCCCAGATCGTCCGTAAACTGGCAAAGAACACCATACGGTTTGTGGAAAAGGAAATACTGTTTCGTGGCATGAACGGTCATGCAGAAGACAAAAAGAGGGTATTAGTAGCTCGCGTTTATCGCATTGCATCGTTGAGGAATCTGACCAAAGGGCTGGCATCTTCGAATGCGCCGGCAACATCATCGACAAAAGACGCTTTGAAGCACTTCGATTCTTCCCATTCAACTCCGACGAAAAACTGTTTAAGTTTCAACCATTCGGCCATCGGATGGTCTTCTTCAAAGCCTCGCGGAACCCGTTGCAGTCGATTCCCTTCAATAGCTTTAAATCTTTTGACAAAGCTTTTCTTCCTGACAATCCCCAAAAACTCATCTTGTCGCGTCGTTATCGCACGTCGGATTTTTTTTAATTGATCGTTATCCGGCATGTAGATCCCGCCCCCAACAAATACCTCACCCGGCTCAATGTGAATGTAATAGCCCGAGCCTTCGAGTCCTTTGGGTTTTCCCCGAAGAACAAAGTGAGCGGCAACGTGGGTTTTGTACGGAGTCTTATCTTTGCTGAATCGGATATCTCTATAAATTCTAAAAATAGATCGCTTTGGATTGACATCGAACTCCGGTGCGAAAGATTCGAAATAGGGCTGAAGAGAGCTGATAAGGCATTGCATTGGAAACTTCACGTCCTGTTCAAAATCGGCTTTATGCTTTTCAAACCATGGGCGGTTATTATTTCGTTTCAATCGCCGCATAAATTCGATCCCCTCCTTGGGGAATCCTTCAAAAGGCGGAAACATCTCCGCATCGATTTGTAGGCCTTTCAAATGGAACCTCCGTCGCTATTCTTATGATGCAATGTTCTTCCCGATTGCTTTTCTCACAAAACCGTTAGCTTTGCGAAGCCGCCGCCGAGCGTCGGGTTTAGAGACGCCTGCCTTAGCCATAACGATTGCGGTTTTGACCTGGCCGTCTGCTTCGCTTAAGTATCGGCCCGCCGCCTCATAACTTATACCCGTTATTGTAATAATTATTCGCTTTGCACGCTCTTTCAGTTTTGCGTTAGTTAATTGAAGGTCTACCATCATATTCTCGTAGACTTTGCCCGACACAATCATCGCAGTTGTGGTGATCATGTTGAGGACGAGCTTTTGGGCCGTACCCGATTTCATTCTTGTCGACCCCATGATGATTTCAGGACCTACTTCGGGGCAAATTGCAACATCGATTGAAGCAGCAAGCTTTGCAAAATCGGGAGATGCGAGTTTTTTCCTTGGGTTTGTGGTTACGTAAAGAGTTTTTGCGCCGAGCTTCTTTGCGCGTTTGATGGCACCGACGACATAGGGGGTTTGAAGGCTCGCCGCGATTCCACAAACGACGTCCTTTCTACCGACCCGCTTTTTGTCAATGTCTCGTGCTCCGCCTTGTTCCTTATCCTCCGCACCTTCTTGTGCGCGGAACATTGCTGTATCTCCTCCCGCGATCATGCCGGAGATAAGTTCAGGCTTGATGCCGAACGTTGGAGGGCATTCCACGGCGTCAAGCACCCCAAGCCGGCCGCTGGTTCCGGCGCCGACGTATATCAAACGCCCGCCTTTTTGTAATGCCGCAGCAACAAGCCGAACAGCTCGCGCGATATGAGTAATTTCTTTTTCAACGGCAAAAGCAACCTTCTTATCTTGCGCGTTAATTCGTTTGAGAATTTCCCGAACCGGCTGTGCATCGATATCCATACTTTCCGGATTTCTCTGTTCAGTCGTCAATCCTTTGAGCCGATGAAAGAGTTGCGGCTCAGGGGCGCCTTTTTTATGTTTAGCCATTTTCAACAATGACGAATTTCTTTGCCTGGTTCTGTAAAATTTCACTCCCGTAAAAAGCGAGGTCGGTTGACCCGACACGCGCTTTCGGGAAGCGCATTTTCGTTGCCCCTAATTCCTTTTCCAATTCGCCCCCCTTTAGTGTGATTATCGCGGGAGCGATCAGGCGGGTCCGTTTGCCCGATTGAAAAGGAAACACCGTCGACGAGGTTGCCGGTTTCAGGAACGGAAATCCCCAAGCGGCGAGGTTTTCAAGGCCGGACACAGACCTCGCAATAACGGCATCAAATAAATTTTTGTAAGCTGGCGCAACGCCGGCTTCCTCAGCCCGGGAGCAAATCGTCGAAACGTTCGACAGCCCAAGCGCGTTAACCATCTCTTGCACCGCCCTCACCTTTTTGTTAATCGAATCGAGCAAAACAAAGTTGACTTCCGGCAACATGATGCCCAATGGGATTCCAGGCAATCCACCGCCCGTTCCCAAATCGAGCACCCTAAATCCGGACGGGAAATCTACTTGAATCAAAAACGCCAAGGACAAAAGGATATGGTTTACCCAGATATTCTCCTCGTCCCTCCGAGAAATGAGGTTGATGCGCTTATTCCATTCCCTTAAGAGATTAACGTAGCGGCCAAGAAGCGACAGTTGTATATCTGTTATTGGTATGCCGTTTTTCTTGATGATAGTGCCAAGCCAAATCTCATCCGGAGTCAAAAGTTTTGTCTTCCCGTCGTATGTTTCACGTGAAACATATTCATTAAATTATTTTTTTAAAAAGACAGACAGAACGGAAATGTCTGAGATAGTGACTCCAGAAATTCTTGAGGCCTGGCCAATCGAACGAGGTCTGATCTTTCGGAGTCTTTCTTTTCCCTCGTTGCTTAATGATTTAATCGACGCAAAGTCAAAATCTTCCGGAATTTCATCTTCTTCAAATTTTTCAAATTTCTTTATTTGCTCGAGCTCCCTCCTAATGTAGCCCTCGTACTTAATATCTATTTCAACTTGCTCTTTAACCTCATGCATTGAGAGAAGATTCCTTATCTCTTGGTCTTTGATATATGGGAGCAGGTCATCAATGCCGACCGAAGATCTTCTTAGAAGCTGCGATTGGAATTCATGCTCTGAAACTTTTTCTTCGCCAAGCGAGGCGAGCATTTGGTTTGCATCTTCAGGTGGAAAGGAATTTTGACGAAGATATTTGATAGCGGTCGTAACGGCGGCTTCCTTTATGCGAAGCGCTGCCAATAAAGCATCAGAGACCAACCCAAGCTTATGTCCCTTTTCCGTTAGCCTGCGATCTGCGTTATCCTGTCTAAGCAAAAGGCGGTGTTCGGCCCGCGACGTAAACATGCGATAAGGTTCATCTGTCGACTTATTAATGAGGTCGTCAATCATTACTCCGATGTAAGCCTCGCTTCTCCTTAGAATAAACGGGTCCATTTTTTTAACGCTCAAGGCAGCGTTGATGCCTGCGATCAAGCCTTGGCCCGCCGCTTCTTCATAACCGGATGTTCCGTTGACCTGTCCCGCGAAAAATAATCCAGAAACAATTTTTGTCTCTAATGAATGTTTGAGCTGGCTTGGGGGAAAGAAATCATATTCGACAGCATAGCCCGGCCGCAGCATTTTGACTTTCTCCAAGCCGACGATCGTTCTCAGCCCCTCGAACTGAATTTCTTCTGGTAAGCTCGTCGAGAACCCGTTTACATACACAACGTTAGTTTCGTAGCCCTCGGGCTCCAGGAAAATTTGATGACGGTCTCTATCCGCGAATCGCGAGACCTTGTCCTCTATTGAAGGACAATAACGTGGACCCGTCCCCTTGATCCTACCAGTGAACATCGGAGATCGATCAAATCCCTTCCTCAAAGCGTCATGAGTTTTTGTGTTAGTGTAAGTAAGGTACATTGGGATCAGCTTATTTCCGATGCTCTTGGTCGAAAATGAGAAGGGCGTAGGAGGATTATCGCTTTCCTGGATTTCAACCGCATTGAGGTCTATGCTGCTCAGATCGATCCTTGGAGGAGTACCGGTTTTTAGTCTTCCAGAAACAAACCCTAGCTTATTTAGAGATTCGGTTACCTGGGTGGCTGGTGGCTCTCCAAATCGTCCACCTTTTCGATTTTTCAGCCCAGTATGCATTAGACCGTTAAGAAATGTTCCGGAGGAGATAACTAACGCACCGCAGCCAACCATACCATGCAATGATGTTTTTACTGATTTTATCATGCCACAATCAGTAAAAATTTCCACAAGTGCATCTTCAACAACATCTAGGTTTTGTTGAGATAAGACTCTTATCTGAGATTCTTTGGAATAGGTTTCCCGGTCATTCTGCGATCTTGGCGACCAAACCGCAGGACCCTTGGATTTATTGAGCATCTTGAAGTGGATGCCAGTCGAATCTGCGATTTTTCCCATTTCTCCACCAAGAGCGTCAATTTCACGCACAATGTGGCCTTTTGCCGTTCCTCCAATTGCAGGATTACATGAGAGTCGGCCAATTGAGTTGGCGGTCAGCGTCAGAAGCATTGTCTGGCATCCCATCCTAGCCGCAGCTAAAGAAGCCTCGATGCCAGCATGGCCACCCCCAACAACTATTACATCATAGTGCTTTTTGGGCTGCGTTGTTAACATTACAATGTTCCACGTGAAACGTTCATTTGCCTATGCAAAAGTTCGAAAAAATGCTATTTAATACATCGTCGGATGTGGTTAATCCCACTATCTCACCAAGGTAATCTAAGGCAATTCTAAGATCGACGGCCACAAGCTCGCCCCCTAAGTCATCCACCTGCGAAGATTTTGCTGAAACTACACTGCTAAGGCATTTCCTCAGTAACTCTTGATGCCGAGAACTTTGAATTTTAACGCTTGAAGAATTTGAGTCAAAATTTGTAACTGCGCGTTGGTAAATCTTATTTGTAAGTTCTTCAATTCCTTCCTTTGTGAGACAAGAAATTAATACTGCGGCAGAGTTATATGGCCACTTGATATTGTGACCGTTGGGGAGCAAGTCGATTTTGTTATAGACTATAAGGACCTTCTCTCCATAAGATTCTACAACGTCAAATACCTTACTTGCCCCCTTTTCAGCTAGGGAAGGATCTGCGGCATCAACAACCAATAGAATTATATCTGAAGATTCAATTTGGGAATTGCTTCTTCGCACCCCCTCTTTTTCGACATGGTCCGAAGTCTCCCGCAGGCCTGCAGTGTCGACAAACCTAAATACCACGCCGTTGATAGCAATGGACTCTTCAATGACATCGCGCGTTGTTCCTGGAATATCACTTACGATTGCGCGGTTTTCCTGCAAGAGAGCATTGAGCAAACTCGACTTCCCGACGTTTGGACTTCCAGCGAGGACCACCTTCACTCCATCGCGAACAAGCTTGCCAAAGCGGTAAGAATCGATTAATTTTTTTATATCCGTTATTGTTTCATCAAATACGGAAAGAATCTTCTCCTTGTCGGAAAGCTTGATCCCTTCCTCCGCAAAATCAAGTTCTAATTCCAGGAGCGAGCACAGCTCGATGAGGTTTTGACGGATGGAATTAATTTCTGCCGATAGCCGTCCATTCAATTGCTCCATGGATGCCTTATGTGCGAGGGCCGTTTTGGAGTGGATAAGGTCTGCAACCGCCTCGGCCTGCATTAGGTCCATTCTTCCATTAAGGAATGCCCGCTGAGTAAACTCGCCCGGGTCTGCTAATCTTGCCCCACTCGCAATAACGGTCTCAAGAATTTTTTGTGAGACGTAATAACTGCCGTGGCAGCTTATTTCGACGCTGTCCTCTCCGGTGTACGAATGGGGGTTTTTAAAAACGGAGACAAGAACATCGTCCACCAGATCTCCTCGATCGGTAATTATTTTGCCATAATGGATGGTATGCGATTTGGCCGAACTCAATGGCCGGGATCCCCTGAATACTCTATCGGCGGCTTCTATTGCTAGGGACCCGCTTACACGGATCACGGCAATTCCTCCCTCTCCTATGGGGGTCGCAATGGCTGCAATCGTATCTTTCGCTTCTCGTAGCATATTTAGTAAATATACTGGTTTTTTTAAGAGAAACAATTTGCGAGAATAAGGATAGATTCCAGACTAGATAGGCCGTTGTACTCGTGTGGAATAGGAAAAGCCGGTGGACGGTCGAGTTTTTACCATAAAAAGGCGAAAAGGAGAATATTTTACTTGACAAAAGGGTATAAATTCTTATCTTCTTATAGTGCAACGGATTGGATGAGTTTTCATCCTTACTTTACCCGACATGTCAAGACGAAACGATACATACTCCAATTTTTCTTCCGCTCGGAAGTTGAAGAATCGTAAAGGTTCTGTCGCCGTATCCCCCCTCTTCGTCGTCGGCGTTATTATTATTTTGGGAACGCTACCCGGTATTCTAAACCTACGCATAGTAGGTTAAGAAAAGCCAGAGGTTACTCCCAACTCACCACAGAAAATTTCCACACTAAATCTCAGTTGAAGGCGTAACCTCCGGAGCAGAGTAACGTGTTCCAGCATTGTTCTTTATGCTGCTGAAACAGTTTTATTCACATTCTCTTAAGAGGCCATGGCACAGCAGAAGGATACACTTTCACCCATTTCCCCGAAGCAAATGACCGGATCGGAAATCTTTGTCCGTTCATTAATTGAAGAAGGCGTTGAAGTGGTGTTCGGTTACCCGGGGGGCGCGGTAATCGGCATCTATGACGCTTTGCACGATATATCGGATATCAAGCATATCCTCACTCGCCACGAGCAAGGCGCAGTGCATGCTGCTGAAGGATACGCAAAAGCCAGCGGAAAACCGGGCGTCGCTCTTGTCACCTCCGGGCCGGGGGCCACGAATACGGTAACCGGAATCGCAGACGCCTACATGGATTCAGTCCCGATCATTGTTTTCACCGGGCAGGTCCCGCTGAAGCTGATTGGCAACGACGCTTTCCAGGAAGCGGATATCGTCGGTATCACGCGTCCGATCACGAAGCACAATTATCTGGTGCGCGATGTCAACGAACTCGCACGCACTATTAAAGAGGCCTTTTACGTCGCAACGACGGGAAGGCCAGGACCGGTTCTCGTCGATCTGCCAAAAGATGTCATGGCAAGCAAGACGCACTTCGAATATCCCAAGAAGGTCTCCCTCCGATCGTACAACCCGCATGTCGAAGGGCATATGAAACAGCTTGAAAAAGCCGCCGCCTTAATTGCGAAATCGAAACGGCCGGTGCTGTATGTCGGTGGGGGTGCAATCGTTTCGAATGCCGCAGAAGAGCTGAAGGCGTTTGCGAAGAAAACGAACATTCCAGTGACAACCACACTGCATGGACTCGGGTCGTATCCGGAAACCGACGAGTTATCGATGGGGATGCTCGGGATGCACGGGACATGGTATTCCAACACGGCGGTCCATTACTGCGACCTGCTTATCGCCGTTGGCGCGCGCTTTGATGACCGCGTGACAGGGAAAACGGAGGCATTTGCAGCCGAAGCGAAGAAGATCCATATCGATATCGACCCAACCGCAATCAGCAAAAATGTGCCGGTTGATGTTCCGATCGTCGGCGATGTGAAAAAAGTTTTGCAAAAGCTCACACAGCTTGTGACCCCGCTCGACACGAAAGATTGGATCGAAACGATCAAACAATGGAAAACAGAGCATCCTCTCCGGTACCGAAATGGTAAGCTGATCCGTATGCAGTATGTCATCCAGAAAATTGGCGAGCTGACCGAAGGGAATGCGGTCGTCATTAGCGATGTGGGTCAACACCAAATGTGGACAGCGCAATTTTTCAAGTACATTCATCCGCGAACACACATTACGTCGGGCGGTTTGGGCACGATGGGGTTTTCGCTCCCCGCCGCAATGGGTGCAGCGTTTGCCAGAAAAGATTTGCCGATCATTTCTGTGAGCGGCGATGGCGGCATCCAGATGAACATTCAAGAAATAGCAACATGCGTGGAGTACAAAGTTCCCG
>DATJXA010000141.1:0-19081 GCA_035500675.1 Bacteroidota bacterium | reverse complement strand
CTGGGCGATAATTCTCTCTGTCTGAATTCCTCGGACCTTGAATGCGGCGAATGCCTGCAGGCCGAATGCCGATTTGGAGATACGCACTGCCTTACGCGCTATACTCCAAACCTTATCGTCGAAGCTGCGTCGAAATTGCTAGAAAACGCGACAACGTGAATAATAAATATAGAATAGCGATCATTGTACCGGGAGGGATCGGAGAGAAAGACAATGTTCCGGCAATTATTGATTTGCTCTCGCGGCTTGCCGAAGAGTATACGCTGGCGATTTATTCGTTTTCGCACGCAGCGCCACATCATATTCTTTTAGAAAAAAATTGCAGGATCTATTTTCCGCCGAAAACTGCTGGAAATTCCACCATCCTGAAGCTCATTTGCCTCCTCGTGAAAATGAAAACACACACGACGGGTGAACGTATAGACCTCGTTCACGGGTTCTGGATTATGCCGCAAGGTTTGGCTGCTGTGTTGGCGTCTCGGTGGTTGAAAATTCCGAGCATCGTTAGTTCGCTGGGGGGTGATATTGTTTATGTGCCGGAGATCGATTACGGGGCGATGAGAACAGCCTTTTCGCGAAGGGTCATCCGATGGGTCGTGAAACATGCGCACATTGTCACTGTCCTCACGCGCTACCAACAGACGCTCATGCAATCGGCGGGGATGTCGCAGACCATACCGGAGGTCATTCCTTTCGGCGTGGAACTGTCTACATTTACTTTCCAGCCCAAAGAAATTTCGAGCCAGCTTAAGCTTGGCTTTATCGGCAACTTAAACAGCGTGAAAGACCCGTTTACGCTTATCAAGACATTTTCACTTATTCTCGCCAAAGTTGAATGCACCCTCACTATCGTGGGGCCTGATTATTTAGATGGAGAAGTACAAAAGTACGCGTCAGCATTGGGAGTTGAAAAGAGGATTCAATGGGTAGGAAAAGTTCCGCATGCAATGGTCGCGCACTATCTCCATGCCATCGATGTAGTAATTCTTCCTTCATGGTATGAAGGGGAAGGGGTAGTAATTATGGAAGCATTTGCGTCCGGGGTCATTGCGGTCGGAACAAATGTCGGTCTGCTTGCAGACGTAGGAGATCAAAGTGTCGTCGTCAAGCCGGGGGATGCGGAAGGTTTGGCGGAAAAGATCCTTCGTTTGACAGCCGAGCCGAAGCGCGTTTCGGCTATGCAGCTTCGGAATCGGAAAATTGCGGAACAGTGGTCGATGGAATGGACAGCAACGCAATTTAAAAATGAGTATAAGAAAGCAATGGAATTGGGGTTTAAGATTTAACGCGTTTTCTTCGCCGCGTAGCCGGGATGTTTTTCGAATAGCGCTTCTTGTTCCCCGCTCTCCTTTATTTGCCGTCGCCGAATCCAGTACCGCGTAAGAAGTAATTCTTCCTTGAGTGTATAAGAAAGGTCCTTCTCTTTCATAAAAAATACATTCTTGACATTGTAATTTATAAAAGCGCCGGCGCACATCAGACACGGCTCGAAAGTCGAAATAAGGATCAACGTCGACCGGTCGAGCGCGGCGAACCCGTCCATTCCAATTTTCCCGATTGCGTCGGAAATTGCGTTGACCTCGGCGTGTTCGCCCGCCTTTCCATTTTTCAGGACGGTGTTGTATCCCTCGCCGATAATTTCTCCCCGACTCAGCAATATTGCGCCCACCGGAACGTCCGCCGAATTGAGCGAGAGCGAAGCGAGCTCGAGCAACCGGGCTCGTTGTTCCGTCGTAAGGACAATGCGTCCTTTCAGGCGATGAAACTTCGTATGGTACACCAATACCCCGCCGGCAACACATAGAACTACAAAAATAAATCCTAGCTCCATACGATCACATTTTTGTCCGCTCGTGCGCTTATTTTTATCTGTCCAACACGTGCGTAAAGGGAAGCCCCAGTCCACCCAAAGGCTCCTGTCTATAAAAAAATGCGGTGGATAAGACCACAATCAAGGTAAATACTTCATCGTGATAATACAATGGTCGGCCCATCTGTTGAACGGCGGTAATCCTGAACACCGCTCATCCAGTTTTGCGAGAAGCGCATATAATTGAGGATGGCGTTGTGCAATACTCAGCATTTGAGGGGGAGGCGAGAACGAAGCGAGTCCGCGGAGTTTGGCAAGCGAAAATCTTTTATCAAAACTGCCGATGATTTCTCCCGGAGAAAAATAATAGGAAAGGAACTTGATCCCTTCGATCGAAGCTGGGGTCCCGTTGCGCGAAAAGCGCCGAAACGCCAACCGGGAATTTCCTTTCAGGATGTGTATGAGTTCCCACGGGCAGACGCGCGGCATGACAACAAATGTGACGGTGGCGCCCGGTTTCAGCAGCGCCGGGAGTTTTGTCGTGACTGCGCGTAGGTCAGGAATGCAATTCAGTCCGCCAAAGTTCGAAAAAACGTGGTCGAAGCGTCGCTCGGGAAGCAAATGTAAGTCCGTAAATGAACAAAGCATCGTTTCGACGAACTTTTCCAGGTGATGATGTTTCACTTTTGTGTTCAGGACATCGAGCATTCCGGGGGCGTTGTCGATCGCAAAGACCGAGTGTCCCGCGCGCGCGAAATGCATGGCGTCTATTCCCGACCCGGCATTAAGCTCCAGAATGCTGTCGCCGCGAGAAAGAAAATCTTCTTCGTGACGGTAGACCTGACGCCGCATCCATTGGAGGATCGCGTTCTGTTCTTCATACGCATCGAACGCCGGCGCTTGGGCAGAGAACGCTCTGCTCACGCGCTCGCTGTTCGAAATATTGTCAACGTTCACGGAAGGCATGAGGGTTTTACCGGCGGGCAAGGTATGACAACACACAGCGGTCAAGCAACGCAGCCGGGGCAAAGTATCCGATCGACATCACCGTTTTTAACGTCCTGTTGTTGAAGGAGGTTTGGAACGTCATGAGGTCGCCGATCAAGCGAATGCCTTTCCAAAAGCGAAAAAACTTATGAGTGTAGCGATGGAGTTTTTTGTAATACGCGGCCGAATAAGTTCCGCGGAACATCAATGCGAGGTCGTCGGAATCCACCCAATTGCTTTTCTTTTGGAGGTCGGATCGGACGTTCTCATAGAATTTTGTTCCGGGAAGTGGATAGGAGATGGAGATGCCGAGATCATCGGGCATAAGTTGCCGGACCATCCGAAGCGTGGATTCAATATCGTTTTGGTCTTCGCCCGGATATCCAAATTGAAGAAAGAAAGCCGT
The DNA here is from genome assembly GCA_035500675.1 of Bacteroidota bacterium. Taxonomy (GTDB): domain Bacteria; phylum Bacteroidota; class Ignavibacteria; order UBA10030; family UBA8401; genus JAGVPT01. Next base: position 15,878 of record DATJXA010000141.1, on the reverse strand, counting down.
TTTGATCCCGAATGTTTTTAACACCCTCCGCGCTTCGTAGATCTGAGAAATCGTCGTCCCTTTTTCCATCGCATCGAGGATCTTTTGTGACCCCGATTCCGCTCCGATCCATACTTCCGTGCATCCAGAGCGAGCTAATGCCTCGACGGTGCCGTTGGCAAGCAACAGGTCGGCACGCGATTGAATCTTGTATCTAATGGCAATACCCTCGTGTGTCAGGAGTGCGGAAAATTTTTCAATCCAGCCGGGCGTCAATCCGAAAATATCGTCGGCAAACCAGATGTGTTCGGGCATGATCGTGCGGCGAAGAAGCTTTATTTCTTCAACGACATTTTCGGGCGACCGTGAATTGTAGACCTGGCCATAGATCGGCTTCGCGCACCAGTTGCAGTGAAAAGGGCAACCGCGGGTCGTCACGATGTTGACCGAATAATAACCGTGGCGTTTTTTCCACAGTTGTTTGTACCGTTGATGGTCGATCAAATGCCACGCGGGCAACGGAATGGAGTCGAGATTTTTTGTCGGCGGACGGCGGGCCGTACGGGCGACAGCGCCGTCTTTCCGGTACGCAATGCCCGGGATGGAGTCTACATTGACCGATCGTTTCCCGAGAACTTGCAGGGCAATTTCGGCGAGCGTTTGCTCTCCTTCCCCCACAATCACCGCGTCCGCGGAATGTCGGAGATATTCTTCGGCATGGTCGGTGGCGTCTGAGCCATGAACGACAACGTAGGCCCCGTACTCTTTCGCTATCGCAGCCATCGCAAATGCAGCTTCTCGCATTCTGCTCAAACACATCTTATTGAGATAATTAAAGTCGTCGTCGTAAATGGCGACGAGCGCGGGCCTGTGCTCGCTGCAATACGACCGAATCTCCTCTTCGGAGGCTGCAAGCATTGAATCGAAAAGGGAGACGGTGAAATGAAGTTGTTCGAGCACGCTGGCCGCATACAGCGTCCCAAGCGGGGCATACGGCATCATCGCCCGCTCCTGCTTTGGGTCGAACTTCATGAAGTAAGAATGTGTGAGGAGGATATCGGTCATGCTACTTGGTCGACACCCAGTTGTGTCAGACGTTGTCGAAGGCCGCTAAGGATTCTTCTTTGATGGTCGTCATACCAAACGGTTGAGATATCCGGAGTGCAGAGAAAGAGCGAATTAAAGCGGTGCTCGTCAAGGTGAATGTTCCTTTTTTTCCAATACGTGCGGGCAAAGTCCATCAACTTTGCGTCGATTGTCGACAGAGGGAACATGTTCAGGAATTTTTCGAGCACGGATTGAATAAACGATGAAGAGGCCGATGCGAATCCACCGTGTGCGTGGTTCGACCGCCAATTAGGGAGAAACCGTTCAATCCACGAATTTGCGGATTGGAATTTCCTGTGCGCCGCTTCATTCCACAGCACTTGCGTTGTCGCGATCTCGATAGCGTTGAAAATATTCTGCTCGAAAAACATGAACCCATCTTCCGTCACAAAGAGATTACAGCAAAAATATTTTGTCGAACCGAAGAGGATTGTTCTGCGGATCGCCGTGAGTATCATCTTGGAGACCCAGAGCCGGTTTTTTGCGGTCACGATCATGAAATCGACATCGCTCGACGGACCAGCGACATTTTTCGAGAGTGAACCGGTCACGAACACCGCTCTGACAAACGGCACTTGGCGCAGAAAAAAGGAAATCCACAACACCTTTTTTTTCATGCGCGACGCCCGCTGTTCGTTATGGATCCGCGATGCGACGACCGCCGGGGATCTGTCGGCAAAAAAATAGAATGCCTTCTCTTTCCGTAAGAAGCCGGCCGTGGTTAAGTTTTCGAGGCTTTCTTCGAGTTGTTCAAGAGAAACTGAATTTCTCGGAAGGAACGCCTTTACTTGATCCGCTGAAAGAGGGTACGCAAAATTGTCAAAGTACGCCAGCGTTCTGACAATATCCTTCTGAAGCGTTGTTAATGGCTGCGTCATTCAGAAATTAGTTCAGGGATTAAAAGGAGTGGGCCGCCATGATTCATGGATCGATTTTCAGCGGCCGTTCAAAAGTAGTATAACGAAAATCCCTTAAAGATAATTCCGTTGGCGTTCATTCCGGGGCGCAGGAATATTTACCCGATTCCTGCTTGAAATTGTTAAGATTATTTGTTAAGTAACATCTCACAATTAAGGCGCTTCTCGAGCGGTTGGTTTGCACCCAGAGAATATTTTGTTTACCAAACCAAAGGTATTCTTATGAAATTTTCCGTTACTCATTTTATGCTTGTCCTTCTTTGCGCGCAGCTATCTTTTGCCGGAGAAGAAGCCCGTTTTTTGAGATACCCGGACATCTATAAAGACAAAATTGTCTTTGAATATCAGCGGGATCTATGGTTGGTATCGTCATCGGGGGGAGTTGCCCGGCGAATCACATCGGCGCCCGGAAACGAGTTCTCTCCAAAATTTTCCCCCGACGGCAAGTGGATCGCCTTCAGCGGAGATTACGACGGCGCGATCAATGTATATGTTATCCCGGCCGAGGGCGGAGCGCCCACACGGGTCACATATCAACCGGGGTTTGCCCAAGTTGTCTGCTGGACTCCCGATGGAAAACGGATCGTCTATCGCTCGTATTCGGAAAACTTCATAGGCCGCGACCCGAACCTTTATTTTGTCGACAAGAACGGGTCGGCGCCGGAACGGTTTCCCATCGACCGCGGCCGTTTGTGCAGCTTTTCTCCCGACGGAAAGCAGATGGTCTATCAACGGCGAGGAAGCGAGGACAATTACTGGAAGCGTTATAAAGGAGGACAGCACACCGACCTGTGGAAATACGATTTTACCACTGCGGCATTTACTCCTCTATCGAGCTATGTGGGGAAAAATGCGTACCCCATGTGGATCGGCGACGCGATGTATTTCGTGTGCGACAGCACGAATGGAATTTCGAACATCTACCGGGAAGACCTCCTGACAAAAAAGATCGACGTCGTAACATCGTACACCGACGTCGATGTGATGATGCCGTCGACCGACGGATCGACGATCGTTTTTACGCATGACGGGTATCTTCACCTCCTCAATGTTGCGACTGGGGAAGTGAAACAGATCTCCGTCGAATGTCCCTCCGACGATTGGACGACGCGGACGAAGGTGATCAACCCGAAAGATTTTATCCATAGCGCGCGGGCCGGCAACGACGGCAAGGACGTTGCGATCGAAGCTCGCGGAGATGTATTCATCGTTCCGGCCGACAAGGGCGAGGCAAAAAATGTCTCCAATTCTCCTGGCACGCGCGAATCGTATCCCGAATTGTCCCCGGACGGAAAAACAGTGGCCTTTTTTTCCGATAAGAGCGGAGAGTATGAATTGTACACACAAAGTGCAACGGGAGGACCATGGACGCAATTGACGACGACGCTCGACAGGACCGTATATCATCTTGAGTGGGCTCCGGACGGAAAAAAGATTCTCTTCGGCAACAAAGATTTTGCCATTTTCGTCCTGGACGTAGCGTCAAAGAAATTGACAAAGATCGACGAATCGAATCAATTGAAGAACGACGAATTCTACTGGGAGGTGAGCGATTACGGCTGGTCGCCCGACAGCAAATGGGTCTGTTACAGCCTTGTCCAGTATAACAGGAACAGCCAGATCTTTATCTACAATATCGAGGAGAACAAAAAGTACGCGGTCACCGACGATTTTTTTGACAACCTCAACCCCACATTCGACCGAAACGGCGATTATCTCTATTATCTTTCGAGCCGGAATTTTGACATTCTTATGGACTTTTACGAGGACGATCACGTCGTTCGCTCGCCGCAGACCGTCATGGCGGTGCAGTTGCGCGACGGGGAGAAGCCGCCATTTCTCGATTCGGATGACAACGACGTAAAGAAAAAAGCGCCGGAAGAGATGCGTATCGACGTGGCAGGACTGCAGAAAAGAACATATCCGCTCCCCGTCCCGGCAGGAAACTATTTCTATCTCAAAGCGGGGAAAGGAAAAGTTGCCTGGTGTGCCGTCGATAATTTCACCGAGGACGAATATGAGGAAATTTTCAAGCCGAAGGGCGAGACGAAATGGAAATTGACGATGTTCGATATGGGGTCGAAAAAGGACGCAGAACTCGCGGATAAAATCAGCGATTATGACGTTTCTCCGAACGGCGAACAATTGACGATCCGAAAAGATAAAGAGATTTTTGTGACGACCTTCGATAAGGCATTTGCCTCTAAGAATGCCGGGGAGAAGGTGAGTCTCAGCACCATGCTGTATACCGTTGACTATCGGCAGGAATGGAACCAGATTTTCAACGATTGCTGGCGGTGGTACCGGGATTTCTTCTACGACCCGAACATGCACGGCCGAGATTGGAAGGCGATCGGAGAGAAATACCGTTCATACATTCAAGGAATCAATTCGCGTGAAGAGTTGAACTGGATCATGCAGCAAATGGTGGGAGAGTTGTGCGTCTCGCACACGTATATTGGCGGCGGCGACAATAATGAGCCCGAACCGATATCATCCCCATTGTACACCGGCGAGCTTGGAGCGGATATCGTCGCAGACAAAGAGACAGGTCTCTATAAATTCCAAAAGATCTATGTCCCGACCGAATACAACGAGAATGCAGTCGCTCCTCTTGCGAGGCCGGATTACAATATCAAAGAGGGTGACTATCTGCTTGCCATCAACGGAACGGAACTAAAAGCTCCGGACGATTACAACAAATATTTGCAAGTCACCAGCGGCGAGAAAGTCAGTATCACCGTCAACGCCAAGCCCACTTTGCAGGGGGCAAAGGTGTATGAAGTTGAGCCGATCCATAACGATATCAGCCTTCGCTATTTTAGATGGCTTGCCGATAATATCAAAAAGGTCTCAGACGAGACGAACGGGAAAGTCGGCTACATGCATATCAACGCAATGGGCGCCGGCGGCATAGGCGAGTTCGACAAATTCTGGCGCGCGTTCCGGTACAAAGATGCACTTATCATTGATGTGCGCCGCAACAGCGGTGGATGGACGGAGTATTTCCTCATCGACAAACTCGAACGGCAGGTCACTGCACAGAGCGCGCTCCACGGGATGATCCCTCTTCGGTACCCGGGCAGCACATCGATCGGCAACTACGTCGTCGTTTCGAATGAAGACAACGGGTCCGACGGCGAAGCGTTTATCGAAAGCTTCAAGGCAAGAAAACTCGGGACGGTTGTCGGCGTGACTTCCTGGGGCGGGTTAGTCGGGATCCAGAATACGCAGCGGACCATCGACAACGGAACAGTGGAACAATCGAACACCGGATTTTACGGCGAAGGAGGGACGTGGCTGGTCGAAAACCATGGAGCGGATCCGGATATCACGGTCGAGAACGATCCGGCGAGCGTTATGGCAGGAAAAGACCCGCAACTGGAAGAAGCGATTCAGGTTGCGCTTAAAAAAGCAAAAGAACATCCTTATACATTCCCCCCAGTGCCTCCATTTCCAAAACCGTAAATGAAATTGAGTGAGCGGTCCACTTAGGTGGACCGTTCACTATCACTTCCCGGGAGGGCTTGAACTTCACCCGCGAAATCGGTATTTTTGCGAGCACATCGACTATTGAAAAACCGAGCAAGGCTCGAGATACAATGAAAACAATCCTTATCGTTGATGACGATCCCGACAATCGGAAATTGATCGAGATCATTCTCTCGAAACAAGGCTACAAGATCATCGAAGCAGAAGACGGATCGATTGCCCTTGACCTTGCCAAAGAAAAGATTCCCGACCTTATTATCACCGATGTCATGATGGAGAATCTCAACGGGTTTATGCTGTACGAGCTTTTGCGCGACGAGCCGGCGACGAAAAAGATCCCCGTTATTTTTGTGACGGGGGAAGCACAAGAGGCCGGTGCGTGGGATTCGGACCCGGCTGTCGAGTATCTCGAAAAGCCTGTGAACACGAACCAATTGTTAGAAGCTGTAAAACGAAGTCTGCAGTAATTCCCCTCTATCAAGCAACCTTCCTCATCTGTCTTAAATCAAACCGCAAAAGACCAGGGTCACGTTGCTCTCAATTTACGCCGCGTTGAGAATGCGAATAGCGGATTGCAATATGATATGCGCTGTCGGCATTGCATGCAATGGGAATGACAAGGGTCGACGAGTCGAGTGCATAATAAGACCCGCTTTTGCTCTTGTGAACGGATCGATTTTCTCGAAACGGATTTAATACCTTGCCATTTACACTGACCTTTGAGGGATGAGATGAGACGTGATGAAATTCGGCAAGGTAGACCCGATGTGCGACCTTTCCTTCGAAAGACCCTCGCGAGGGGCTAATTGTAAAATTAATCATTTCCACCCCAACTTCACGATTGCATGATTGGGAGAAAGTTGTAAGAGCGTAACTTCCTTTTTGGTATGCAGTCGTTTTCCCATCGTCTTCATAGAGAGTGTATGACGTTTCTTCCGATGAGTCTGGATAGCAGCGGAGCGTCAGCGTGTCTAACGGCCGTTCGTCGGAGTAGTTCATGACGGGCGCCATGGGGATGATGCTTCCGGCTTTTACGAAGATGGGCATTTTATCCAGCGGCGTCTCGACCGAATAGCTCTTCCCGCCCGTCAAAATTTCATCGGTCCAAAAGTCGAACCAGTTTCCTTTCGGAAGGAATACATTTTTTTCCGTTTGGCCGGCTTTCACGACCGGAGAAACAATGAATGCATCACCCCAATAATATTCAGAGCTTCTATCGAATAAGCTGTCATTAGAGGTGTCAGTCCAAAACAAGGGCCGAGCAAGCGGTATTCCCGTTTCATAATTTTCGTGCGCAAGCGTATAAATATACGGAAGTAATCGATACCGAAGCTCGATGAATTTTCTGCAAATGGTTTCTACGTCCAAACCGAATCCCCACGGCTCCGTCGGAAAGCCCCCCTCATTTTCACCGGCGCCATGAGCGCGAGTGATCGGACAGAACGTGCCGTATTGCATCCACCGAACATAAAGCTCGGGCGTCGTACGCATGCGGGCATAACCGCCGATATCCGAATTATGATATGCAATTCCCGACATGCCCATGTTGAGGAGCATCGGGGGCTGTACCGCCAGCCCGCCGAAATCTCTTCCGACATCTCCCGACCACACGATCACTCCGTAGCGCTGAATGCCCGCAAAACCCGAACGCGTGAGGTTGAACATACGGTCGCCGGGACGAAGACGAGCAAACCCTTCGAAGATCGTTTGTGCCCAGAGGAGGTTGAAAATATTGTGCACTTTTCCGGCGCCGCCAAGGAAATGATCCATGCTGTCGGGGTGTCGTTCAGGTTCGCCAAGGTCCGTCCATAGGCCCGCAACGTTCGAGCCAAGGAATGTAGGATGTTTCGACCACCACCATGTCCTTGCAGAAGGGTTCGTGATATCAAGAAGTGCGGCATCGCATCCCCCACAGGACCACCATCGCCCGAGAAGGAATGGGTTTCCGGATGAATCTTTTGCAAAATATCCCAACGAAGCGCCCTCGTGAAAATTGATCGATGGCTCGACGATGTACGGCTCGGTGATGAGGATTGTTTTGATTCCCTTCGCGAGGAGATCGGAAACCAGCTTTTCATGATTTGGCCACAACGTGTCGTTCCATCGAAGGTCGCCCATATTTTTAAACCATGCGAGGTCGAGAACGAGAGCGTCGCACGGAATTTTCTTCTCGCGCATCGTATCGACAACGGCGCGCGCCTCAGCTTCATCGCGATAGCGGTTCTTCGATTGGATAAATCCGAACGCCCATCTCGGCGGCAAGGGCTCTCTTCCGGTCAACCAGGTATACGCGAAAAGCTGAGCCGGAATAGTCGGAGCGATGATGAAATAGCACGACAATTCTCCCCCTTCGGCCGTATAGGAGAAGACGGAGCTGTCTGTCGCGCCAATGTCGAACCTGCCTTTGTATGTGTTGTCGATGTAGAGGGCATAGCCGTCCGTTGAGGCAACAAATGGAACGTTGAGGTTCATCGTCGGCAGGGGCGATCTATAGCCTCCCACTTGCGTGTTGTAACTATCGAACGCCTGGCCGCGTTTGTCGAGAGCCGTCCCACGTTCGCCGGTTCCGTAAAAATGATCCCCCGGATCGATCGTGAAACTTACTGTCCGCCTGTCGCCGAAGGCGGAAAAACTGCCTAGCCGTGGTTCGGAAAGAACTACCTTTCCCGCAGAATCGATGATTGAGAACCGTAAAGGGAATTTCTGGAAAACAATTGTGAGCGCAGAAGACGAGACGATAAGAGAAGGACCAAGGTCCGATACCGAATAAGGAATAGTCGCCGACGTGTCTCGGATAACGACAAAGGACGAATCAATTTTGGAATTCGGGAAAGGAAGAAAATCGGCGCGGAGAATATTCGGCTGGTAAAAAATCAGGCGGATCGATGACGAATCGGTTTTAACGATAAGCGCTTTCCCGGAAATCGAATAACTGCGGTACATCCCGAAACGAGTCTGTGCTCCGAGAGACCCGACTGTAAAAAAAAGCAAAACGAAGATATATTTTCTCATTGTATACGTTGGCCTTAATTTGAACAGTCTTCAATTTCCTCGATCAAGAGATCGGCGTTGACCGGCTCCTTGGCAGTAAATACGGACAACATTTTTTTCTCCTTGTCCCACACAACGCCTTCTCCGGCTGCTGCTGCCTCTCCGTTCGAATTATAGGACCTTAATTCCTTGCCGTTGAGCATCATGCAGATTGGATGCTCGAGTCCGTGAAATTCTACCCGATACGCCCGGGCGAGCGGGGCTCCTTCAAAGGTTCCGTGGGCGGGCGCAATGTCCAGAGCGAGGATTGAATTGATAAATGCAAACGACGTTGTCCGTGTTTCCCCTTTTGTGCGATACAGTTCGCTGATGCCATCATCTTCGGAGAGAGTATAGCTCCCGTTTGCCCCGACATAGACACGTACGACCATAGAATCCTTCCTTATCAATGCCGTGCCGAGTGCAGGGAATGCCATCGGAATGATCGAGCCAGATTTGACGAACAAAGGCATTCTGCCCTCGGGAGAAGAAAAAACACATTGCCGGTTTCCCGACCAGACCGAATCGGTCCAGAAGTCGTACCATGTTCCCTCCGGAAGCCACAGAGGAACCGAGTTCTCTTCGTAACAATCAGGTGCAACGAGTAACTCATCGCCCCACATATATTCGAGGTCGTATTTCCATGCAAGCGCCTCATGTTGATGTTCGAGAATCATGGCTCGTGCGACCGGCATGCCCGTCGAGGACGCTTCCTTTGCATACGTGTATGTGTACGGCATAAGCTCATATCGAAGGTCGGAATAAATTTTCGCCTCACGCTGTGCTTCAACACCCCTGTCCAACGGCCAGCGCGATTGTCCCATGCCATGGGGTTTCCAGAACGGCGAAAAACTTCCGAACGCCATCGACCATTTGCAGTACATCGAATCATCCGGCCCAGATTTTTTCTCCCAATCGTAAAAGCCTCCTGCATCGTGGCCCCAGAAAGGAAACCCCGAAAGTCCCGCCAGCTGCATACTTCTCACCTGACCCCTCATTTCGCCGTACGTCGGTTTGATATCTCCGCTCCAAAGGGTCGCATAGCGCTGCGCTCCGGCAGTCATTCCACGGACCCACACGAACGGTCTTTTTGCTGGAGCGATCTGTTTGTCCCAGCCGTCTGCAACTATCGTTTTCGCGATGAGGAAGAACCAGTAATTCTTCATTTCATTCCAGGTCATTCCGTTGCCGAGTACCATCGTTGCAGGCGCTTTGCCCAACTCATCAAACTCGTCGATCCAGAGTGCGTCGCCCGGGTATTCTAATTTCGGGCTGAGTGACTTTCGCCAAAGGAGCCGCCAAAACCAGTCGCGCACATCCTCGCGCGTGAAGTCGGGCGCGCTGTCCCCAAAATCGATGCTGTCGGAAACCGGGATGTTGTATGATGCCTTCCATCCCTCGCTTGCTTTAGCGATGCATCGGTTGAAATCGATCGTCACGACAAGGCCATTGGCTTTTATCCATCGTTCGTATTCTTGCGGGTCCGGAAATCGAGTCGAATCCCACTCGAAATACGATTCACATCGCTTGCCGCCTCCGGCTCTCCATCGGTTGTCGTTGATGAGATGATCGATAGGGTATCCCGCGGCGCGATGGTCGGTAACTTTTTGTTTCCACCATTCTTCATCAGAAGGTGCCGTGGAATTTTCATCGTTCGCTTTATCGGAAAGACCGAGACCGAATATGGCAAGAGGGGGAAGGCGGGGCCTTCCCGTAAGCTGCGTATACCTGTCGAGGATTTGTGAAAACTCGGGGCCTACAATGAAGAAGTAATCCATTCGCCCCTCGCCGTCGATAGCAAACTCATATCGGCCGTCCTTTCCGAAGTTAAAGGAGTTTGGGAAAGTGCTGTTGAGGAATACGCCGTACCCCTTGCTTGAAAGGAAGAATGGAACAATCAAGGGCGCTTGGTTGCCCTGCGACGATCCGTAGTTCCGCTCGAGAATTTGTCCCTGAAGGTCGAGATGTTCCGAGCGTCCGAAAAACCCATGCCCGAGCCCGGTAAAGTGCTCTTCGGTATTATAGACAAACGATTCCTGAATTGAGGTCCCATCCCATGAAACGCCGCCGCCCTCTTTCAAGAGAGAAACCTCATCGCCTCGCCGATAAAATGAGATGCGGAGAGGGTACTTATGTATCTCGAGAATAATTCCGCCGGATTCAACGGTGAAGTGCGTGCCGAGGTCGGAGAATTCCAAACGGCCGCCCCAATTGTGTGATTGAACCATTTCATAACGATCGTCGGGAAAGAAATTTTCTTGATAGCGTGCGTATTGGACGCGAACGATATTCTCTCCGTAAGGAGTAATGCGGATTTGCTGGCCGGCGGTAGTGAAAAAGTAGATGCTCCGTCCTTCAGACCGGCGGCTTGCATACCCTGTTAAGAATTCGGCCGCATACAGTCCGTTTTGAAGAAGCAGGGCGAGGAAAAGGATTGTTTTAAGAAAAGAATAACGCGGTCGAGACTCCATGTTTTCCATCTAGTTGGAGGTGCCGTGCGTCCATAATTTATTCGCGGAGAGTGCGGCGTAGTTCCGTATTTGTCCAAGCTTAGAATGGAAAAAAAAATGGATTTAATCAAGCTTATGCTCGATTAAATAAATCGGGAGGTTTTCTATGAAGCAGCTGAAACCGAGCGCATTAGCGGTAATGTTTCAACCACAGCCGAGGGACGTTCCGAATTCCGCTTATTGGTCCTCTTCTTTGAGCTCATGCTCCACAAATCGTTCCCGCTCGCGCTGGAGCAGGTGGAACTGTTCCAATTGCCTTGGGTTGAGGAGCGCTTCGATCTTTTTGTTAGTTTCTTTGAGGAAGGCCTCACGCCGTTCTTTTGCTCCTTCGGGGTCCCCATGGTAAGATTTTTTTTCTTTCATGATCCTGTTATGAGATTCGCGAATGAACTGAAGCAGTTGGTCGGTCTGGGCGCTGTCGAGATTGAGCTCGCGCTGAAGCCTCTCTGCATACTCATACGAGAATGCCATTGCAATTCCGAGCTGCCCCCGCGTGCTGTCGTTTGGCTCTTGTACGGTAAGCTCATGGTTCAATCGCTGCATTTGACCCGGCGTTAGAATGGCGGCGAGTTCACGTTTCATGGAATCGACGATACTCGCCATCTCGGCGTCATGGTGATCGAATAAGACGGCGATTCTATCGGCGGCTCGTTTTGCGATCTCATCGACCTTCGGCTTTTGAGAAGAATCGGGGTCGACCGTTTCGTCTACGCGCGACAAGAATATCTCCGTGCGCTCAGTGGCGTCCAGTTTTCGGTGCTGATCGTTCACAAGTACTCCCCTTCCCACTACGCCGACGACAATCCCGATGATCAGCGTTGCAAGGAGAATGAGCGTGATCTTCAATTGCGCATTCATTCGAAGGGCGCCTCCAGCGTTAAGACCTGTTGAAAAGTCGGATGATGAAAACCGAATACCGAATCGAAACCGAGGGCATCGGCGCGGCTGAGGTTATAGGCCCCGCACACTATGACCACTACGGCTGCAGCCGCCGCAATAAAGCGGAATACGGATAGATAGAATTCCTCTATAGATACACGCGGATGCCGGAGACGTTCCATCACGCGCTCGGCGAAAAACGGATTCAGCGATTCATGGCCGGTAGAACGAAGGGCCGATCGGAGATCCATGAATTCCGTGTGAGCTGCCCGAAGTTCGGGGGAGTTTCGGAGCGCCTCTTCGAGCGTTCGTCGATCCTTTTCTGGAAGAGGAACATCCAAAGACCGAAGGAGCAAATTGGTAAAAGATCGGTTCATTAAGATCCCTCCATATATGTATTTAAGATGGTGCGTAGTTTTTTTTGTGCGCGGAGCAGCCGCGATAGAACTGTCCCGACCGGCACGCCAAGAATACTGGCCGTCTCTTCAGTCGTGTACCCTTCGATAAGGCGCAGGGTTACCACAGCCCGAAATTTTGGGTCGAGCTTTTCCAGTGCGTACTGAACAATTTCTTTTTTATCGAAATGCTCGAAGTCGCCGGCAGCGCTTGGTTCTTCGACATCATCGCCCGGGTCGAGTGGTTTAAAGAGGATGCGCCTGCGCTTGCGGCGCCGCAACTCGTTCAACGAAAGGTTGATAGCAATTCGAGTAACGTAGGTTCCGACGGCGGCTTCTTCACGAAAGCGGTCAAGTGCGTTGTAAAATCGGATGAAGGTTTCCTGCGCAATATCGTCCGCTCCCTCGTTATTGCCGAGCATCCCCCTCACCGTCGCGGCGACCTTCGATTCGTAACGCCGCACTAATTCCCCAAAGGCCGCAACATCTCCGCTGCGAGAAAGCTGTAGAAGCTCCCCATCTGTTGACTGTTTCAGGTCCTGATTCAATGCCGCTTATTAGACAATCCCGAGAAACACTTTATTCCCCACATTTTTCTCCCTCGTCATGGACAACAAGGTAATAATTTGAGCAGTGGGAATAAAGCGGTCTCTTCAAGTGTCTAATGAAAAACGAAAAGAAGCAAAGGGGGAGATGGTGTTCCATTCAGTTGTTCACCGTCTATGCTGTTCTGCTAATCCATCACACCATAAAAAGGAGCGCCAACATCATCCTGAATTGATACGACCAAGAACTGAAGAGATCAGAATTCAGCGAGGATGTTGTGCACTTCATACCGGTTGTTTTCCATGATGTAGGCCCTGTTCGACCTTCTGTCGGGAAGGAAAATTCTAATTTTTAGTGTGGAATCACTATGTTTTGTATTGCGTTTTTGTTGAAAGGAATGCGGATCCGCTTTAAATGATGCGCACAATTTTACTCAACAATCGACGCCTAAACGTTCCGCTGCGAACAAGACTCGGTACTCTCGATGAATAGGAAAGAATTTTTATCGACACTTGGCCTTGGCGCCGCAGCGATGGCCTGCTCATATTGTCTCAATGGATGCAAGCCGCTCGACAATCCGATTACGGCTCCAACGAATGTCGACTTTACTCTGGACCTGACGAATAGCGCCAATGCCGCCCTCAACGCGAACGGCGGGTATTTGTACCATGGCGGAATCATTGTTGCAAAAACGGTGGACGGCGCATACGTTGCGTTAAGCCAGACATGCACGCATGCCGGAGGCACCGTGGAATACATTCCGGGAACCAACCGGTTCTATTGCCCGAATCATGGGTCGAATTTTGCAACGAACGGATCGGTGATAAATGGTCCCGCTCCGAGTCCCCTCGCCCAATATGCTACGGAATTGACGGGCACATCGCTAAGGGTTCATTCTTAATTCGTTCATCAAAGATTCTAGAACAAAAATCAAACACTTAAAAAGCTTCTTGAATAATACATGAAAACTTTTTCCACAGCTCTCGCTGCGATCATTGTTGGAGTGATAATATTCGCCGCGTACGTGAATGCGCAGGAGATCCCGTCGCAATTCGACCTCGCAACAAATCTTGCTCCGTTGCACGAAGAAAGCCCGGGACCCGATTCGTTGCATCCCGTACAGAGGAGTAGACTTTTACCCCCGAACATGAGCATCATGGAAAATGGATTATGGGGGGAGGATGGATTCCTTCGAAAGACAGGGATTGTGGGTCCCCTCACACCACAGGAGCGAAAAAATGAATTGAGCCTGCGTCGAACAATGCTGACAGCCCACCAGGTCGGCGGGTTTGTTACGCTTGGACTCATGTGGAGCGCGGCCTATTTCGGCCAGCAAATTATCGACGGGCATCCGGAGTTCCGGCGCAACCATCAATACGCAGTCACCGCCACGATCATTTCATACTCGGCGACGGGGATGCTTGCGATCCTATCGCCTCCTCCGCTCATTCGCCGCGACGAGATGAGCACAACGACGATCCATAAGACTCTCGCGTGGGTCCACGTTGCAGGAATGATTCTCACTCCCATTCTTGGCGGGATGGTCATGCATCGCCGGTCGACGAACGTCCAAATGGAACATTTTCATCAAATATCGGGTTATGCAACAACAGCGGTATTTACCGCATCGATGATTGTTGTAACATTCTAACAGGGAGATCAATGAACATAAAGGCCTTTTTATTCCCGATAGTTGTTTCTTTTGTAAGTATCACGGCGAACGCTCAAACCAAGCAAGCCGAGATCGTAAAAAACGATTCCTGGATGACCTACCGTTTGACGCACCCTCTCCATGAAATTGAAGCGACCAGCAAGGACGTCGTGTACCACATGGATATTGACGCAGCAAAAAAGGAGATCCATGCCGTCTGGGCAGATGTGGACGTGACGACATTTGACAGCGGCAACTCGAATCGCGACTCTCACGCAATGGAGGTCATCGACGCTATCGATTATCCCGAGGCAACTTTTGAAAGCTCGTCGGTGACGCCGGTTGGAGACAGCCTCCACATCGCCGGCAAGATGACGTTCCACGGCGTCACCAAGGATATTGTCCTGGCGGTGAAGCCCACGTGGATATCCGATTCGCTGAAAGTCGTGGGCAGTTTTGAGCTAAGTCTGACCGCATTTAAAATCGAGCGTCCCGCTTTGCTTCTGATTCCCGTTGAAGACGCTCTGCATTTCACATTTGCCGCCGTTTTCGTTCTTCACTAAAACTCCTTCCCGTAAACAATCGTTTAAGTGCTCGAGGATGGGCTGCACGCTGCCCACTTGAACTTCATTTTTCGAATGGGTATTATTGGGTCGTAATCGAACCCGGACACCGGACAAGGACATCAGGGCGAAGCCCTTCCTAAAAAATATTCAACCTTCGTTATGGCAAAAAAAAGACTCGCCGCATCGATCCTTGTCGTGGACGACGAAAGCTCATTCCGCGAAATGCTCACCGCTCTTTTGAAGCCGGAAGGGTACTGGGTCGAGTCTGCGGGGGATGGGGTGGAGGCGATCAATGTTTTGCAAAATTCCGTTTTCGATCTCGTCTTGCTCGATGTCAAGATGCCGCGCGTCGACGGCATCGAAGTGCTGCGTTTTATCCAGGAAAATTGCATCGCAACTCAGGTGATCGTGCTGACGGGAGTCGGCGATATCCGGCTCGCCGTCGAATGCATGAAGCTCGGCGCGTACCACTACCTCACCAAACCGTACACGGCCGACGAACTGAATGCGCTCATCGAGCGTGCGCTCGAGCGCCGGCAGTTGCTCATCGAAAACAAAGTCATGAAATCCGAGCTCTCGCGGCTCGCCTCTTCCTCGAACCTCATCGGGAATAGCCTTGCCTTTACTCGAGTCATTGAACTCGCAAGCAGAGTTGCTCCCACCGATTCTACCATCCTCATCGAAGGCCCAAGCGGCACCGGGAAAGAACTTTTCGCAAATTTCCTCTATAAAAACAGCACCCGTTCGGATAAACCATTCGTGGCGCTCAGTTGTGCCTCCATACCAGACACACTCATCGAGAGCGA
>DATJXA010000140.1:0-27621 GCA_035500675.1 Bacteroidota bacterium | reverse complement strand
GGCCGATCTCGTGGACGCCGAGACGGAAGCGCAGCGTCGTCAGGCGGTGCGGATCGCTGGGGGCGCGCTTCGCCGAGAGTGCGAGGAGATTCGCGCCCTGCTGGTCGAAGGGATGGCGACGGTCGAGGCCCTGCTTGATTTTTCGGACGTCGAGGACGCCGCGGATTTGACCAGCGCGTCGGTGCGCAAGGCCGCGCGCCACGCGCTGGACCGGATGGATCGCGCATTGTCGACGGCGGACTCGGCCGAACGGCTGCGGTCCGGATTTGTCGTCGTGATCGCCGGCCCTCCGAATGTCGGCAAATCGACGCTCATGAACGCGATGCTGAAACAAAAGATCTCCATCGTCACCAACAAACCGCAGACGACGCGGCATAAGATCCTGGGCATTCTCAACGGGGAAGGGCATCAAATTATTTTTTTTGATACGCCTGGGATCATCACGCCGCATTATTTGCTCCAGGAAGTCATGATGCGTTATGCCTCGTCCGCGTTGGACGACGCCGACATCGTGCTGCTCCTTGTCGACGCGGAAAAAATGCGCGCGGGGGAATACGTAAAAGATCACACGGCGTTTCAAAAGATCCAGTCGGTGAAGAAGAAGACATTTCTCGCGATCAACAAGATTGACCGGGTCGACAAAGCGGCGCTGCTGCCGATGATGGAGGGGTTCAGCAAGGCCTTTCCTTTCGAAGAGATCTATCCGATATCCGCCCTTAACAGCGAAGGGATAGTTGAGTTGACGAACGGACTTGAGGCCCGGCTTCCCGAACACCCTCCGTATTATCCGGAAGATATCGTCAGCGAAGCTCCGGAGAAATTTTTTGTGGGGGAGATCATCAGGGAAAAGATCTTCGAGCAGTTCTCCCAGGAGATCCCGTACTCCACGACCGTCGATATCGTCGCGTTCAATGAGCGTGAAAAAAGGAAACATTTCATCAGCGCAGAGATCTTCGTTGAACGTCAATCGCAGAAAGGGATCCTTATCGGCAAGGCGGGAAGCGCGCTGAAAACGCTGGGCGAAAAAGCCCGGAAGGAGATCGAACAGTTTCTCGGCCATCCCGTTTTTTTAGAGCTTCATGTGAAAGTGCGCGATAACTGGAGGGGCGATGAGACGTGGCTCAAGCGGCTGGGGTACGATGCGAAGTCGTAGTGGTCTGCCCTCACCATACGATCACTAATTGAAAATTACGATTGACGATTTGCAATTGACAATTGTAAATCTCCACTCGTCAATAAAAATATTCAACTAAATCAATCCGTCATCATTCAAAACTATGCTTCTAATAAAGCCGTTTCGTGGAATTCGTTATAATCAGTCAAACGTGAACATCAACACGGTTGTCGCGCCGCCGTACGATGTCATTTCGCCCGAACAACAGGATCAACTCTATAATAAGGATCCCCACAATATCGTGCGGCTTATTCTCGGGCGTGAGGCGGACCGGTATTCTTCGTCCGCACAAACGTTCGCAGAATGGCAGAAGAGCGGCGTGCTTCAACGCGACGCCCAGCCGGCGATCTATGCGCTTGTTCAGACCTTCAAACACACGACGGGAGAGACGATCCAGCGGAAGGGCTTTATCGCTCTTTGCCACCTCGAAGAGTTCGATAAGGGAATTGTCCTTCCGCATGAAAAAACTCTTTCGAAAGCGAAAGAGGATCGGTTGAAGTTATTCAAGGCGACGAACTCAAATTTCAGCCAGATTTTCAGTTTGTATTCCGACCCCGACAAGCGCGTCGACGCCCACGTTGCCCCCGTCCATAAAAAATCTCCCGCGGTCGATGTGTCGTTCGAAGGAGTGCGGAACCAGCTCTGGACGATCACGGACCGGCAGGCAGTGGAGAGCATCGCACGAGAGATGGAGCCGAAACAAGTGCTCATCGCAGACGGACACCATCGCTACGAAACCGCGCTCGCGTACAGAGATTTCATGAAGGCACAGAACCCTGCACACAACGGCACGGAGCTCTATAATTATGTGATGATGTTCTTCACGAACCTTGACGACGAGGGGCTCGTCATTTTTCCGACCCACCGCGTCATTCATAGCCTCCCACGATTCGACTGGAGCGCATTCAAAGCCTCGGTCGAAAAGTATTTCGTGCTGAAAGACTTTCCGTCCGAAAACGCTATGATGCAGGCGCTCGGCGCACAAAAAAAGTTTGGGTACGGCATCATTGTGAAAGCGATGCCTCAGTATTGGGTCGCCTCTTTAAAAAATGATGCGGAGATCGCGTCACTCGTTCCAACATCGCTGCCTCCCGATGTCCGAAACCTCGACGTCGTGTTGCTCCATTCGTACTTCCTCGGCACCGTCCTCGGAATTTCAGCCGAGGCGCAGGAGAAAAAGCTCAACATTCATTACATCCAGAATGTCGGGGAATGCGGAAGCGAAGTGTCGAGCGGCGCCGCGCAGGTTGCATTTCTTGTCAACGCGACAAAAATAGGCCAAGTCCGCGCCGTCGCAAAAGCCGGCCACACAATGCCGCAAAAATCGACCTTCTTCTACCCGAAGCTTCTCTCCGGCTTGGTGTTGAATAAGATGGCGGATTGAATGAACGAACGCTCTCGGATTTATTTTTCGTACGCTCTCATCTGCCTTATCTGGGGCTCGACGTGGCTCGCGATCAAAATCGGTTTGGAGTCTCTTACGCCGTTGATCGCGGCGGGATGCCGGTTTCTCGTGGGGAGTACCGTCCTTTTTGGCGTGATCCTTTTTCGGAAAGTCGCGATCCCTTTCGGCCGTGCGGAGCGCAGTTTTTACTGTATCGTCTCTCTGACCTCATTTAGCGTTCCGTACGCGTTGGTCTATTGGGGGGAACAGTACATTCCTTCGGGGTTGACCTCGATCATTTTCGCGACCTACCCTTTTGCGGTTGCATTCTTTTCGTTTCTTTTCATCCCGAGCGAAAGGCCCACCGCATGGAAAGCGGCGGGAATTATCCTAGGCTTTATCGGAATTGTCGCTATCTTTTCGAACGATATTCATGCATCGGACCCGAACGCGGTGTGGGGAATGGCCGCCGTGCTCACGAGCGCCCTCCTTCAAGGCTTCTCCGTCATTTTTGTCAAGAAAAAAGGGCACACCATTCATCCTTTCGCCCTCACGTTTGTTCCGATGTTGATGGCCGCTGTTATGCTTTTGGCCGGTGGAGCTCTTTTCGAGGATTTTTCAACAGCAGAATTTTCCCTGCGCGCCGTTTTTTCAATCCTGTATCTTGGGATCTTCGGTTCTGTAGTCACCTTTGTTAGCTACTTCTGGCTGTTGAAACGGATCGAGGCAGTTCTCCTATCGCTCTCTTCTTTCGTCACGCCGATTATCGCAGTCATTCTCGGCGCTCTTTTTTTAGGTGAGGAGCTTTCTCAGCGCACATTCGCGGGGGCGACACTGGTTCTCGGCGGGATCGCCGTTGCCAATTACGCTGAATTACGAAAATTGCTCGGCCGCAGTCTCTCTTCAGCAAAGTGACGCCGATAACGTTCCTTCCTTGACATTACCGAGTGAAATAGCTATCATTTTTTAAGAATTTTGCCGCGTTTCAGAGTGGGGTCAACAGCAGCAGAGCCGTATTGCCTTAAAAGCGATTTCTTTCAAAGATGAATTCCGCGGGGAAAGGCGACGTACCGCACACGATCCAGTGCTTTTCCATTTTTTTCAAACCTATCCCATAAAAAAACCGGTTACTTGTTATGAAGAAGATCTTTTTTCTTTTTATCCTCGGCATCGCTGCGGGGACTTTTCTTTTTCTCATAAAGCAGTCCGAGCAAAAAGAGGCAGATGGGGATGAACGACTGGAATCGACGGTGGGGGACCACGATGATCCGGATGCCGCGCTGCGGTTCCGGTACCAGATACTAGCGGGCAATCAGGAAGGAAAAGTAGACCTCGAGAAGCTTCGTCGAGACGCCGTGACGGCGACGAGGAGCATGCGGAGGCCCTTCGGGGTTTTGGAGAAGACAACGAGCCTGGCGTGGTCGGCGCTCGGCCCGGGCAATATCGGCGGGAGGGTGCGATCGATCGTCATCAACCCGACAAACAGCAGTCAGATCATCATCGGCTCCGTCTCCGGGGGAATCTGGAAGAGCATCGACGGAGGCGCTTCGTGGAAACCGAAATCGGATTCTCTCGACTTCCTCGCCATCAGCTCGTTGCTGATCGACCCGACCAATTCGAATATCGTTTACGCAGGAACGGGAGAAGGTTGGACCAACCTCGACGCGGTGTATGGAGGAGGAATCTATAAGTCGACCGATTTTGGCGACACGTGGTCTCTTCTTTCTAGCACGTCGGGCTCATCCGCCACGCATTTCAGAGCCGTGATGAAACTCGCTGCAGATCCGCAAGGAAATATTTACGCTGCAACAAAGGATTACAATTATGAATACGGGTTGGGTGAATACACGACAGCAGGCGGTCTTTATAAATCGACCGACAAAGGAACATCCTGGTCGAAGATCAGTTCGAGTACATTGGCGACGGATTATTTTAATCCCTTTGACGTTATCCCCATTTCTTCAACGTTGATCGTTTATGCCGTCGGAAGCAATGGGTCGACGTTGGGGGGAATCTATCGGACGACGGACGGAGGCACTACGTGGGGTGAAGTCTCGTCGAACCTTCCCACCTCTAACTACAGAAGAATAGCGTTAGCTCAAGACCCGAGCAGTGCGAACACGCTCTATGCAGTCTTCGAATCCCTCGATGTCACATCCGGCGGCGACGGCGGGTTGAAGGGGATCTATAAGTCGACGGACGGGGGAGCAACGTGGAACAGCATCAGCTCGCCGCAAAAGATCGCGTCGACTGCGAGCTCAAGCGGAAACCTTTCCTACCTCGGAACGCAGGGATGGTACGACAACGTCATCGCCGTCGACCCGAATAATTCGAGTACGATCATCGTCGGCGGAATCGACTTGATGAAATCGACGAACGGCGGATCAAGCTGGTCGCAGCTGACGTACTGGAACTCATTTTACGGGACCCCGACCATCCACGCCGACCATCATGTGATTCTTTTCGATAAAAACAATCCGGGCACTATTCTCAACGGGAGCGACGGCGGTGTGTACCTCACGACGAACGGCGGTACCTCGTGGACAAGCCTTAATAATGGATTGGCCATCACACAATTCTACGGCGGCGCAGTGACCAACACCGGCGCGACATATTTCGGCGGGACGCAGGATAACGGCCATCTTAAATATTCCGGGTCGGGGTCATCGTGGACGACCGAGGTCGGTGGTGACGGCGGTTACGCTGCTCAAGACCAAACGAACAATCTCGTGTCGTACGAAGAATACGTCTACCTGCAGATGAGTAAGACGACAGATGGAGGAGCGCATTGGAATAATTGCATTACCGGACTCACCGACGCGAAAGATAATTCGAAGTGCCTCTTTATTGCGCCGTTTGCGATGGACGTGGATAATTCGAGCGTATTAATCGCCGGTTCGACGAGAGTGTGGCTGACGACAAATTCCGCGGGCTCATGGTCGGCGATGAGCAAAGTCCTTCCGGCATCGGGTTATGATATCAGCGCCGTGACCCTTGCCAGTGCCTCGTCTCCATATCTAGCAGCTGTTGGAACATCGCACGGAGAGGTCTTTTTGTGCACAAGTCTCAATCCTGCCTCGGATACGATGAACGTCTGGAATTCTATTACTCCCGCCGGCAACAACGGCGCGTGGGTGAGACGCGTTATCATCGATCCCTCGAATCACAACCGGATATTTGTTTGCTATGCCGGATACAATACTTCGGGAACATTGGCATCGCGCCACGTGTGGGAATCGACGAATCAAGGGTCGTCGTGGACCGATATCTCTACCGCTCTTCCCAACGTTCCGGTTCATACCCTCGTGATCGATCCAAACTCCTCCTCAACACTCTATGTAGGAACCGAAACTGGGATCTACACGACGGCCAACAACGGAACAACGTGGTCGGCCTCAACGTCGGGCATGCCGCTCTACGCTCCCACCGACGATCTGGAGCTTCAAGGAGGGACAAAGGAGCTCTTTGCATTCACCCATGGACGAGGCGTCTTTTCGACCGGAACTGTCAACGGGGTTGATGCGAAAGACGCAGCTACTCCGACTGAATTTGCGCTTTCACAAAATTATCCCAACCCGTTCAATCCTCAAACGAGAATTCAATTTGCAATTCCCCAGGCGTCCCACGTCTCTCTGAAAATTTTCAACTCTGTCGGCCAGGAAGTTGCAAGGCTCGTCGATGATGTCGTGGGTGCGGGTACGCACGATGTCGACTGGAACGGACGGGACAATTTCGGCAGGGCCGTATCGAGCGGCGTCTACTTCTATCGACTGGTGGCAGGGGATTTTGTCACGACGAAAAAAATGCTCCTCGTGAAATAAAGGGCGTTACGGTCGTTTTGAAGCCATGATAGCTTGCGTATTATTAAGATGGTTGATCTCATGAGCCGTTCGGCAACGCTGGTGTTGTTCATCATTACTTTTCTTACAGCGCCGCTTGTTCAGGCGACGACGATCCCCTCTCACGCGCTTTTAGGAAAAAAAAGCACCGGGATTGAAACGCCGAATTTCTCTTTTTCTCAGAACTCAGCCACGCTTCTTCCGTCAAGACGAGCTTCCCTACTTCCCGAAAAAAGTAGATTAATGAAGAGCGATGCATTTTGGAGACTCGCAGGCAACTCGAAGGATCGTGCGCAAGCCGGTGCAACCCCCTCCGGAAACCAGGATTTCCAAACCTACGTCATTGACACCGTCGTTGCGTACTCTTCCGATACAACACGCTACAGCTATTCCTACGATCCTTATGGACATTTTTACATGCAAACGGTTGCGGATTGGGAGAACGGCGGATGGGCAAATTTTTACCGTTTGATATCATCCTACGATCACAAGGGCCATCCGCTTGCAGAGCTGGAACAATTTTGGGCGGACAATCAATGGGGAAATTATGACACCGTGACAATCTTATACGACGAAAACGGTCTGGAGACATCTGAATTGATCGAGTATTGGCAGGGTAGTCAACTGACAAACTATTCCCGTTACTCGTATACCTACGACGCAAGCGGAAACGAGCTTACAGATCTTCTTGAAGCATGGGATGGCATTGAATGGGTTAATTATGACCTGACAACATCCACGTATGACGCGCACAATTCGCCGGTCACTTTTTTGTATGAAACTTGGCAGGGCAGCGAATGGGTGAATGCAGAAAGGTCGACGTTGACGTACGACGTTAATGGACATAACGTTACCTATTTGGACGAAACGTGGCAGAACAGTCAGTGGACAAACGATGACCGTTACAGTTATGGATACGATATCAATGGGTATCAGGTCGCGAGCCTCTATGAGGTCTGGCAAACCAGCCAATGGATGAATGTCGACAGCACGTCAAATACATACGATGCGCACGGCAACAGTCTGGTCACTCTGGATGAAACATGGCAAGGCAGTCAATGGGTCAACCAAACTCGTGATACATACACCTATGATACCGACGGGAGAGAACTTACATGGGTGAACGAAGATTGGGAGACCACTCAATTTATCAATGCCGAGCGCGATACGTTGGCGTTTGACGGGAACGGAAACTTGGCTTTGTACACGCATGATGTGTGGCAAGGGTCTTCGTGGTCGCCTTCAATTGGGAATGGGAATGAAGACTACATTTTTTTTAACAGCAACGGCTATTTATATCAGTTTCAAGGGTATGAAGTGCGATTCACATACGATCTCGCGACCATTGCGGGTGTTCAACAAACGAACGTCAGCATCCCGTCCGGTTTTGCACTACTGCAGAACTATCCAAATCCGTTCAACCCGACGACAAATTTACGATTTACAATTGCCGATTTCCGATTTGTCTCGTTGAAGATCTTTGATGCACTTGGAAGGGAAGTTGCAATCCTTGTGAACGAAACGAAAAAACCCGGCCAATATACGGTACAATGGGATGGCTCTGGCGCGGCGAGCGGCGTCTATTTTTACACGCTTCGCGCCGGAAGCTTCATTCAAACGAAGAAAATGGTATTGATCAAATAGCCTCGCCATATGCCTCTTAGGGGCAGTTGATCTCCGAGCAATTTCCACAGTATGGGCTGGGATTGTTTCATTCCCCGCCCTTTCTTATTTTAGTTGGAAGCCTTCTTTCTTCCTGTCGTGGATTTTCATTATGATCAAGCGAATTTCACACATTGGGATCGCGGTAAAAAGCCTGAATGCCTCAAAGGATCTTTTCACGAAACTTCTCGGGAAAGAACCCGAACACACAGAGACTGTCGAGGAGCAGAACGCCACGATCTCGTTTTATCCGATCGGCGACAGCTCCCTCGAATTGATAGAATCATCCGCCGTTCCGGGCCAAGGATCGTCGATAGGAAAATTTATCGAACGGCGCGGAGAAGGAATTCACCACATTTGCCTGGAAGTCGAAAACCTCGCGCTCGAGATCAGCCGCCTGAAAAATCTCGGGTTCCAGTTTGTCGACGACACGCCTTCTCCCGGCGGTGATGGCAAGCTCGTCGCCTTTATCCATCCCAAGTCGGCAAACGGCGTGCTTGTCGAGTTAAGTGAAACGATACGCTGATTATCAGTGACGTGCAATGTCTGACGAGAACAACACGATTTCTTTTGCCAAGGACGAGATCTCGCTCGATGAGAAGTTGAGCAACCTGCCGACGTTGCCGGGAGTCTATCAGTTCAAGGACAGGGAAGGGACGAGGTTGTATGTTGGGAAGGCAAAGAATTTGCGCAACAGGGTCCGCCAGTATTTTCACAAATCGCACGTGCTGGAGCCGCGCATCGCCTCGATGGTGGAAAAAGTGTTTAACGTGGAGATCATCACGACCGATTCTGAAGTCGAGGCGCTTATCCTCGAGGCGAACCTCATCAAGTCGCACAAACCGCGGTACAACGTCAACCTCAAAGATGACAAGAGTTATCCCTACATCGTCATTACGCACGAGCCGTTTCCGCGCGTGTTCGTGACGCGGCGGATTTACCGCGACGGTTCCCGCTACTTCGGTCCATACACCGACGTTCACACGATGCGTTCGGCGCTCAAGACGGTGCGGGACATTTTTATGATCAGAAGCTGCAACTATCATATCGACCAAGATTTTATCGATAAAAAGAAGGTTCGGGTGTGTCTCGATTATCACATAAAAAAATGCGAGGGCCCGTGCGAAGGGCTTGTTACGGAAGAACGCTACGGGCAAATGATCGAACATGTCGCCCAGGTCCTAAGGGGTAAAACCGCCAGCGTTATCGGTGCGCTCGATGGGCAGATGAAATCCGCGGCGGACGCTCTTCGTTTCGAGGATGCCGCGGTCTTCCGGAACAGAATGCGCGAGCTCGAGGTCTATTCGTCCAAACAAAAGGTAGTCGACATTGAACTGCACGACCGCGACATCATCGCAGTTGCCGCCGACGGAGACGACGCCTGCGGGGTCGTTTTTAAGATCCGCGAAGGGAAAGTGCTCGGACGTCAGCATTACTACCTCAACAAAGTAGACGGGAAGACCGAATCGGAGGTTGTCGAGGCTCTCGTCGAACGTTACTATCTCGAATCGAACGACGTTCCGTCCGAAGTCGTGCTCTCCGCAGAAATAGAATCGAGCGCCGCTACGCAGGAGTGGCTGTCGCGACAGCGCGGGAAGCCTGTCGAGGTGAAAATTCCCGGGGGAGGCGAGCTCGGCAAGCTCGTCGCGATGAGCCGTAAAAATGCGCAGTATTTGTTGGACGAGCTCAAGCTTCAAAAGATGAAGAGGGACGATTTCGTCCCTCACGCGGTGAAATCGCTGCAGCGGGACCTTCGGCTGCCGCATCTTCCGCAACGCATCGAATGTTTCGACATCTCGCACCTCCAAGGGACGGAGACCGTGGCGTCGATGGTCGTGTTTGAAAACGGCAAGGCAAAAAAAAGCGACTACAGGAAATTCAAAATTCGTACGACGGCGGCAGAAACTCTTGTAGACGATTTTGCAAGCATGCGCGAGGTGATTCGCCGCAGATACACGCGCGTGATGCAGGAACAATCGGAGATGCCGGACCTCATCGTCGTCGACGGCGGAAAAGGACAGCTTTCGAGCGCATGTTCCGTCCTCCATGATCTGAGCCTCGATGCACAGCCCATCGTCAGCCTTGCAAAAAGGCTCGAAGAGGTTTTTGTCCCGAACGAGAGCGACCCGATCCCGATCCCAAAATCCTCGTCTTCCCTGAGGTTATTGCAGCAAATTCGGGACGAGGCACACCGGTTCGCGATCACATTCCATCGGTCGCTGCGCGATAAGCGGACCCTTCAAACTGAGCTCGATCTGATCGAGGGGATAGGCAAGAAGCGGGCGAAGGAATTGCTCGAGGCGTTCGGGTCTGTGCAGGGAGTGAAATTCGCAACGGATGCCCAGCTTTCGGAGATCGTGGGCGAAAAGGTGGCAGGGAAGATAAGAGAATATTTTGAAGAGCCGGTGAAAGAAGAAGGAGTGTAGACGCAGCTGAGTGAAAAACATGCTTCCAGCAATCCAAAAAAATCTAGCCGTTCAATTTAAAAACGTCGCTAAGAAATAATGCCATTTAGTTTTCTTTTACCGGTCGGGTTGTTGCTCATCGGATTTCTCGTTCTCTTGAGCAGTTCCATGTTGCGGCAAAGACAGTACGACCTGGAGCTGTCGCAAAGCGAAGCCCGCTACCGAAGCTTCTTTGACAACTCTCCGATCTCGTTGTGGGAAGAGGATTTTTCCGAAGTAAAGGGCTATCTCGAGCGGCTGAGAAAATCCGGGGTAAAAGATTTCAAAAGATATTTTGTCAACCATGAAGGGGAGGTGGCCGCCTGTGCGGGGATGGTAAAGATCCTGGATATCAATAAAGCGACGATGAAGATGTTTGCGGCAGAGAGTAAAAAGGATTTCTACGCAGGCCTCAACATTGTTTTCGGGGATGAAATTCATGACGCTTTCGTCGACGAACTGACGGCGATCGCAGGCAACCAGACCACCTTCGAACGCGAAGATTTCAACCGTACCATCCAGGGCGAGCGAAAAGATATTTTTATGAAATGGTCCGTCGTGCCGGGCCATGAACTCGATTATTCCAAGGTCCTCGTGTCTATTATAGATATCACCGAGCAGAGGCGGGCGATCCAGGAGTTGCGCGACAGCGAAAAACGCTACCGCGACCTCGTCGAGAATATCAGCGAGATCTATTTTGTCTGCGACGACAGCGGTTCCGTCGTTTACGGGAGCCCGAACTTTTTTTCGGCGACGGGGTACGAACCGTCCGAGATCATCGGGAAGCCGTTCCTGCGGCTCGTCGCGTCCGAAGACCGTCCCCGGGTCTTGGAATTCTACCGGCTTCGGACCACCGACGGCACGCTCGACGCCACATGCGAGTTCCGCGGGAAAATGAAAGACGGACGGGTCACCTGGGTGGAACAGTCGACGAGGATCGTGCGCGATGCCGAAGGCAAGGTTGTAGAGTATCGAAACGTCGTTCGCGATGTGACGGAGCGCGTCCGCGCACGCAACGAATTGGCGTCGCGCGAGAGGCGGTTTAGGGCGCTTATCGAAGAAAGCACGGACGTCCTATGCATGCTGAACGCGAACGGCAACTATGCGTATATCAGTCCTTCCGTCAAAAAGATTCTTGGCTATGAACCGGATGAACTTATCGGTCGCAACGCGTTCGACCTGATCTATCCGGACGACATTGACTCGATCAAGCAGCTCTTCGGGAGCCTCCTGACAGACCCAACGAAATTCGTCGAGGCGGAGGTCCGCTACAAGGAGAAAAATGGGTCTTGGCGTTGGATCGAAGGGGTTGGGAAAAATCTCATCGACGATCCGTCAGTGCGGGCCGTCGTCGTGAATTTTCGAGACGTCACCGAAAGAAAAGCTGCGGAGGAATTGCTGAGGGAATTCCCCATGCGCATTATCAACGCGCAAGAAACGGAACGCCGGCGCGTGGCGCGCGACCTTCACGATAGCGTCAACCAGATACTCTCCTCGGTAAAATTCAGGATGGAGACCGTGGAGGAGCGCGCAAAGAAGAAAGACAAAGTGCTCCGGGAGGTCGTTGCGAACGCAAAGCTCTCGCTGGAGAACGCGATCCATGAAGTACGGCGCATTTCCCAAAACCTTCGGCCGAGCGAGCTCGACGACCTCGGCGTTATTCCCGCAGTGCGGAGTATGTGCGAAGAATTCACGGGCGCGACCAAAATTGACGTTGACCTTAAATTCCTCCGATTCCCCAAGCAGCTTTCGCAAGAGACGGAAGTGACGGTGTACAGGATTATCCAGGAAGCCCTCAGCAATGTCGCCAAACATTCTCAAGCAACGCGTCTGGCGATCCGATGCGAGAGGCAGATGTCGTGGCTTGCGATCAAGATCAAGGACAACGGGAAAGGCCTCGATCAGAAGGAGGCCGCTGAAAAGAACGAAGGAATGGGTCTCTTGAACATGAGGGAGCGCGCCGCGCATGTCGGGGGAACGGTTTCGGTCCAGTCGCTGCCAAAGAAGGGGATGGAGATCAACGTCCGTCTCCCATGTTGAACTGGCTTATAAACAAGGAGGTTTGGAATTGAAGAAATCGAGAATATCACTTCTCATCGTCGACGACCACCCTCTCGTCAGAGAGGGACTTCGTTCGTGCCTCGTGCAGGAAAAGAGCGTCGAAATTCTCGGCGAAGCGGCCGACGGAGAGGATGCGATCCGCCAAGCGAAAAACAATCCGCCCGATATCGTCCTCCTCGACATCAACATGCCCGGCATGAACGGAATGGAAACGGCGCGCCTCTTGACAAAGTCGTCTCCCAAAACCAAGATCCTCGTCCTCACTATGCACGATAGCAAGGAATACGTCAACCGCATGGTCACGATGGGAGTGCAGGGATATGTCCTCAAAGATTCGTCTCCATCGGAGCTTCTCGCCGCGATACACGCCGTGTATAACGGAGCCCCGTATTTTAGCCCAAAGGTTTCGCAGTCGGTCATGAACGACTATGTGAAGACGACGCGGACGAAAGGGAAGAAAGGGAGCGTAGAACTTTCGCGACGCGAGTCGGAGGTTCTCGGGTTGGTGGCTGAGGGTTTCAGCAACAAAGAAATAGCAAGCCGTCTTTTCGTCAGCGTCCGTACGGTCGAGACCCATCGCGAACGGATCATCAGAAAACTCGACATCCATACCGTTGCCGGCCTGACCCGGTACGCGTTGACGAAGGGAATTGTGAAACTCGAATAGTATCCGTACATTACCCGATAGCAAATATCCGTATTTGACACGATAGTGAAGATTTGCTTGTTTCACTATTTTTATTAACAATTAACAATAGTAAAATGGTGTTGTGCGATTTGGTGGAAGCGCTTTTTGAAGGGCCCTTCCATGTATTGTCATGTAAACGACTGACGTCTTCGTAAAACGTCACGCGGATTTTTTTAGCATATGGCTGAAACAACTCCTTATCAGATCATCGCGAAAGAACGCACGGGCAAGCCGGTGCAGGGATTTATCTCGGCGAATTCGGCGGCCGACGCTCGCAGGCGGGCGAAGCTAAGCCCAAGATTTCGCGATGCCACGCTTGTCACCGTGCGAAAGAAAAAGAATTTCGCATACCGCGTTCGTCACGGCACGAAAACGATTGACGGTTTCCAAAGCGCGTACACGCGAGCGGAAGTCGTTGCGGCGCTTGAACGGATCGGGTTCGACGTTCGTTGGGTGCGGCGGCATTATGATTTCCGTTTCAAAGCGGCGGCGAACGAAATCGTCTCATTCGTTGGGACCAGCGCGCGCCTTCTCGAACAGAAGCTTCCGTACACCGAAGTCCTTCAGGTGATGGTGAACAGCGTGAAGGACAAGAACATGAAGGTGGCCCTGCGCGACATCATCCTCGACCTCAAGAACGGCGTCGATTCGCGGGAAGCGTTCATGAAGCAGGGAAAAGTGTTCGGCGAGCACACCGCGTTGATGCTGGGCATCGCGTCGAAGAGCGGCGACATGACGAATATTTTCAGAAGCGTTGCCGCTCTCGTCGAACGGCAGGCAGAATTTAAAAAGGGCCTTACGAGCGCTCTGATCCTTCCCGCCGTGACGTCGTTGACCCTCGTCGGCGCGATCGCGTTTTACGTCCTTTTCCTTCTCCCGAAAATGATGAAGCTCATGGGCCCGCTCATCGACCAGGTGCCGCCTTTGACAAAATTTACGCTCGGCGTTTCCGATACGCTCCAGGGCAACTTGGTCCTTATTATTGTCCTGTTTGTGCTCATCATCGGTGGGTTTTATGCCTACATTATTTCGCCGAAGGGACATCTCCAGCTTCATCGGTACATGGTGAAAGTGCCGTACGTCGGCAACATTCTGCGCAACACGAGCACCGAAATTTTCTGCCGGGTCCTCGGCATCATGTATGCATCGGGAGGCGAGAACATCGAAGCGATTCAACTCGCCGCGGAGTCGAGCGGCAACAAATATCTTGCCATGCAGATCAAGACCATTGCAATACCGACGATGCTCAAGTACGGAACGGAGCTGGCAAAGGCGCTCGAGGCGGTGAACTTCTTCCCTGAAATGTTCATCTCCCGGTTCAAGACGGCCGCTGAGACCGGCGCCGTCAAGGACACCGCAAACCAGCTGGCAGATTTTTACCAGATGGAAAACCACTACGCGATGAAAAACCTCATCAATTTCATCGAGGTGATCATCTCGGTCATCATTATGGGATCGATGATCTTTCTCACGCTCCTTTCATCCGAGACGGCGTCGCTCAATATCGCGCCGATGTAGGCCGGGTAGGGTGGGTGTAGGTTTTGTTGTTGAGGAAGTGAGTTTTACGTTATAGGTTATAAGTTATAAGTCGAACGTAAAACGTAAAACTTATAACCGTAAGCAGATCAGAAAAACCGTTTTATCAACTTAACTGCGGTAAACGACTTCATGCAGACGCGCAGCGCAAAAAAAGAATTAGGCGACATCCTCATCGACAAGGGGATCATTCAGGCCGATGTGCTGGAGCGCGCTATTGCCGTCCTGAACAAGGAAGAGAATAAAGGGAGGCGCAAGCTTCCGCAGATCCTCGTTGAACAATTTAAGATGGACAGGGACCTTGTCTATCGGGAAGTTGCGGACTATTACGCGTTCCGCACTCTCGATATTTCAATGGAGACTGTCGACGACGGTTCGCTCGGGTTCATTCGCAAAGAACTGAGTTCACTCCCCGAATCGATCAGGGAAATGGCCCATGAACATAATGTGCTGCCGTATTCGATAGACCCCGAACGCCCGGGCAGGCTTCTGGTCATCACGCCCGACCCCACGAAGCCCGAGGTGTATAAAATTGCGCGCACGTTCCACTATCAAAAATTTGAAATTTGCTACGTCCCGTTTTCGCAATGGGATGGTTTATGGAAGCGAGTCAGCATCGACAAAGCGGTGTACCGGGACAAGGAAACGATGCTCCGCGGCGAATCGTTCGTCGACGAGAATGAAGAGGATTCCGAAGGATACGAGCAGGCTCTCGAAGAAGAGATCAGCCGCAGCGGTCTCGTGGACCTTGTCGAAAGCATTTTCGTCGACGCCGTCCGCGTAGGCGCCAGCGATATCCACGTGATTCCGCGCGGCGACAAGATAACGGAGTTCCATTTCCGGGTGGACGGGAAACTTTCCCGATGGTATACGAACAGCGAGACCCGCGCAGAGGCGGTCTCTGCCGTCGTGAAGGACAGGGCGAAGAATTTAGACCGGTTCGAGCGCAACATGGCTCAGGACGGTTTTGCCCAGCTTACGATCGATAAGAAAACAATCCGATTCCGATTGTCGGTCATCCCCCTCGTGGGGAAAGAACTTAAGAACAAGTTCGAGTCGATCGTTATCCGCGTGCTGATGGAGCCGACGGTCGGAGGCAGCATCGCCGACCTTGGTTTCGACGCGTACAGCGCCGATGCGATGACAAAAGCGATCAAGAAACCGTTCGGCATCATCATCGTTACCGGACCGACAGGGAGCGGAAAAAGCACGACGCTCGTCGCGGCCTTGCGTACGGTCATGGATCCGTCGCTCAATATCATCACGGTGGAAGATCCGGTCGAGTATTTTATCGAAGGGGCGCGGCAGGTGAAGCTCAACGCCAAGCTCGATTTTGAAGGAGCCCTCCGGGCCATTCTGCGTCACGACCCGGACATCGTGATGGTCGGCGAGATCCGCGATAAATTGACGGCCGAGATCGCGGTGAAGCTTGCGAATACCGGACATCTTACGCTCTCGACCCTCCACACAAACGACGCCCCGAGCGCTGTGTCGCGTTTATACAAAATGGGCATCGAGCCGTTCCTCATCGCATACAGCATCAACATCATCCTTGCGCAGCGCCTCATCCGCAAATTGTGCGAACGCTGCAAGAGTCCCCTCAACGAACCGGATATTCCGATGCTCAAAAAACTCGGGATGTCCGATGAAGAGATCAAGAACGCAAAATTTTATCAGCCGATCGGATGCAGCGAATGCATCAAAGGATACAAGGGACGCATCGCGATACACGAAGCGTTGTATTTTACGAAAGACATTCGTCAACTTATCCTCGACGCCGGCTCTTCGGTCAATGAAGAAGCAGTCCGACAGCTCGCGCTGAAGAACGGGATGCGCACGCTCCGCATGAACGCGCTCGAACTCCTTGCGAAAGGCATGACGACCCTCGACGAAGTCGCCAGCGTCACTGCGGACGACGAATAACGATACCCGCGCGGCCCTGCCAAATCTTGGTCTCGCCGCCTCTAATGATTTTTAAACTTGTGATTCGCCTTATTGAAGTTTCTGACCGACGTTTTAATTGTTTAACCGCGGGAATTCCGAGCGTTCATTCCTGGTGTGAGGTGTTACAATGAGCCTCGGGCAGACAATGATCTCGACCGCTTTCTTTGCCCTTCTGACAATGGCAGTGCTCACCGCTAACAGGATGATCATCGAGGGAAACAGAGGCACGTTGAAGCTGGTGGCGGTTGAAGGAGCGACAAATCTGGCAAACGCACTGTTGACCGAAGTCCTGACAAAAAAATTTGATTCCCAGGTCACCACTTCGGATGGAAGCGGTACGGGCACAGTTACAGGCCCTTATGTACACACTGTGACATCCTCTGGCCAGGTAGCATGGCCGTGGCCAGCCATTCCGACAAAGTTTGATCCCCCGGCATCGATGGGGGCTGCCGCAGCCGCGTCAGATTACGTCAACCCGGGAGGAGCCGCCGATGTCTCGCCGTTCAAGTCGATCAAAGCGACAAGCGGCAATTATTTTGATGATGTGGATGATTACAATGGCTATAAGCGATCAGCGAGTTCCGGGAGTATCACGGGGTACATTTTGACAGTTAGCGTATACTATGTGAAGATCAGTGCCGGAAAGATTACGACAGCCAGCAACCAGACATACTACAAAGAGATCGACGTCACCGTCAGTAACACTCTCTACCTGCCTAAGTCTCTCACTTTCAGCGCCATCGCGACGTACTAATGAGTATCATGCTCGACATTATCGGCTCGATGATCATCCGGGCCGCGATCATGGTCACATTTCTCTATTTGACCATCAATCTGCAGAACGCGCTGTACGAGAAAACTGAATACGCCGTCGTGAAACAAAAGACCGTCATTCCGGCGCAGATCATGACCGACGATATCCGGCTTGCCGGTTACGGTCCGACAACATCAAAAGTATTTCCAATCGCTTATCCCCAGGCGATCGAATTCTACGCCGATATCAACAATGATAGCACTGCCGACTGGGTCCACTATTATTTAGGGCCGTATTATACGACCGGCGCGACGACGCACAGGAGCCTTTATCGCGA
Source organism: Bacteroidota bacterium (assembly GCA_035500675.1). GTDB lineage: Bacteria > Bacteroidota > Ignavibacteria > UBA10030 > UBA8401 > JAGVPT01. Next base: position 9,798 of record DATJXA010000140.1, on the reverse strand, counting down.
GGTGAGCTGCATCAGCGGAGGGACCGCCTACGAACTTGCCCGCGATGTCGTCGACCTGGAATTTTCCTACTATGACGTGAACGGTTCAAGCGTCGCGACCGGCCTGAGTGTGTCTGGGATCAAGTCCATTAAAGTAAGTCTCACCATCGAAGCCAACGCTCAAACGCTTAATTCCATCAGCACGGCCCGCCCCGCAGCAGGGCTTTATGCTAAAAAAACAGCGAGCGACACCTCCACGGCTTCCAGTTTCCCCTCATCCTACCAAAAGGCCATCTGGGAGAGGACTATTTTCCCACAGAACCTGTAGGGGATTAACGCAGTCCGGATTGCCATTTCACCGTATTTGTCAATATACGTCGTCCCCCTTATTGTTTGGCCGAAGGGATATATTAGATTTGTAGTAGTTGAAAGAGCAAAAAAAAGTCCCGACTTGCTCTTTCTGAATATAAGCCAAACTGGGAGGTACGCATGGGAACATCGAAAGTAATGATTGGTCTTGGAGTGTATGCCGTGATCGGGCTCTACGCCCTGGCATTCAACACGGCAGATCAAACTGTGCTCAACGTCGGCCAGTCCCAGGCATACCACGACCAGGCCAGGCAGATTGCGAACGTAGGGGTGAAATTTGCCATCGGCGATGCAGGCTCTTCTACGACGCCGACGCTCGCAGCGACCTCAGTAAGCGTGATGAACGGGAATGTCACTTACACCACCGACCGACCCGCTGGAGTTTCGGCCGCCCAGATGCGCGTGACCTCCGTCGGAACGTATAACTCCTTCAGCGTGACGATGGTCGCAATTCTCTACTACAACGGGACGAAATGGATCCTTCAAAGAGTTTATCAACAACCCGATGCCGCAGAATATACCAGACTGAGCTGAAAAACTTACACTAACGCTGTTGCTTGCCCATATAAAAAGCGACGCAGACCGACTGCGGCGCTTTTTTTTTCTGTGAACGGTTCACTTAAGTGAACCGTACACTGTGTTTCCCTCTTCATCTTGCCGGTAGTGTCTCAGTTTGACAGTAACAACAAAGACTATCGGTCATCCTGAGCAAGCGGCGCGTTTTTTGCGTCGCGCGTCGAAGGATCCATGGTTCGACTCGTCCCGATAACAAAAATCGGGACTCGCTCACCATGACTTTGTCCAACCTGAGACACTGCCATCTTGCCCCTTTCCTTTTTATCAATTAGATTGAAACCCACGGCTGCCGGAGACGTAGTATTCTCCATATTTCGCCGATTCTTCCACAATGAACAAGCCGAAGGAAATACTCATGCATGCATTTGTTATGATTTCAATTTCGTTTTTAGTCCTTCTTGTCGCGGATTCGTACAGCGCCGCCGCTCAGGAGCGAGACAGGTCGAAGGTCCCCGATGAATATAAATGGAATCTTGCCGACCTTTATCCTACCGACGAAGCATGGAATGTGCAGAAAGATCAACTCGTGTCCAAGATCCCCGATGTAAAGCAATATCAGGGAACGCTTGCGTCGTCTCCCGATCGGCTTCTCGGATGTCTTGATTTCGTGAGCGGTCTTACCAAGGAATACACTCGTCTCGCCGCATATGCCAGCATGAGCTCCGACCAGGATACGAGAGATTCAAAGTACCTTGCGATGAAGACGCAGATGAGCCAGATCAGCTCGACGTTTGGTGCGGCCGTTGCGTTCATCGAACCCGAGATTCTTAAGATGGATCGGTCAACCATCGATACTTTCCTGAAACAGGAAAAGAAGCTGGAGGTCTATCGTCATTATCTCGACGATATTCTCCGGCGACAAGCTCACACCGGCACCGCGGGAGAAGAGAAGATCATTGCCGACGCCGGCTTGATGGCCGACGGACCGGAAAGCATTTTCGGTATTTTCTCGAACGCAGATTTTCCGTATCCCGAAATTGTGTTGAGCGATGGAAGAACCGTGAAGCTCGACCAGGCCGGCTTTAGCTTGAACCGGGCGTCGGGAAACCGCGAAGACCGGAAAAAAGTGTTCGAGGCGTTTTTCGGAGCCCTCTATAAATACCGCAGAACGTTCGGCGCCGAGCTTGCAGCGGATGTCAACAGAGATATGTTCTACATGAAAGCGCGCAACTATAATTCCTCCGTGGAGAGCGCGCTCGATGCGAACAATATTCCAGTACAAGTGTATCAGAGCCTCGTCGGGAATGTCAGCGCCAACCTCGCAACGTTCCACCGTTATCTCAAACTTCGCAAGAGGATCCTCGGCGTTGACACGCTTCACTATTACGACCTGTACGCGCCGCTTCTCAGCAATGTCGATTTGAAATACACCGTCGATGAATCGAAGAAGAACGTCTTCGCTTCCCTCGCGCCGTTGGGGGACGACTACTTGTCGGTCGTCAAGAGAGCGTTTTCGCAGCGATGGATCGACGTGTTTCCGACCGAAGGAAAACGGAGCGGTGCATACTCGAACGGATCGGCGTACGACGTCCATCCGTACATGCTGCTCAATTTCAACGGGAAGTACGACGACATGAGCACGATGGCACACGAACTCGGTCATACGATGCAAAGCTATTTGTCGAATAAGACGCAGCCGTATCCCACCGCCGACTATCCGATCTTCGTCGCGGAAGTAGCCTCGACGTTCAACGAAGCGCTGCTCATCGACCATATGCTCAAGACGATCACAGACGACAACGTAAGGCTTTCTCTCCTTGGAAAATATCTTGAAGGAATTAAAGGGACAGTGTTCCGCCAAACACAGTTCGCGGAATTCGAGCTGCGGATCCACGAGCTTGCCGAGCAGGGAACTGCCTTAACGGGGGATAAGCTCGATGAAGTATACATGGAGATCACAAAGAAATATTACGGGAGCGATGAAGGGGTGTGCATCGTCGACCCGGAGATACAATCCGAGTGGAGTTACATTCCCCATTTTTACTATAATTTTTACGTGTACCAGTATGCAACGGCGTTTACCGCATCCTGCGCACTTTCGGAGGAAGTGTTAGGGGGAGACAAAGAAGTGACGAAAAAATATCTCGCATTCCTTTCGGCCGGAGGTTCTGATTATCCGATCAACCTTCTGAAAAATGCCGGAGTCGATATGACGACCTCGCAACCCTTCGATTTGACGATGAAGAAGATGAACCGTGTGATGGATGAGATGGAGAAGATACTGGATAAGATGGGGAAGTGAGTGAAGATTAGTAGAAAGCTGGATTGCAAGATTGAAAGATTGCAATTTTAAACAGTAGAAACATTTTTATCAACGATCACAATCTACCCCGCACACTCCGCCAGCGCATGGGCGAGTACTAACACACCGTTGGAAATTGCCTCGGGAGATGCGTATTCATCCGGGCGATGGCTGTATCCATTCTTGCAAGGAATAAAAAGCATTGTCGTCGGCGCAATCCGGGACATGAACAATGAATCGTGGTACGCGCGGCTCACCATTTTTTTATAATGAAGCGACGCTTTTTTAGCGGAACGGGAAAGCGCTTCGATCAATTGCAGGTCGCAGGTTGCTGGATCATCCGCGTTCAAAATTTCCTTTTTGACAGAGACATTCCGCCGCTTTGAAATCTCCGCACAAGAATCGTCGATTTTTTTCAGGACTGCATCACGGCGCTTACCGTCAATATCCCTCACATCAATTCCAAGAATAACATTGTTTGGAATGCTATTGATCGCTCCGGGAAGCACTTCGCAAATTCCAACCGTGCCGACTGTGTCTGTCGAGCCCGTCGACAGCGCGCCTTTTTCAACAGCAAGAATGATCTCCGACGCTGCGGCCAGCGCGTCGCGGCGGCCGGGCATCAATACTCCTCCTGCATGTCCTCCCTCGCCTTCGATATACAAACGCAAACTCGCCGGAGCGGCGATCGCGGTAACAATGCCGAGCGGAATTTTTTCACGGTCGAGCAGCGGCCCCTGCTCTATGTGCAGTTCGATAAAAGCGCTGTAATAATTTTTGGGGAGCTTCACCGTCTCGACGCCTCCAGAAAATCCGGCTGCAGTCCGGAGATCGTCCAGCGATTTCCCCCCTTTGTCTTTCAGGACGCTTCCCGCGGATGAATCAAGATTTCCGCAGAGCAGCCTGCTCCCGAAACATCCGATGCCGAAACGGGTGGGCTCTTCGGCTGCAAACATCAGCACTTCAATTGAACGCCGTGGTTTAAATCCGCTGCGCTGCAATGAGCGGATCGCTTCAAGTCCGCCGAGCACACCGACGGTCCCGTCATACATTCCCGCGTTGGGAATTGCGTCGGTATGAGACCCCGTTCCGACGGCAGGGAGGCTAGGGTCTATGCCTTGCCATCTCGCGAAAATATTCCCGACTGCGTCTTCACGGACGAGCAACCCAGCATCCGCGCAGAGTTTTTTAAAATACGCTCGCGCTTTACGATCCTCTTCTGAATACACGATCCGCGTCACCGAGGGGTTCGGAGTAGACGAAAACGTCGCGAGTGTTTTCAACTCTTGTATCAGTTTGTCGGAGTCAACTCGGAGTGCCATGGTTAAATCTGAAAAATATGGACAGAAATAAAATTGCCTCCATCATTGGAGGCAACTAGTATTGCTAAATAATACGAAAAGCGATCAAAACCTGTGGGCGCTGCGGGGATCGAACCTGCGACCTTACGCGTGTGAGGCGTACGCTCTGAACCAGCTGAGCTAAGCGCCCAAGTTAAAACAACTCTTTAAGTTTTTTCTTCTCCGATCGTTTGCCAACTGCGATCCCGCCACGGGCGGGACGTACGCTCTGAACCAGCTGAGCTAAGCGCCCTCTTTATCTTGTATCAAAATACAATTTTCATCCAAGAGAATCAAATCGGTTATTGGGTAGTGGTGCATTTTGAATCTCCGGAATTCTTCGGCTTATGGATTCCCGATAAAAACGTTCGGGAATGACGCGACCCAAGATACGTCATGCCCGCATGCTTCCGGCGGGCATCCAAAATGCACCAGTACGGGTTATTGGGGGATAGGGCGTCCCATCTGATTGTAGATTCCCTCGATAAGGTTGATATTTTGCTGCGCTTCGGTATTCGTCGGATCGATGGACGCCACGAGCCGGTATTGACGCAAAGCCGACGGATATTTTTCCTTTGGCGGAAGAGTCGATTCGTACATGAAATAATTGGCGTACTGCATGTGCGCGTCGATCTGTGCCTTCTTCACCGCGGGGTCGCTGGGAGATTCCTTGGCCATTTCATCGATCATCGGCACACCTTTGTCAAAATTTTTTGCGCCGATCAGCTTGGCCACTTCATCGAGTTTCGCCGGGTCGGCCTTTTTCTCCCCACAACCGCCCACGAAAAGCAGCGACAATACCCCAAGGATCAAAAACTTTCTATACATAGCATACCTCTCTTATGATAATTGGAATCTCTTGGCCCAGAAAACGTACAATTTTTTTTTCTCGAAACCAAATATGCAGGCGAAAGATCGAGGCGGCGCCTTTTGTGCAACTCATGTCCCATGAATGAGCTTGACCCAAAAATCCACCCTCTGATGTCAAATTGATTTTGACCGGAACATTTTTAAATTGAAATCAGTCTAAGTTCAAAGTTGCCATACAATTACGCTTATTTACTTATGTTCGGAGGTTGAATGCAGCAGGACATCAAGGCGATCAACGAGAAAATTCAGCGCGAGAGCGCTTTTGTTGATTTGCTAACTATGGAAGTCGGGAAAGTCATTGTCGGACAAAAAAATATGGTCGAGCGGCTCCTCATTGGATTGCTTGCTAACGGACACATCCTGCTCGAAGGGGTGCCAGGTCTTGCGAAGACGATGGCCGTGAAGACCCTCGCTGGGGCGATCCAGGCAAAGTTCCAACGAATTCAATTCACCCCCGACCTTCTTCCCGCAGACCTTGTTGGAACGCTTATTTATAATCAAAAGGAATCAAAATTCCAGACGAAAAAAGGACCTATCTTTTCGAACTTCATCCTGGCGGATGAGATCAACCGCTCTCCTGCGAAGGTACAAAGCGCGCTCCTTGAAGCGATGCAAGAGCGGCAGGTGACCATCGGCGAAGAGACTTTTAAACTGGAGGAGCCGTTTCTTGTCCTCGCGACGCAAAACCCCATCGAGCAGGAGGGGACCTATCCGCTGCCGGAAGCGCAGGTCGACCGGTTCATGCTGAAGATCAAGATCGACTATCCGTCGAAGGATGAGGAATTGCTGATCATGAGGCAGAATGTCAACGGGACGGGAAGTGATGTGAAACCCGTGGTCACGCCGAAAGAAATTATTAAGGCGCGCAATGTGATGAGCGAGATCTATATGGACGAGAAGATCGAACGCTATATTCTCGAGATCGTTTTTGCGACTCGGAATCCAAAAGAATATGGCATTCCGGATATCGCTCAGCTCATCAGCTACGGCGCTTCGCCGCGTGCAACGATCAACCTTGCGTTGGGAGCGAAGGCATACGCTTTCATTAAACGGCGCGGGTACGTGATTCCGGAAGATGTGCGGGCCGTAAGTCTCGACGTTCTCCGCCACAGAGTCGCCGTGACGTACGAAGCCGAAGCGGAGGAAGTGACGTCGGAAAATATCGTGCAAGAGATACTCAATAAGATCGAAGTACCTTAATCAAAAAGACAGTCGTCAGTAAACAGTTATCAGTAAGATCTTTATTGGATGGCTGTACACTAATCACTGATAACTGCTTACTGCTCGCTGTTGGCTGAAAAATGACGACACAAGAGCTTCTCAAAAAAGTACGGCAAGTTGAGATCAAGACGCGGGGATTGGTGAACCACGTCTTCTCCGGAGAATACCATTCCGTTTTTAAGGGCCGTGGGATGGAATTTTCGGAAGTGCGGGAATACCAGTATGGCGACGATATCAGGGCGATCGATTGGAACGTGTCTGCCCGCTTTAATCATCCGTTCGTCAAAATCTTCGAGGAAGAACGCGAACTGACTGTTATGCTTCTTGTGGATCTGAGCCGCTCCGAAAATTTCGGCACGGCCCAGGCGATGAAGAACGACATTGCGATCGAAATATGCGCGGTGCTTGCGTTCTCGGCGATCCGCAACAACGACAAGGTTGGCCTTATCCTCTTTACCGATACGATCGAAAAATTTATCCCCCCAAAAAAGGGTAAAGCGCACATCCTTCGGATCGTTCGGGAGCTGCTCTCTTTTGAGCCGACCGGCAGCGGAACGGACATCACCGGCGCGCTGCAGTACCTGAATTCTGTCATCAAGAAAAGGTCGATCACTTTTCTTCTCTCGGATTTTATCGACAAAGGATACGACGCGGCATTGCGCATCGTGAGCAAGAAACACGACGTCATTGCGATCACACTGCGCGATCCGCGTGAACGCGAGATGCCAAAGTTGGGCCTCATTAAAATGAAGGACGCGGAATCGGGGGCCGAACGTTGGGTCGATACGAGCAATATCCATATCCAGCAAGCATTTCGTTATTACTGGCAGCAACATGAGGAAAAAATGAAAAGGTTGTTCCTGTCGACGAAAGTCGACCGGATCGATATTCCGATTCAACAGCCGTATATCAAGCCGCTTGTCGATTTTTTCAAACTCAGAGAACAGCGGCTTTAATGAGCTGCTGACAGAGATTGTTTGGGCCACCAAGTCACAAAAAAATATATTTTTCCCCTTGGTGTTTTTGTGTCTCCGTGGCGCGCGATAAGTCTTTTCATCATTCGCTTTTTTATCATTTGAATTTTTGGAATTTGATTCCCGTGAGAAGCAGGAAGGAATGCTAGTTCGTAGACAAGTGTTATTTTCGCGTATCAGCGTTGCGGCTTTCGTCGTCGTTCTCCGGACATCGTTGCTTTTCAGTCAGGACGTGTCGGTCACCACGAACGTCGATTCTTCGCACATCACTGTAGGAGATTGGCTCAATCTGACCGTTCAGGTGAAGCACGACCCGTCTGTCGGTCTCTCATGGGCGGCGCCGCACGATACGCTTGGCCCATTTGCGATCATTAAAATGGACACGCTCGAGCCGGAGCAAAGCAACGGTTCGGTTGTTGAAGGAAGGAAATTCATTCTTTCCGCCTACGATTCTGGCTCTTTCGTTATTCCCCCCATTCTTGTCGCATACAAGACGCCAAACGACACCACGACGCATTACGTCCAATCCGATTCACATACCGTTCAGGTTTCCACGATCGACGTCGATACGTCCAAGGCGATCAAAGACATCAAACCTCCGGTCGGCGTCCCGATGACGTGGAAGGAGATCTTGTTCTACGTCGCGATCGCGTTGGCCGTCGCGGCGCTCATCTACTTGGCGTACTACTATTACAAAAAGAAGAAAAACAAGTCGCCAGAAATTATCGAAGAGGCGAGGCCTGCCGTGCCTGCGCACGTCCAGGCAATTATTCAGCTCAAAGAGTTGCAGGAGAAGCGTGTGTGGCAGCAAGGGGATGTGAAAGGGTTTTATTCACAAACGACCGAAATTATTCGACAATATTTTGAGGGACGGTATGGCATCACAGCGTTGGAGATGACCTCCGATGAAGTTTTTAGCCAGTTGAAACGGTTCCAGTTAGCGCCGGAGATCACGCGCAGTATCGAATCGTTGTTCATCAATTCCGATCTCGTCAAGTTCGCAAAGTACCTCCCGACGCCGTCGGAGAACGAAGCGGTCATCCCGCAGGCGCTGGACATCGTCGAGCGAACGAAGCCGCATGAGGAGGTGCCTGTAAATGTTTGACGTGATGTTTGCAAACAAAGGTTTCCTTTTTCTGCTGCTTCTCGTTCCGGCGATTTCAGCATGGTACTATTTCCGGAACAAATACCGTGAAAGCGATATCCGATTTTCGACTCTCATGCCGTTTGCCGAGACCCCGTCGACGCGCAAAGAGCGTTTCCGCCATCTGCCGTTCATCCTGCGCATGATTGTACTGACGCTTCTCATCCTCGCCCTGGCGCGGCCTCAATCGACTTCGCATGGCGAGAATGTCTATACTGAAGGGATAGACATTGTCATCGCTCTCGACATTTCCGGCAGCATGCTCGCGGAAGATTTTCAGCCGAACAGGATCGAGGCGGCGAAAGCCGTTGCGCAGGATTTCATCAACGGAAGGACCAACGACCGGATCGGTCTGGTGATTTTTTCCTCGAAAAGTTTCACTCAATGTCCTCTCACGCTCGACTACGGCGTCCTGAAAAATTTATTGAAGCCAATCAAGACGGGGATGATCGATGACGGCACTGCGATCGGGCTCGGCCTGGCGAATGCGGTGAATCGTCTCAAAGACAGCAAGGCGAAGAGCAAGGTCATTATTTTATTAACGGACGGCGTGAACAACATGGGCGAAATCGACCCGATCACTGCGGCACAGATCGCGGCGTCGTTCGGCATTCGGGTGTATACCATCGGGATAGGGACGATCGGCGAAGCTCCGTATCCGGTGCAAACTCCGTTCGGCGTAAGATATCAGATGATACCGGTCGACCTTGATGAGAAGGCGTTGTCTAAAATTGCGGAGATAACGGGAGGGGAATATTTTCGAGCCACCGATAATGCGACGTTGAAGAAGATCTACAAAGAAATCGACCATCTGGAAAAGACCCGCATTGAAGTTCGGTCCTATCGCCGCTACACCGAGCTGTTTTATTCGTATGCAGGCTTTGCTCTTTTTTTTGTTATGGTCGACATCGGGCTTTCGGGCACGTGGCTGAGAAAGCTGCCGTAGAAAAGTAATGAGTAGGGAGTAAGGAGTAGGGAGAAAAAGTTGAGGGCCAAGATCTAAGACGATGAACGCCGAACAAAGAACGCTGAACGAAGAACCACGAACGAAGAACCACGAACGAAGAACAACGAACCACGAAC
>DATJXA010000139.1:0-3902 GCA_035500675.1 Bacteroidota bacterium | reverse complement strand
AAGACGCTCTGGTGCCCTATCAACGCAAAAACCGGAAAGCCGTTACGCGTATCGGCAGACATCCGGGCCCGTTTTTCGGTCACCGTGGCAAAATAAATTCTTGCAGCTTAACGATGCTTGATAAAGGTCCCGTCCTGCAGTTCGGCATACGCCTGGCGTAATTGCGCTTCGGTGTTCATCACGATCGGGCCATACCACGCAACCGGTTCTTCAATCGGCTTTCCCGACACAAGAAGAAACCTGATTCCCTTTTCTCCGGCTTGAACGACAACCTCATCCCCCGCATCGAACAGCACGAGAGACCGATTCCCCGATTCTTCTGCGACTGGTCCCGTAACCGCTTTTCCCACTTGTTCAGTTTGGACTCCCTGCGGCTTCGAAGCATCGCGAAATGTTCCGCTTCCCTCAAAAATGTACGCAAAGGCATGGCGTGATGTCTCAACCGGAAGAACTTTCCGTCGACCCGGCGGAACCCACACGTCGAGATACCGCGGATCTGCTGCGATGCCGTCAACGGGTCCTTTTTTCCCCCAGAAACTTCCGCAGATGACGCGCACTTTTGTTCCGTCGTCGTCGGTCACTTCGGGGATCTCCACGGATGGAACATCCTGATAACGAGGGTTGGTCATCTTCAACGACGAAGGGAGGTTGGCCCAAAGTTGAAATCCATGCATTCTGCCGCGCTCGTCCCCCTGGGGCATTTCCTGATGAAGAATTCCGCTTCCCGCCGTCATCCATTGCACATCTCCTCCGCCCAGAGTCCCTCGGTTGCCCATGCTGTCGCCATGTTCGACGCTTCCGGACAACACGTAGGTGATCGTCTCGATGCCGCGGTGAGGATGCCAAGGAAAGCCGGCAAGAAAGTCTTCCGGTTTCTCATTACGGAAATCATCGAAGAGAAGGAACGGGTCGAATTCGTGAGTGTTGCCGAACCCGAATGCACGGCGAAGTTTTACTCCTGCGCCCTCGATAGTCGGTTGGGCTTGGACAATTTGCTTGATCGGTCTTATAGACATATTTTTCTCCTGACTGACAATAAACCCTGTTGGTGCCATTACGAACACATACGACAATAAATGCGTTCCCACGTGTTTGCGGAAGTGTGCGGCGTCCTGTCGACCATGTGTTGTCGAATCTAGTTCAAAAAAACGTATATTATTCTGAACGGCACATTAATTTTTTCTCACAATCGAGACAGTATTAAACGGCGATACATCTTTGATTGTCCTAATACATTGTTGGCGCTTCGATGATGCAGAGCAAAAGCGTTTTGAACAATTGGCATTCTCATCGAATGGCCAAAATTGTTTGTTCTAATAACTCGAATTTTTTAGTTAGAGATGATCATGTTTATGGAAAAAGAAATCATTCTCGCGGACGGTTTAGTGAAACGGTTCGGCGATGTCACCGCGGTCGATGGCCTCTCGTTCCGGATACGACAGAACGAGATATTCGCCTTTCTCGGGCCTAACGGCGCCGGTAAAACGACCACAATTAAAATGCTTATTACGCTTCTTGCTCCGTCCGGCGGCACCGGCATTGTGGGAGGATACAACATTGTGAGCAACGCCGCCGACGTGCGGCGCATCATCGGTTATGTTCCGCAAATGATCTCGGTCGACGGCACATTGACGGCTCGCGAGAACCTTATGCTCATGGCCCGGCTCTACGATATTCCGAGGGGGGAGAGGAAGGCCCGGGTGGCCGAAACGTTGCGATTCTTGAACCTTGAAGATTTTGCCGGGTCGCTTGTGCGCACGTTCTCGGGAGGGATGATCCGCAAGCTGGAGGTGGGACAAGCAATGCTGCATCATCCGCGGGTCCTGTTTTTGGACGAACCGACGACCGGCCTCGACCCGATTGCAAAGCAAAATGTGTGGGAACATCTCTCTCAGCTGAGGGATCAATTTGGCACGACGATCTTCTTTTCGACGCATAATATGGACGAAGCTTCCGAAGTGTCTGACCGCGTTGCGATCATGACCAGCGGAAAGATTGCCGCCATAGGGAGCGTGGACGAGTTGACGGAGAAGACGGGAAAAGAAGACGCAACACTTGAAGATGCGTTCCTTTTTTTTACCGGGAACTCGCTGAGCGAGAAAGGGAATTTTAAGGACATCCGCCGCGCGCGTCAAACAGAACACAGACTTGGTTAGGAAAAGGAATACTACAATGAACTATATCATGCAGGTTGTTAAGAAGACGTATGTGATGGCGGAAAGCGATGCGCGGAAGCTTCTTCACGATCCCACAGAACTGATCACGAGAGCTGTGCAGCCCATTCTATGGCTAGGGATCTTTGGCGAAGCGTTGAGCAAGGTGCGCGCGATACCGACCAACGGATATTCGTACATGCAGTTTATTACCCCCGGTATTTTGACGCAGTCGGTAACGTTCATCGCCATTTTTTATGGGATCGCGATCATCTGGGAAAGGGACATGGGGCTTCTGCAGAAAATTCTGGTGACTCCAACACCCCGTATCGCCCTCGTGTGGGGGAAAATGCTTTCCGCGGGTATTCGAGGACTTTGTCAGGCCGTCATCGTTGTTTTGTTTGCACTCGTCCTTCAAGTGAGCCTGAACCTATCTTTCATGTCGCTCACTGGAGTCTTTTTTATCACGATTCTCGGGGCGGGTTTTTTCACCGGCCTTTCGATGATCATCGCCTCTATCGTAAAGACACGCGAGCGTTTTATGGGAATCGGCCAGGTGATCACGCTGCCTCTATTTTTTGCATCCAATGCGATCTATCCTATCGACATTATGCCGACCTGGCTCCAGGTCGTTGCAAGGTAGAATCCTTTGAGTTACATGGTTGAAGGTCTGCGCGGGCTTGTCGTGACCGGAGACCTTTCTCGATTGCCGGTCGACCTCTTGGTCCTTGTGGCGGCGACATTTCTCATCTCGCTTTTCAGCGCTTACATGTATCCAAAAGTGGTTGTCTAATCCCGAACGAAGGGAATTTATCTTAAAGGGGTTAAAAGAGGGTATTTGCTTATCGCTTGCATTCAACAATTCAGATGAGTATATTTTCCTCCACAAATTCGGGGTATTTTGGGGCATCAAGTTAACACAGGTTTACCGCTGTAATTCTTCCACTTCAGCTTACCCCACTAACAACGGCCAGAACGACAGACGGCGTCGGAGAATTATCCATCAGTGCCTTGACGGGCCTACTGTAAGTTTTGAGACCTCCGCAAGACATCTGGCCGATTCGAATCACGGCAATTAATAAAGATCACTTCGGTGAAATTCTATTTACGCCCCCCCGCCGAATTTCATTTCCTTCCGTCAGATAAACCCATCCACGTTCCGCATACTTGAGAGGGTAGAACGATGAAACAGCGCGTTCGAATCGTGTTATTCACCTGTCTCGTTGTACATTGCCTCCACGTCAGTCCACTATATGCTCAGGATCCCCCCATGGAGTGGGGAGTTATTCCGAAGGTCGATCTCGAGATGAAATCGTACGACCCGGACCCCGATGCTGCTGCAGTCATCCTATGTGATTACGGCGAATCATCTTTCAACGATGATCTTAACCTTGTTTTTAAAAAGCATATGCGTATCAAGATCTTGACGGCAAAAGGGTACGATTGGGGTACGCAATCTATAGTTATACATTCGTCGACGCCGAAAGAATTTATAAGAGACATCGAAGGCGTCACTTACTGGCTCGGTGAAAACGGTGAAGTAGAGAAGAAGGAATTGGAAAGCAGCGATATTTTCACAGAAAATATTGACGCCAATCGGACGCAATATCGCTTTACGCTTCCGGCACTGAAGCCAGGATGCATCGTTGAATTCCGGTATTCGATATCCACTGATAATTGGGCTCTCGTCCATGATTGGGAATTCCAATACAGTGAACCTGTTTTCTGGAGCGAGTATCGTCTAGTGGT
>DATJXA010000138.1:0-5106 GCA_035500675.1 Bacteroidota bacterium | reverse complement strand
TTTTGGACTAGTGCAAAGAGGGGGGATAGAATGGAGCAGATAGAGAATTCTAACGAGCTCTCCTCATACAGGTTTGAGGTCGAGGAATCCGTGTTGGATTGCGAAACGGACGAGTCCCGCCGTTTCATGGATGTCCAGCTTTTGCATGAGGTTCGTCCTGTGAGTGTTGATCGTGCTGACGCTCAGAGATAATTTGTCTGCGATCCCTTTGCTTGTCAGCCCTTGCGAGATGAGCCGGAGGACTTCTTCTTCACGTTTAGTGAGTTTGAGGTCCGGGGATGCGGGCGCCGGTTCTTTCTTTGTTTCCTTGGCGATCTTTTCTACAATGAGGCGTGAAACATTGGGACTGAAGAAGGGCTCAGATGACGCAACGGAGCGGACCGCAGAAAATATTTCCTGTTTCTCGGCATCCTTGAGGACATACCCGTCCGCTCCCGCACGGATCATCTCATAAATATATTCTTCGCTGTCATGTATCGTGAGGATGAGTACTTTCATCTCTCGGTTTCGTTCTTTCAGAAGGCGGGTTGCTTCGATCCCGTTCATCTTCGGCATCGAAATATCGACGATCGCCATATCTGGGTTAAGTTTTTTTGCGAGCCGGACGGCTTCTTCGCCGTTCGACGCTTCGCCCACGACGACAAAATCTCGCGTTGTCCGGAAAAGAGAGCGCAATCCGCGGCGCACAACGCTATGGTCATCCGCAAGGAGTATTCTGATTTTCTTCATCTAGCCCGCCATCGCTAATGGGAGTTCCAGGTAAATTGTCGTTCCTTTATTCCGAGCAGAAGTGAGGCGGAATATACCGCCGAGAAGAACAGACCGTTCCCTCATATTCTTGAGGCCGTTTCCGCTGTATTCTTTCAGCCTCTTCCGGTTGTCCGGCTCGAAGCCTTTCCCGTTGTCATGGATATTCATCATGATGGCCGAATCAGCGACCGCCAGATTGACCGTGACTTTCTTAGCGTGAGAATGTTTGGCGATGTTCGTGAACGCTTCTTGTGCGATACGATAAAATGCGGTACTCTTATCGATATTGATCGTGACGTTCTCGAGACCGTGCATCTGAAGCTTCACTTTAATTCCCTGTTTTTTCTCGAATTCTCTGCACAGCCGTTCCAGCGCATTCGGAAGCCCAAAGTCGTCGAGGGTCGACGGGCGAAGGCCCGCGGATATCACCCGAATCTCATTGATCGTCGTTCCCACCTGCTTTTTAAGCCGTTGAAGGTGCCGGTACATTCGTGTTCGTTTGTTGGCCGATTCTTCTTCGAGGGCGCCCATATCCATTTTGATGGCGCTCAACCGCTGGCAGATATTATCGTGCAGTTCCCGGGCAACTCGCCGCCGCTCATCTTCCTGGGCTGCAACCACTCTCTTGGCGAGTTCCCTCACAGACTCGTCGGCCCGTTTTCGTTCGGTGATGTCCTGAGTCGTTCCCATCAACTTCACCGGGTTTCCGGCAGGGTCGAGAATAACTTCACCCCTCGCTTCGACGTTGCACACAGTGCCGTCCGGCAAACTGATGAGATGTTCAAAATGAAATGACCCGTGGGAGCGGATAGCTTCTTGGATAATTTTTTTGAAGGTCTCCCGCTCTTCCGGACTCACGCGTTGAGAGTAGACATCATAGATGTGTTCAAATTCGTTCGGTTCTGCCTGAAAAATTCGGAACATTTCTTCCGACCATCGGATTTTATTCGAAGCGATTTCCCATTCCCAGCTCCCGATACGCGCGACCTGCTGCGCGGCGGAAAGCTGCTTTTCGCTTTCCTTCAATCGCTCTTCAGCCTGCCTGCGGTCCGTGATGTCGCGCGAGACGACGATGACTTTATCGGTCTTCCCCTCTTGATTGAGAATGACACTACCCTGCGATTCGATGTGACGGACCGCGCCGTCGCGGCCGACGAACCGATACTCCGTCCTCCGGCCTATGCCGGTCTCGGCCGTCTCACGGAAAATTTTCTTTATGCGTTCGCGGTCTTCGGGGTGAACGTTGAAGAAGGAATCCGTCCCCTGCAAGCTCGAGGGATTGCCGAGGAGCGCTTGATACGACGGGCTGTTGTACAGACGCCGACCCGCGGTGTCGAGCACGACGATGAGGTCGGCCATATTTTCGGTGATCAACCGAAATTTCTCTTCGCTCTCTAGGAGTAAAGCTTCCGTCCGTTTACGTTCGGTGATGTCGCGCGCAATGCCGATGATCCCGATGACACGCCCTTCATGGAACTGCGGCGTCGAAACGAATTCGCCGATGATGAATTCTCCCGATTTCACCATTACGCGCAGTTGGATAACGGGGGGATTTTTTCCTTCGAGCGCTTGCTGGATCTTGTTCACGGCACCCGGAATATCGTCCGGATGCACGATCGGGGCAAAATGGCGTCCGACCCACTCCTCGCGGCTCCATCCTGTCAGTTGTTCGAACGCGGGGTTGAGGGTGGTAATGACCCCGTCGGGAGATAACGTATAGATCACATCGCGGGCGGTATCGACGAGCGTCCTGTACTTTGTTTCCGACTTGCGTAACTCCGATTCTGCGCGCTCCCGCTCGTTGATCTCCGACTCGAGCCACGTATTCATCGAGGCGAGTTCCTCGGCCCGTTTTTTCAGTTCTGTGATAGCGTCCTGGAAACCCCGGTGGGTCATTTCAAACGGGGACAAACTTTCCGCGAGAAATTTTGCAGCCGACCGGGCAATACGGGTCCCATCGCTGACACTCTCAGCGGCGGCAAGGATCGGAAGAAGACATTCCTCGTGAAGCTTCAGCACGTCAAGGCAGCCGCCGCCATCGGCAAGAATATCGCGGCCAGCTTCGTAGGCACGCTGCAACGCCTCTTCGCCTCTCCCTGAAATAAATTCATTGAGAGCAATCGCGTACCGCTCTTCGATATCTACAATTCCCACGCTCATCATTGCTTCCCGCGATATCGTGCTACAAGCACAAGAGCATCGTCTGTTTTCTTACAGTACTGCGCGCATATTTTATCCGCAAGACCCTGGGGAGATTGCTGGGTGCTGATAATCTCTTGAAAACTGTTATGTATTCCGTCCGTTGCGAAAATCAGCGTATCGCCGCTGAACAACGGATGAACAGAGGCGAACGGCAGGGGCAGATTGTATCCTACAACGCCACCGCGAAGCAAAATAATTTCTTTGTCCGGCAGCGTCTTCCGATCGTGCCGGAGCAAAATCCCTTCAACATTCCCGACGCTGAGCCAGGTCATAGTATTGTCGACCGCATTGATCCTGGCGATACTCATCACCACACCCCGCGTTGTATGGAGCCCATCATGCACCCTGCGTAAAAGCGGAATGACGGATTCCTGGCTATAATTCTCCAATATTTCGGCAGCAGCTTTTGCGGCAACGGCGGCCTCTTTGCCGTGGCCAAGACCGTCTATTACACCAACGAGAACTCCGCCCTTAAAGTTCTTCACCACATGGAGGTCGCCGGATTCGGTTTGGCCGGAAAGAGTAAACGTTGCAACACCCCATTCGATGACTTCTTTATGCTTTCTTGCAGCGGCCATCTATGGAAGCCATTTCTTCATAGTGACTTGAGTCCCTTTCCCCACTACCGACTTAATTTCCATTTCGTCCATCAGCCTTTTGCAACCGGGAAGACCCATCCCCAATCCCTTTCCCGTCGTGTATCCGTCTTGAATTGCGAGATGAATATCGCGTATGCCGGGGCCTTGATCCCGGGCGACAACCATAATTCCGTTCGTGGGGTTTCGAGCGATGTGTGAGAGGACGATCTCCCCCCGCTTGGCGAACTTTATAATATTTCTCGCCACTTCTGAAATTGCAGTTGCGATGATCGTCTGGTCGGTGGAAGAAAAGCCCAGCTGTTCCGCCAGAGACCTTCCCTGCTGGCGGGCAATGACAATATCGGCGTCCGATGCTATAGGCACACGAATATCATTTTCCACGAATTCTCATCCCTTTGGTTCGTCGATTCATGAGCGCAAGTGCCTCTTCAAGATCGAGCGCCGTTGCAACTCCTTCGAGAGTGAGACCCAGCTGCACCATTGCAAAGGCGACCTCCGGTTGAATACCAACGATGACTGTCTCCGCACCCCGGAGCCGTACCATATGGGCGAGCGCACGGAGCGTCCTTGCGGCAAACGAATCCATCACATCGAGTGCGGTGACATCGACGATGACGCCTCGCGAACGAAACTTACCGACCCGCGCAACCAACGCATCCTGAAGTTGCAAAAGGTCTTCGTCGGAAAGCGCCGCCTGGAATGTAGCGATGAGATAGTCCCCTTGTTTCAGAATAGGAACTTCCACTACGTTCTCCTATGCGGTTTGTGCCGGTTCGAGCAACGGAACCACTTTATACCCGAGCAAGCGTTCGGCTTCTTCGATACCTCCCTGGAGATCTCCGACGGTGTTCATTTTCGTCAGATCGACGCCGATGGTCACAAGGGTTTGCGCAATTTCAGGCGACAGACCCGTCACAATGACCGTGGCGCCGAGAAGGCGCGAGGCCTCGACCGTTTGGACAAGGCCGTTCGCCACGTTGGAGTCCATGGCAGCAACACCAGTGATATCGATAACGACGACCTTCGCACGATTTGTGCGGATACCGCGGAGCAACTGTTCCGTCAACTGACGAGAACGCTGTGGATCGATGACTCCGATGATCGGAAGGATGAGCAAACGCTCGCGGACCTGGAGCACAGGCGTCGAGAGCTCGCGGATAGCTTCTTGTTGCTGACGGATCGTTCGCTCTCGTTCCTGAACGAAACCGACGGCCACTGTATTTGCAATACGGTTAGCCGCAGGCTCATACGCGTCGAGAATTCGGTTCAGGAGGGCAAAGTCGTGTTGATACTTGGCGAAAAGAGAGCGTGCAAGAACGTCGCGCAGCAGAAGCACGATCCCAACAACTTCGTGCGTTTCAACGCCACGAGGGATGATACGTTCCGAAAGCTGACGGGCATAACCCTGAAGGGCTTCGAACGTCCCCGTTTCCAAGGCTTCCACATAATTGTCGTACACCGCAGTCGCTTCCGCAAAGATTTCATCCTGACTCATCGCGGTCAACAACTTTGCTTCGGTAATACGCCTTGCCCATTCCTGACGCAACTGTGTTCG
>DATJXA010000137.1:0-10416 GCA_035500675.1 Bacteroidota bacterium | reverse complement strand
TTATAGAACGTTGCGTGCTTCAGCCAATCGGTCACTTCGGCTGAATCCCGGACAAAAGGGATCAGCGATCTTGTGAAATAGAGCGCATAACAGTTTTTGTCCAGCACCACTTTGACGACGCTTGGAGTTAGAAGCTCCTCAATCGATTGGATCTTCTTGACCGCCGTTCCCACGACCGCCGAGAGATCATCGACGAGTAACTGCACCGTTTCATCGATGACCTTCGGATTGATCAGCGGTTCGTCCCCTTGAATATTTACGACAATATCGGCGTCGAGCGATCGGGCGGCGTAGGCGATCCTGTCGCTGCCGCTGCGGATATCTTTCGGGGTCATCACAGCGTTCCCGCCGAACTTTTTTACGGCGGTCTCAATTCTTTCGTCATCCGTCGCAACGATGACATCGTTGAGCATGCGCGACATCTTTGCGCGCTCGTACACATGCTGCACCATCGGTTTCCCCTGGATGTCAACCAGCGCTTTCGCAGGAAGTCTCTGCGACGCATAACGAGACGGTATGATGCCGATGATCTTCAAATGATTCTCTCTGTAAAATACATTATCTGTTTTTCCAATTGAAACTCGGCAATCGTCAATTGTAAATTTTCTCGGCTATCATCCTATCACCTTGGGCACCTTAAAAAATGTCTCTTTCTTTGCCGGTGCGTTTTTCAACGCCTCCTCGGGCGGAAGCGACGGTTGTATGACGTCGTCGCGGAAGACATTGTCGAACTCGATAACATGGGACAACGGCTCGACCTTCGATGTGTCGAGCTCGTTGAGCTTCTCCATATATTTCAAGATCTCATTAAGCTCGTGGGTCAATTTTTGCTTTTCTTTTTCATTGAATTCGAGCCGAGCAAGCTGAGCAATATGCTCGACGTCTTTTATCGTAACAGCCATGGCGAGACCTTAGTGTGAAATTATGAATTGAAAATTTGGAATTGTGAATGATAGCTACGTTATAGTTCTGCCTTCCCCCGCATCATTCATCATTGAACGTCTTCCCGATAGTTTCGTTCGATAATTTCCCGTACCCGGTTCATGAGATCCACCTCCTGCTCTCGCGAGTGTGTATGCGACGTCTCGATCGGCTTTTCGATCACGATCTCGATCGGGCTGGGACGAATGTCGAGCGAGCTTTTCGGCAGGATCTTGAAACTGCCGTTGATCGCGATCGGCACGACGGGAACGCCCGATTTTGCCGCGAGAGAAAAAGCTCCCCGTTTGAACGGAAGAAGCTTTCCGTCCCGCGTGCGCGTCCCTTCAGCAAATAGGATAATTGAACCGCCGGCTCTCGCCGCTTCAACTGCGCGATCGATGCTTTTCATCGCTTCTCCTCCTTTTGAACGATCCACCATGATGTGGTGGCCCCATCGCAGCGCCCATCCCCAAAGAGGGACGTACGAAAGCTCCTTTTTGAACATAATGCGGGCACGCGGAAACACCGACATCATCGCAGGGATGTCGAACATGCTCGCATGATTTGTCACGTAAATATATGCCACATGTGGCTCGATCAATTCCAACCCCCGTACCCGGACATTGACTCCGCACACTTTAAGGGCGAATTTCGACCATATGCTTCCCGACCAGAAATAGATTCTTCCGTCTTTTTCGACCAGAATCCCCAGAAGAGCGACGGTCGAAAGGATCGCTCCGACCAAAAGAATTACGACGATGCGCGCGATCGTGAGGAGCGCCCGCATTATGCTTTCTCCGCAGCATGTATTCTTTTTTCAATGGATGGATGGCTGTAAAACAGAAATTCCACCAGCGGATGGGGCGCGGTATCGGCCAAATTCATCTCGGCAAGTTTTTTCATGGTCGACCTGAAGGCCGGCGGATTGCCGGTTTTGTCGATGGCGTAACGATCCGCCTCGAATTCATACCGGCGCGACAACATGTTGGATAATGGGGACGTCACGAGCGAATAAACGCCCAGCCACAGAGCGAGCAGCGGAAGTGCCGCGAGCTGGTCGACGGATGAAAAACCAAACCATGAGAGTGAGACAGCGTACAACCGCGACGTGATGAAGAGGCCGAGAAAAATGCCGCACGTGCCGACGACGATGTTCTTCCAGATATGGCCGTGAACATAATGCCCCAGCTCATGCGCGAACACTGTTTCGATCTCTTCGTTCGAAAAATGTTCCATGAGCGTATCGCCGAGAATGATCCTTTTCGATTTTCCGATCCCCGTAAAACCGGCGTTGGCCTTCTTCGTCGTCTTGCTGAGGTTGAACGTAAATATTCCGGTCACATTCATGCGCGTGTCCGCACAGAGGTGAAGAATGCGATCTTTGAGAGCATCGTTTTCCAAAGGGGAAAATTTATAGAACAACGGCATGATAAGCACGGGGGCAATTTTTGAAAGCACGATCGACACAATGAACAATGCGATCGCCACTGGAAGCCACCACAATTCCTGATACGTCCGAAGAAAGAAGTAAAATAAAAGAATCAGCGGAACTGCGATCGGAATGCTCACAAGCGCCGCTTTGGTCTGTTCCCACAACCATTGAAGGAACGTCTGGTTCGATAAATTATAGCGATGTTCGAGAATAAAACCGGAATAGAATCTTAACGGAGAGGAGAACAGTCCGTTGATGAGAGCGAAAAATAGGGTAAAGAGGAGCAGCGCAAGATACGGAAAACTCGTGCATGCGTATGCGAGTTTTTCGAGCCAGACAGAAACGCCGGAAGCAAGAATGAAAACGGCGAGAAAGAACGACAGGGCCGTTCCGATAAGCGAAAGGGTTAATTTAGTACGGTTGTATTTTTTTGCTTGAGATGAGGGGACCGGTGAACTCTTGACGACTTCTTCATCGGCGCGGACGACATTCATGGAAGCAACAGCTTGGGGTTGGTCTTCTGTGGTTTTTCAATAATACAAAATGACGGGAAGAAAAACAAGACAATAACAAAAAGATTGTGAGACCCATTCTTCCTCATCTCTTCTTCCTCGCTCTATATGCGATCATGGGTTCCTCGACGCCAAAGCCCATGCGCCGCTTTGGCTTTTCCGGCGGCTGTAATATCTGGCGGATAGCATCGAACACTATCTTGAATTGCGCATCGTATTTCTTCTCCAATTCTTCCAGCCTTCTTTTCAATTTCTTGTTTGAGGCGAGTAGTCGGCGGATTCTCACAAATGCTCGCACGATCTCAATATTAACGTGTATCGCGCGCGGTGTCCGCAAAACACTCGACAGCATTGCAACACCGTGCTCTGTAAACGCGTACGGAAGTTTGCGCGTCCCGCCCCAACTTGATATTCCAAAATGGAATATCAAGTTTTTGAACTCTTCTTCAGAAAGTTGGAACATGAAATCGCCCGGGAACCGGTCTCTATTACGTCCGACCGCTTTATTCAAATTGAAAGTCTCAATTTGATAGAGGTCCGCCAGATCCTTATCCAGCATGACTTTTTGTCCACGAATGAAGAATATTCTTCTCTCTATTAATTCTCGCGGGATGATTCCTTGCGAGGCGGGCCTTTTAATTATTCGGAGTCTTCTTGCTGAATAAAGAAAAGGTGGTGTGTGCGGCTTTGCTTTTGATCTCCCCATGTTTTTCCCCTTTGTTTGTTTTGAGTGAATTCCCCAGTAACCTTATGGTTCAACTGTGGAACAGCTGCATCATGTGCTTTATCGCTTAGCAGCGACAATAAGAAGCCCGGTTCCCCTTTTGTTATTGGATTCATAATCGAAGAACATCAGCAGGAGCGTGAGCCAGAGTGTAGCGAGGTAATAAAAAGGAAGAAGCAAAAATAACGTCTTAGTTTTGTTGAGCATCATCATCGGATACTTGATCCCGAGCCTCCAACCGATGCTTCCGATGGGTCCATACGTGTAAGTCACCTTTTCCATCTGAAAGCCGGCGCTTTTAAGCTTCCGCGTAATGTCTTCGACCGAGTAACCGTTACGAGCGTGTTCCTCAATAAAGCTTGCATCATGTTCATCGTGAGCATCCGATCCCCCGAGATTCGACGGGGTATTGATAAGGACCTTCCCTCCGGATTTCAACGCCTTATAAAAGTTTTTAAAGACCAAAACGTCATCCTGAATATGTTCCATTACGTCTACCGAAAGGATAAAATCGAACTGTTCGGTGTGTTTCGGAACTGTGAGATCTTCCACGTCGAAAGAGACATTGCCGAGCCGCATCTTAGAAAAGAATTCCCGGCAGTCGGCTATCTGCTCTTCTTTGACGTCGACGGCAAGGATGTTTGCCGGAGGGAAATGCCTGGCACAATAATAAGAGTACTGGCCGAAGCCGCTTCCCGCATCGAACATTGCAAACGGCTCTTTTTTCTCTCGGAGCAGTTGCCTCAACGCACGCTTGACGTACCATTCCCTAAGGAACATTACTCCTAGAATCGTGTAGAAGAACCTCCGGACAAGGGGGCTCGACCTCGCGACGTTGCCGATAACATTTTTGATAGGATCGTAATGCATAAGCAATTACTAATGAATAATTAAGAATGAACAATTAAGAGAATAGATGGTATACTGCATGTCTAGGCACTTTCCATTATTCATTATTAATTATTCATTGTTAATTGTTCTATCCCTTCGACCATTCTTTCCCACGAGTATTTTTTCTTTTCCTCGGCCGCGCCGGCAGATAGCTTTGACTCCAACCTTCCTGAATAAAATTTCAATACGGCTTCCGCCAGTTTTTGCGGGTTGTTCGGCGGAACGACGATCCCCGATATGCCATCGACGACGACCTCCGCAAGGCCTCCCACATTTGTCGCAATGACCGGTTTGTCAAAATTGTAAGCGATCTGGGCGATGCCGCTTTGCGTTGCAGATAGATACGGGAGCATGACGACGTCGGCTGCGGAAAAATACTCCCCGACTCTTTCGTTGGGAACGTAATCCGAAACGACGTCGATAACGTCGCGCACTTGCGCGTCGGAAATATGCCAGCGGTAGCGTTCTTCGTCATCGTAGAATTCCCCGACGACGAGGAGTTTCACAGAGAGCGATTTCTTGACCTCTTTCATCGCGTCGATCATGACATGAAGTCCTTTGTACGACCTCACATATCCAAAAAAAAGAAGGATCCGCTCGTCTTTTAATCGAAGCTTTGTCCGGGCCTCGGTCTTGGGTATCCTAGTGCCGAAAATTTCGTACACGGGATGCGGTATTTTTTTATAACGCGGAAAATCGATCGTCGCCAGCAAGTCTTTTTCAACGGCGTCCGACTGGACAATAAACGCATCCGCAAACGCGAAGGCAAACCTCGTGAACAGCATATCTCCCGGCCGGCGTTCGTGAGGAATGACATTGTCGCAAATGACGACGACTTTCGTCTTTCTTCCCCATTTGATGAGCCCGCAGATCGTTCCAAAGCAAGGGCCAAAGAACGGAAGCCAGTATTTAAAGATCACGAGATCGGGCTTTCTCTTACGCAACGACAACCCGACCGAGATCCAGTTGAACGGGTTCACCGAATCGATAAGCGCTTCGCTTGCAACCGGTAGCCCCGCGTCGCCCTCCTCCTTCTGCGTCTTGCCGGGGAATAAAAATTCCGGGTATTGCCTCTTGAACGAAATAATTTCGACGTGATGTTTCTTTTTAAGATAGGTATACAGGAGCGCATTATAATGCGCAATTCCACCGCGCAGAGGATATGCCGTTCCGAGAATGAGAATATTCATCGGCGATGAATCACTTCGATGTGCCCAGAAGTCCCCGTACTGTTCTTACCACTCGCGCTGGATAAAGATATTGCATGCAATCGTTGGGGCATGTCGGGGAGAAAAAACAAGTGCAGTCGAATTCCGGTTCGAGAATTTCTCCAAGACCATACAGCTCGAATTCGTGTTTATTAAAGATATTGTTGAACAGAACTATTTTCTTCCCGAGTCCTATCGTAATGTGCATCCCCATCGTGACCGCAGTGACAACGAGGTCGCACTGATTCACGAGGTTGATGAATCCGTCTAACGGATAGTGGCCGAAATATTTTGCCCCGCTCGCTTTTGCCAGCCTCAGATTCTTCACATGTTCTTGTTCGCCGCCCAGAAGGAGAACCTCGTAACCCGCTTTCTTCAATGATTTTGCGGCAGCGATCCAATATTTTTCAGGCCAGAGCCGCGACGTCCATCGTCCTCCGCAGCCAGTGTTGAACCCTACAACCATCTTTTTTCCGCTAAGCTTCCACCGTTTGTCTTTCCATGGCTGGAACGGAAGGATATACTTTTCCCCCGCAAAACGGAATCCGCACATCTCGAAAATTTCTTGGGGATAACTTTTCGTGTTCCCTTTGTTCAGATCGTCAAAAACGCCGGTAAAATATTTCGCCTCGGCGTCTTTGTCCGCAGGAGCGCACTTGCCGTCTTTGAGGGTGAACCCTTTTTTGACGTCAGCAGTAATTTGCAGCGCGAGAGCGCACGCTTCCCGGTCTTTATCGAGATTGTACAGGATGTCGAATTTCACGGACCGAAGAGCAACGATATTTTCAAGCGAAAATTTCATCCGGACGTCGACGATTCCGGGGAGCATTTCGGGGGTGAGAGTAAGCCACCAGATTTTTGCGTGAGGGTATTCCCGCTTCAACCGATGAAGCAGCGGTGTCGTCCGAATGACATCGCCGATCGCACCCAGTTTGATGATAAGAATGTTCTTGTCGACTGGATCGTAGTATGTGCAATTGACGCAATGAACGCCGTGTTCTTTGTGAGGCTTACACGGGACGTCTCCGCGAAAAAAACGGCAGTCAGTTTTAAGGATCATGCGCTTCTGCGTGTGATGTATTCGAAACTGGCGTGGTGGAGTGACAACTCGGCGGTCGTAGGAGGACGCTTTTTACTTGATAATTTCGCGAATTGAATAATCTTTCTCCACGTGCTGCCCTTTTGTGATCATTTCACCAAGGAGCCCGATCGACACAAATTGGATCCCGACGATGATGAGAATGAGCCCGACGAGGAAGAGCGGTCGGTTAGACAACGAGGTTGTGCCGGAGATCCACTCCTCGACGAGGTAGCCGTCGATACACAGGCCGGCAAACGTCGAAAGTATTCCCCAGAGGCCGAACAGATGCAGCGGCCGCGAAATGTAGCGCGTGGTGAAAAGAACCGTCATCAAATCGAGAAATCCGCGAAAGAACCTTCCCATCCCAAACTTCGTTTTTCCATATTTTCGCGCCCGGTGTTGCACGACCAGTTCGCCTATCTTGAAGCCCTGCCAATGCGCAAGCGCCGGAATATACCGGTGAAGCTCGCCGTACACGTTGACGTTCTTGATCACGTCGCGGCGGTACGCTTTCAGCCCGCAATTGAAGTCGTGAATCTTTATTCCCGTCATCGTGCTCGTGACAAAATTGAAAAACTTCGACGGGATCGTTTTCGTTATCGGGTCCCGCCGCTTCTTCTTCCATCCGGATACGACATCGAAACCCGATTTCACCTGTCTGATGAGGTTCGGGATTTCCGCCGGGTCGTCTTGCAAATCGGCATCCATCGTCACGACGTACTCGCCCTGCGCTTTTTGAAACCCGACCATGAGCGCAGCGCTCTTTCCGTAGTTTCTCCGAAACCGGATGACCTTGATGCGATTGTTCCTGAAATGAAGGTCCCGGAGGACGCGGAAAGAATTGTCCGTGCTGCCGTCATCGACAAAAATAAGTTCATAGCGGCCGCCGAGTTTTACGAGCGCGCTCTTTAATTGATCGGCCAGCTCTTTGAGCGATTGCTCCTCGTTAAAGAGAGGGATGACAACGGAAATTTCGATGTTCTGCGGACGATTGTGAGCGGACGGCACCTGCGGTCTCGTTTCTTGAGGAACGACGCTTGTGTTCGGCGCATCGGCAGGCTTTTCAGAAGTCACGGGTGTTTCAGCGCTCGGCGGATTGTCGGTCGACAATTGCTGCGGAGGCCGATGGTGCGGCCGCCGATACCGCGAATATCGATGCCGGCGGAACGATTCACCCTCCGGTTTCTGTTCGTTTGTCTCTTCTGCCATGAAGTGTTAAGTGTGGTCGCTGGTCAAGAACAGCACAAAAGTAACACTATTCGTCAAGAAATGCAATGAGACTGGCAGGGTGCCGTTAGAGGTTGAACAACACGGGGGCAGGGAGTGGATTCCCGACAAAAGCGTTCGGTCTAGGACCTCGTTGAGGGAGTGACGATCTACAAGGGTCGTCATGCCCGCGGATTTTTGGCGGGCATCCAAACTGTAACAACACTGTGCATCCATTCAGCGGTTCGGCAATCTGCCCAATTTCTTTCTTGTCCTGAGGCATTGCATTGTCCCAAAATAAAAATTGGCCTTGCGATTCAAATGAAACTCCATTACATTTTTGCGTTGCTGTTTGCAGCGTCACTTCGTTCGGCGGCATTTCTTTGGGTTCCTCATTATCGACCATCCTCGCAGAGCATTTTTCTTTCACCTCGGGAGCCCTTAAAAAAATTCTCATTTCCGTCCATCGCAAAACGCATCCATGCTTCTCCATCATCAATTCGTTCGTGTCGCAAAACAGTTCGAGAACAAAATCGGTATTGTCGACCGAACAACCAACACGCGCCTGACGTACGGCAAGGCGCTCATCGCATCGCTGATCCTCTCCGAAAAACTAAAACAATACGATGAAGGATTCCTCGGGATCATGATACCGACCTCCGCGGGCTGTGCGCTCTCCGTTCTCGGCACATTGATGAGCGGGCGGGTTCCGGTCATGATCAATTATTCGACCGGCGCGGCTGGAAATGCCGAGTATGCACAGAGGAAGTGTGCGTTCAAAACCATCATCACGTCAAAAGCCTTGCTCGAAAAAATCAACTGCCGGCCGGTACACGGAATGGTCTTCATCGAAGACATTATGGCAAGGGTGACGATGTTCGACAAAATTAAAGCCGCTCTGAGATCGAAACTCTCCGCCGACAGCATCATCCGGAAAATTTCGGGCGGCGAGGAAAACGATACTCTGTTCATCCTTTTCACAAGCGGCAGCGAAAAAGATCCGAAAGCGGTCCAGCTCACCCACCGCAACATCGTCTCTAATATAGAGAGTCTGAAAAAAGTCTTCGACCTGGCCGCCAGCGATATTTTTCTGGCTAACCTTCCTTTTTTCCATATTTTTGGACAGACGGCAAACTTGTGGGCCCCGTTGTATTTTGGGATGACCCTTGTGACCTACGCGAACCCTCTCGACTTTAAAGCGATCTCTACAATTGTCCGGCAGGAAAAGGCGACGCTGATGGTCGGCACGCCTACGTTCTTCTGGGGATATCTTAATAAATCCGAGCCGGGAGATTTCGATTCCGTACGTATCATGCTCGCCGGCGCGGACAAATGCCCGGAGTCGCTCCGTCAAGGATTCATGGACAAACACGGCAAAGTGCTTCTTGAAGCATACGGCGCGACAGAAACGAGCCCTGCGATAACCGTGAACACGCCCGTACACAACAGACCCGGAAGCGTCGGAAAGGTTATTCCCGGCGTTTTGGTAAGGATGGAGAATTACGAGACGGGCGAGGAGTGTTCCGTAAACGAGATCGGGAAAATTCTCGTGAAAGGTGACAACGTCATGAAGGGATACTTCGACGACTTCGAACAAACGTCGCTCAGCATCCGACATGGATGGTACGACACCGGGGATATGGGATACATGGACAAGGACGGATATCTCTGGCACGTCGGAAGGCTGAAACGATTCATGAAAATCGGCGGAGAAATGGTATCGCTCATCAAGGTCGAAGATATCCTCGAAAAATTTCTCCCGTCCGAGGTTCAATGCTGCGTTGTCGAAGTACCCGACCCTGTCCGCGGCGCAAAAATTGTCGCCGCAGTCACGCGCACCATCGACGAGAAGGCTACGCTGAAAAAAATGTCGGAACATCTTGCCAACATCGCTCTTCCCAAAGAATTCATCGTTTTCGACGAGCTGCCGAAAATGGGAAGCGGCAAAATCGATTTTCGAAAGATCACCGATATGGTCCGTGACATCATCCAATCCAGATAACCGACCTCCTGGTGTTGTCTCAGTTTGAAAATGAACCGGACACTCGAATCTTTTGGCCAGTTCAATGTGAAAGCTTTTAACGAACTTAAAGAGAAAAGTGTCCGGTTCATTTCTGCATCAGTCAAACTGATACACCATCGACCTCCTCGACTTTTTCGCAACAAATCTTTATCTTAGAAACGTAGAACGTCCTATTCAGGTTTGGGGAATTCCTTCATGAAAACTTTCCTGGCGCTTGCCTTATTTATTACCCTTTCTTCCTCTCTTTTTTCGCAGAACGAGCCCCACGTGTTTACCATTCTCGCAGGCGGCACTGTGGGGAAATTCAACGTTGATGCGGGAAGCAATTTTAATTCGTTCTATACGGACAGAAAACTTGCTTACACTGGTGTTGCGGGCTTGGGTAACGGGGAAACTTTCGTCATAGCGAAGTATCGGT
>DATJXA010000136.1:0-46705 GCA_035500675.1 Bacteroidota bacterium | reverse complement strand
AGTTTCCGGCGTGTCTGAAGGGTCGACAACGATCGATTCCTGTAGAACGATCGGACCGCGATCGAACTCTTCATCGACGATATGGACCGTCGCGCCGGACCGAGCGGCGCGTTTCGCGATGACAGCCTCGTGAACATAATGCCCGAACATTCCTTGACCTCCGAACGCCGGCAGGAGTGCAGGGTGAACGTTGATAATTCTGTTTCGGTATTGTCTGATGATCGACGGGTCTATTTTTTTCATGTAGCCGGCAAGAACGATAAAATTCGCACCATGCGATTCAAGCGCCGAGAGAATCGCCGAAGTCAAATCGTCCTGCGATGGAAATTGCTTCTGGCTGAGATGGAGTGCCGGGATGTGGAGCGACCGGGCAGCTACTAACGCCCCCGCATCGGAATTGTTGCTGATGACAACAACAACCTGCGCGTCGATTTTCTTCGTTGTGATCGCATGAGCCAACGCTTGAAAATTCGAACCACGTCCCGAGGCGAACACCGCAATCGATAACAATGGGAACTATCCGCGTTTACATTTTTCAATTGTGAATGTAATCATAAATGGTTGATTTGTCAATGATTTCAGGGGGAAAAGGCCGCGGGACGAAAATTTTTCTTTGAGCAAGAGGTCGTTTGCGGACGGGAGAGGTGAAGGGGAGCCGATTATTCCTGAACAGTCGATTCGAGAAGCTCGACAAGACCATGGGTCCCGTCGATGGAGGCCCTTATTCCAATCGGGAGGGTCAATTTGCGTGGAATATGTCCGTAGACGAGGCCTCGAAGAATTGGCTTTCGCAATCCGGAAAGATGGTCGGCGAGGATCTGATCGATCGTGAGGTGGGGTGTCGATGGGTCGTAAGGCTTTACATTAGTGAGTTCTCCGATCAGGATCCCGTTCGCCTCTTTGAAGATCCCGCAAAGCTTTGCCTGATTCATCATCCGGTCGAATCGGTAAGAGTCCTCGTCGACCTCCTCAAAATAGAAGATAGAATTTTTGAACGAAGGGAGGTATGGGGTACCCGCAATCGACGTGATAATCGAGAGATTGCCTCCAAGCAACGATCCAGACCCTTTTCCTCCATGAAATGGTTTGAGATCTCGGCCGCCGGGGTTTTGCAACAGGCCGAATTTCTTTGTCGATGTTACCATTCTCCAGAATTGTTCTTCGGTGAACGGATCGATCCCTTTGAACATTTCAATTCCGAGCATGGGTCCGGAGAACGATATCAGGCCTGCCTTTTTGAAAAGGGCGAGCTGCAATGCGGTAAGATCGCTGTATCCGATGAGGATCTTCGGATTTCGCCTAATAAGCGAATAATCGAGCAAAGGTAGGACACGCGGAGACCCGTACCCTCCCCGTGCGGCCAGGATGGCCTTGATTTTCTTGTCGCCAAACATTGTGTTGATATCCGCTGCTCTCTGCTTATCGCTCCCGGCCAGAAAACCTCTGACAGCGCGAAAGTTCTTGCCGAACGTTACGCGATAACCAAGCCGCTCAAGATATTCTGCTCCTTTTTCAACCCTATCCATGGACGGCAGCGGGCTCGCCGGCGCGATCACCCCTATGACGTCGCCGCGCTTAAGTGCTTTTGGCTTTAAGGTTTTCATTCGGGATGCTTTCAGAAAGAAAATACGTTCGCGTTAATTCGTCGCTGGAATCAAGCGATAGATCATATTCATTCTTCACAGAGGTTGTTGCTTAGGATTTTGAAATCGTGCCCGATGACCAACTCGGCGCCTGTTGAGTTATCGAATGTTGTAAAAGACATAACTCCGAGCAATTTCAACGTAAAACCTTGCAGAACTGTTTGCCCGCCGGCTTTGGCGGTCGCAAGGCGGTAGGCGCCGATACCGCGATGGCCGGTTCTCCCCGCGACTTCCAGAACCAAGTTGGACATATCCCCAACCGGAACGTAACTTCCGAATGCATAAATAAATGTGTCGTGCTGGTCGCTGAGGATAGCCGGATTTCCGAGTATCCCAAGCCCGGCATTTATGACGAACCGAACGCCTTCATAATGCTTCTCCAATAATAGAGAGGAGTAGAAATCAAACTCATCGACACCGAGTCCCGATTCGTTGCTCGCGTTCGGGAGCTGAACCCCGAACCGGACGGAAACCGTCGAAAAAAAATGATACTCTGAAATCAGTCTGAATTTTGTCCAGAGCGTGAAGTCCCCGACATCAGCCGTGACGGAATTTTGTGTCGTGATCGCGCTGTTGAACGCTTGTTCCCGGCTTTTGACTTTAAGGACGTCGAGCAGCGTGCCGTTGAACTGGAGCTCGACGTTTCCGTCGTATGAATACCCGAAACGAAGGTCGCCGATCTTTGTCAGGGTCCCTTCAAGACCGGAAAGCGGGTACGGCTGGTCGAAATATCGACCGAACCCGATTTCAGCGTAGCCTTTCCCCGCATCAAGGATCTGAGCCGATTCGGTGGTCAATGGGTACTGCTGTGCAAAGAGAGGAATCGGCGAGGTGCTAAGGGTAACAAATAAAACGAAGACTGTTCGGAACATGAAAGGTTTGCGCATTCAAGAATGTCCGGGTGATGAATGCGGAGGGGTTCCACAAGATCTCTTTGACGGGGGAGCAGGAAATTTCGACTTCTTCAGGTGTGAATCCGATGTGACGATGATGGGTCTCGGCGCCATGAGAGGATAGACCATCTGAAGGATTCCTCAGGATGCGATCGCTACTGGTCTCACCCGTTTTTCGAATTCATCGCGGAAACGTCGGATCATGCTCTGGACCGGCCACGCGGCGGCATCCCCCAAAGCGCAGATCGTATTTCCCTCAATATTGTTGGCGATATCCATGAGGAGATCGATATCGGTCGATTGGCCGTCGCCCGCTTCGAAACGCTTCAAAATTTTCCACAGCCATCCTGTCCCTTCCCGGCACGGCGAACATTGACCGCAAGATTCGTGGTAATAGAATTTCGCGATGCGCGTGATGACGCGAATGAGGTTCGTATCCTCGTCCATGACGATCATGCCGGCGGTGCCCACGGAAGAACCGGCCGCTTTGAGAGAATCGGCGTCCATCCTCACTCCTTCGATCGCCTCTCCGCGGAGGATCATCGTCGACGATCCTCCCGGAATGACCGCTTTGATCTTCTTGTCTCCTGGAACTCCACCGGCATATTTGTAGATCAGGTCTGTCAGCAATTCGCCCGTTGCGACTTCGAACACGCCGGGTTTATTGACATGGCCGCTTACGCCGACGAGAATAGGGCCCGGATGCTTTGTCGCGCCGATCTTCGAATACCATTCCCATCCTTTGTTGATGATCAGAGGGACGTTGCTGATCGTTTCGACGTTATTGATTGTCGTCGGACATCCCCAGACGCCGTGCTGCGCCGGGAACGGCGGCTTAACGCGCGGATAGCCGCGTTGTCCTTCGAGCGAATTCATCAGCGCCGATTCTTCGCCGCAGATATACGCGCCCGCGCCTTTATGGAGAATGATATTCGTAGAGAAACCGGATCCCAAAATATTTTCCCCGACATACCCTTTTGCGTATGCATCGTCCAGCGCTTTTTGAAGCATCCTGATCCATTTTCCGTACTCGCCGCGGATGTAAATATACGCCGCCGTGATCCCCATCGCATAGCATGCGATGACAGTCCCTTCGATAAGCGCGTGCGGGTTCACTTCGAAAATTTTTCTGTCTTTAAAAGTGCCGGGCTCGGATTCATCGCCATTGACGCAGAGGTACTTCGGCTTCGTCGTCTGCTTCGGCATGAACGTCCATTTCAACCCTGTTGGGAAGCATGCGCCCCCGCGTCCGCGCAGGCTCGACTTCTTCACTTCGTCGGTGACCTCTTCCGGCTTCATCGTCAGCGCTTTTTTCAACGCGCCGTATCCGCCGTGCTGTTCGTAAACGTCGAGAACGTGGTAATTCGGTATTTCAGGGAGTATGTGTCGTTCCATATTCGATCAGCTAACCCTGTCAAGGTTTTGAACCTTGACAGGGTTTCTCATTTCAAGGATGACAGCAATTTTTCGGTCAGTTCCGGCGTGAGGTTCTCATGATACTCCTCGCCGATCGCGAGCATCGGCGCGCCACCGCAGGCCCCCATGCACTCTACCTCGCTCACGGTCCATTTGCCGTCGGACGAGTTTTGCCCCGGCTTTACTCCGCAGTGATGCTCGATGGTTTCCAGAATTTTATCGGAGCCGCGGAGCATGCAGGAAACGTTCGTGCACACTTCAATATGATACTTCCCCTGAGGTTTGGAGTGGTACATCGTGTAAAACGTCACCACGCCGAGTATGTGGCCGTAAGGAAGGTTGAGAAGCCCGCCGAGAAACCGCATCATGTCTTCCGAGATCCATCCCTCTTGTTCCTGTGCGATCCACAGCACCGGCAACAGTGCAGCTTGGCTGGTCGGATATCGTTTACGGAGGTCTTCGACTTTTTTGAGATTCTCAGGAGTCAGCATTGAAAGCAATTATGGATTATTAATTAAGAATTAGGAATGATGCAAAACAATTAAGACCATTTATTCAATTCATAATTCCTAATTCATCATTCCTCATTTTATTTATCGGCTTCTCCCATCACAGGGTCGATGCTGCCGATGATCGCCACGACGTCCGAGATCATCCTGCCGTTCAATAAGAGCGGCAACGATTGCAGGTTCATGAACGAAGGGGAACGGATCTTAAGACGCCACGGATGTCCCTCCCCTTTGCTCTGAATATAAAAACCGAGTTCACCTTTTGATCCCTCGACAGCGTGGTACACCTCTCCAACGGGCGGAGCAGTGCCGAAATTGATGAGCATGAAATCGTGGATCAGCTCTTCCATCTTTGTGTATACACGTTCCTTCTGCGGCAGAACTTTTTTAGGGGCGAAGGCGTGCACTGGCCCGGCTGGAATTTTATCAAGGGCCTGTTGAACGATCCCAATGCTCTCTTTGATTTCGTTGACTCGCACGTAGTATCGAGCAAGAGAATCGCCGTCGTTGAACACCGGGATGTTGAAGTCGAGCTCGTTGTAGACAAGATACGGCTCCGACCGGCGGAGATCGTGCGCGACGCCGGAACCCCGAAGATTGGGCCCGGAAAATCCCATAGCGATCGCCATTTCCTTAGACATCACGCCAACGCCGTCTGTACGCTCGACGAAGATTCTGTTCCTGTTGAGCAACCCTTCACATTCTGCAAGTTGGGGGGGGAACTGAGTAACGAAATCCTGAATTGCCTGCTTGGTTTCGTCAGTCATATCCTGCGAAATTCCGCCGATGCGCGTATAGCTGGTGGTGAATCGGGCGCCGGTCAGTTGCTCGAAAATATCGTAGAGTTTTTCCCTCTCGCGGAAGGTCCACATAAATACCGTCACGGCGCCGATGTCAAGTCCGAGAGCGCCTACGGCGAGGAGATGCGATGAAATGCGCGCCAGCTCCGAAATAATGACCCGGATAAATTGCGCGCGGCGCGGCGCCTCCACGCCGAGAAGCTTCTCGACGGCAAGCACGTACGCCGTGTTGTTCATCAGAGGAGAAATATAATCGAGACGATCTGTGTGCGGAATGAACTCGTGGTAGCTGCAATTCTCCGCGAGCTTTTCATACCCTCTGTGCAAATAGCCGAGTTCCGGTACCGACGCCACTACCGTTTCGCCATCCAGTTTGACGAGCAGCCGCAGCACTCCGTGCGTCGCAGGATGCTGCGGACCCATGTTGAGGATCATCTCGTTCTCAAGCGGGTCGGTGAATTGAACGCTTGTATCCTTGTCCTCGAGGGCCTGGAGGATTTTGCTTTTCTTTGGTTCTGCCTCGTGGACAGCGGTCGCTGCTCCGGCTTCGGCTTTTTTTGTATCCTTCTGGAGCAAGTTATTTTCTTGGTAAAGGAATGGAATCGGGGATACCCATGAGAGGAAAATCTTTTCTCAGAGGGAAATGCTCAAACTCTTCGGGCATGTACATGCGGCGGAGGTCGTTATGACCGTCGAATACAATCCCGAACATATCGTATGTCTCTCGCTCCGGCCACCCTGCACCCGGCCATACGGTAGTCACGCTGGGAACGTGTAAATCGTTTTCTTCAACAAACACTTTTAGCCGCAGACGATGCTTCAACGAAATTGAATACATGTTGTAGACCACCTCAAATCTGTTCTCGGGGGTATATGCATCGGCGCCGCAGAGGTCGCTGAGATATTCGAATAGGCAATCGGAGTCGTCCCGCAAGAAAGTCGATACCTTTACGATATCATCTTTCTTGACATGAATCGTCGTCTCGCTCCGGAAGTCTTTGACTTCCAGAATGCTTGCAGGCAATGAAGTTTTTAATTTTTCAACTACGGTAGAGAGCATATTATTCGCTGAGTCACAAGAATTCACGATCTAAGAGATACGAAACAGGAGTAAGGAAATTTGTTGCAGGGTTAATGGAGTGGTGTTCTGTCTCCTGCCTCCTTTTTCCCGCCCTCCATCTGTCAATGCTTTAAACTCCGATCTGCACCAACTGCTGCTCCTGTCGTTCTTCGGCGACGGTCATCGGCGTGCTGCGACTTTCGCCTCGTTCGATCTTTTTCTGGATCATCATGATTGCATGAAGGAGGTTATCGGGGCGAGGAGGACAGCCTGCGACATAGACGTCCACCGGCACAAACTGGTCGATGCCCTGGACGACGGAATACGTGCGGTACATTCCGCCAGTCGAAGTGCACACGCCCATCGCGATGACCCATTTCGGGTCGGGCATCTGGTCGTAAATTTTACGCACGACTTTTGCCATTTTGTACGTCGTAGTGCCTGCAACGATCAGCAGGTCGCATTGGCGCGGCGAGAAACGCATGACTTCTGACCCGAACCGGGAGGCGTCAAAACGAGGATCCACAAGAGCCATCATCTCGATACCGCAGCAAGAGATCCCTAACGGCATCGGCCACACGGAATTTTTTCTGCACCAATTGATGGCTGCATCGATCTTCGTTGTGATCAGACTGTCGCCCAACGCATGCTCTAATCCCATTTCAGAGCTCCTTTTCTCAAAATATAAAAATAGCCGACGAGCAGAATGGCGATGAAAATCACCATCTCTATATATCCAAACAATCCCATGGACCGAAAGTTCACTGCCCACGGATACAGGAAGATCACTTCAATATCAAAGAGGATAAAGAGGACCGCGACCATGTAATACTTTATCGAGAACCGCTCCCGGGCAGAGCGAATCGGTTCCATGCCGCTTTCGTACGTAGAAGTTTTTTCGTCGTTCGGCCTGTGCGGTCCCAGCCACTGATGAAGCTTGAGCATGACAATGCCAAGTATGACGCCGGCTGCCAACATCAAAATCACCGGGATATATGCTTCCATGGTAAGTACGGTGTCGGAATTACGTAATTATGTGAACACACTTACATCTTTCTTTGAAAACTATCAAAAAAAAGGCGGAAAGTCAATGAATCAAGGGAGATGCAGAGCGGTTATGGCTTCAGACTGGAAAAGGCCTGAGGTTGAGGCAGGTAGATTTTAGAGAAAGCGACTATGCTACGTTTCTGTACATCTCTTCGATAAGATGAGCGAAGCGCTCTTCGACAATTTTCCGTTTGATCTTCAGCGTCGGAGTGATCTCTCCCTCTTCAACGGAAAACTGTCTATCGAGTAGCACGAACTTGCGGACCCGTTCAAAATTTGCCAGATCTTTTTGCAGTGTTTGTATATCCTTCTCTATAATGGAGTAGATAATTGGATTCTTCGCGAGATCGGAAGAAGAATCATAAGGGATCTTATTTCTGTCCGCATATTCCTGGATGGCGTCGAAATCGGGTACAATGAGCGCGCTAAGAAACATCCTTTTATCCCCGATAAGGACGAATTGATCGATATATTTGCTCTGCAGAAAAAGGTTTTCGATTGGCTGCGGCGCAATATTTTTGCCTCCGGAACTGACGAACAAATGTTTCTTCCGGTCTGTGATCATGAGCATGCCATGCGCGTCGAAAACGCCGATATCTCCCGTGTGGAACCATCCGTCCTTATCTATGACTTCTTCCGTCGCTTTTTTGTTGTTAAAATAGCCGAGCATAATGTTCGGCCCTTTTGCAAGGATCTCACCATCCTCAGCGATCTTCATGGAAACACCGGGAATCGGTTTTCCAACGGTCCCGAACCGGTAGTCGTCGATCCGGTTGGCGCAAAGGACCGGAGCTGTTTCTGTCAATCCATACCCTTCGATGATGGTGATGCCGACCGCTTCGAAGAACTCCCCAAGTTCCCGAGGGAGCGCCGCTCCTCCGGAGACAAAAAAGCGCATCCGTCCGCCCGTTCGCTCTTTTAGTTTCTGAAAGACAAGCAAGTCGGCGATGGCATATTGGGCTTTAAGAACCGGGCTAACGATTCGACGTTTTTTTGAGGCGACATATTCCCGGCCGACCTTGACCGCCCAATAAAAGATCTTCTGTTTCGATGCGGAACTCGAGTCGATCTGTTTCTGGAGCCTGCTTTGGATACGCTCAAACAGCCGCGGCACGGTCGTCACTACGGTCGGGTGGATCTCCAAAAGGTTGTCCCGGACCGTTTCGGGGCTTTCTGCATACGCGATCGTCGCGCCGCACGACATTGCCGTATAATATCCTCCCATCCGTTCGAATGAATGACACAATGGAAGAAAGGAAAGGAAGACGTCGTCCGGGGTAAACGGAAAGATCGACGCGGACGCTTTCATGTTCGAAACGAGATTATCGTGGCTGAGCATCACCCCTTTCGGATTACCGGTCGTCCCGGAGGTGTAAATGATCGTGAGAAGGTCGTCCGGCTTTGTCCTCGCGGTCGATTCTTCGATGATCCCTCCTTTATCTCTTTCCGTTTCCTTTCCGAGTTGATACACGCGAGAGATGCCCGTCACAAAATCCTCGGTCTCCATTTCCGATTTTTCCGTCATGATGACGATGGTGCGGAGCGATTTCACGTTGTTCTTGATCTTCAGAACTTTGTTCAGCTGAGACTGATTTGAGACGATGGCGGCGCTGATACGAGCATCGTTGAAAATAAATTCAATTTGTTTCGCCGTGAGTGTCGGATAGATCGGGACATCGACACCGCCGAGGGCGATTATGCCAAGGTCGGCGATGACCCACTCCGGTCTGTTCTCTGAGATGATTGCAACCATGTCGCCTTTTTTCACACCCAGCGAAGACAAGCCGAGCGCGAAATGTTCGACGCGTTCTCTCAGCTGCGAGTACGAAATGCCCCGGTATTGTTTGTCGACCTTGTACATGAGCACGGGGCGCGTCTCCGCCGAGAATTTTTTTGTGATGCGATCGAACATCTCATTGATCGTTGAAAACTCAACGGCTGTCGCCATTGCCTTCTCCGTTGCAAGATTCGTAGAACAGAAATTCGATGAAGAAAGTATAGCAACTTGATTTCAAATGCAAGGCAATGGAGTGCAAGTTTTTGTGAACGTCGTGTGGAGGACGAAGCCCACGACGGATATTCGTGAATTTTTATTCCGAGGATATCTTAACCACGTCATAACGGATCTAAGAGGAAATTGTCAAACAAGAAGGCAGGGGTTGAAGGTGGTGTCAAGGCGTATTTTTGCCCTATTCTTTTTTTCTCATTTTTTACTTGACTTGTATGGCTTAAGCGGCTATATTCACAACCAGTTAGCCTTTGATAACCCTCCGGCTATTGTTCATCCGAAAATAAGCTGTCTTAACTCAGAAAGTATCACGGTTTATTTCTTTTCCGAAGTCGGCTATCGGTACAGATAGCGAGTGCGGTCTTTGCATTTGCATTGCGGCAGGAAAGGGGATGCACATTGTTTTTTTCGCGCCAAGACAACTCAACCCACATCGTTAACACCAAGAAGAGGAAGCACGAAATGTCAGAGAAAAACGTAACAATCGCCGAGAAAAAAGGAAGCGTTCGCTCCGCGAATGTTTCCGGCCCCGGCGGGCTGGCGATCCAGCGCTATTTTACAAAACCGGGCGTTCATCCGTTCGATGAGATCGAGTGGGATCTCCGCACGGCTGTCATTTCTAACGAAAAGGGAGAAAAGATCTTCGAGCAAAAGAACGTCGAGATCCCGAAATCGTGGTCGATGACGGCCACCAATGTCGTGGTCTCGAAATATTTCCACGGGCTTATCGGAACCCCGGAACGCGAAACGAGCGTCCGTCAGCTTGTCGACCGCGTCGCGAAGACGACGACCGCTTGGGGCCGCGAAGGAAAATATTTTGCCTCTGAAGAGGATGCGGTCACTTTTTACCACGAGCTATCCTACCTTCTTGTCAATCAATACATGGCGTTCAACAGTCCGGTGTGGTTCAACGTCGGAGTCGAAGAGCGGCCTCAATGTTCGGCATGCTTCATCAACTCCGTGCAGGATACCATGGATTCAATTTTGGACCTTGCGCGCACCGAGGGAAGGTTGTTCAAATTCGGGTCCGGCACCGGGTCGAACCTTTCCACTCTCCGTTCTTCGAGAGAACATCTCTCCGGCGGCGGAACTGCTTCGGGCCCTGTCTCGTTCATGCGGGGTTTCGACGCGTTCGCAGGCGTTATAAAGTCGGGAGGGAAAACGCGGCGTGCGGCGAAGATGGTGATCCTCAACGTCGACCATCCCGACGTCGTAGACTTCATCAACTGTAAAGCGGAAGAAGAGAAAAAGGCATGGGCGTTGATCGAGGCGGGCTACGATGGAGGGTTCAACGTTCCCGGAGGCGCGTACGATTCTATCTCGTATCAGAACGCAAACCATTCCGTCCGCGTTACTGACGAGTTTATGAAAGCGGCTCTCGAAGACAAAGAATGGAATACGAAAGCGGTCCGCGGCGGAGCCGTGATGGATACGTTCCGCGCGCGCGACCTGTTGCGTCAGATGGCCGAAGCGGCATGGCTGTGCGGCGACCCGGGCATGCAGTACGATACGACGGTGAACAATTGGCATACGTCGTCGGTCACGTCACGCATCAACTCATCGAACCCGTGCAGTGAGTACATGTATCTCGACGATTCGGCGTGCAACCTCGCATCGCTGAACCTGATGAAATTTCGGAAAGAGGACGGCGAGTTCGACGTCGAATCGTTCAAGCGAGCCGTCGATATCACGATCACCGCACAGGAAATTTTTGTCGGCAACGCAAGTTATCCGACGCCGTCCATCGAACGAAACAGTCACGATTTTCGTCCACTGGGACTCGGTTACGCCAACCTTGGCGCGCTATTGATGGCGCGCGGCCTCGCGTACGACAGCGACGCCGGACGCGAATATGCCGCAGCGATCACCTCCTTGATGTGCGGAGAGGCCTACAAACAATCGGCACTCATCTCGAGGGAGATCGGACCGTTCAAAGGTTTTGCAGTGAACCGCGAACCGATGCTCAATGTGATGAACAAGCATAGCCTCTATGCCGATAAGATCAGCGACAACTACGTGCCGGGCGAATTGCTCTCCGCTTCACAACGCGTTTGGAAAGAAGCGATCACCATAGGAAAAGAGTACGGATTCCGAAACGGACAGGCCACGGTGCTTGCGCCGACCGGAACGATCGGCTTCATGATGGATTGCGATACGACGGGCGTCGAGCCGGATATCGCGCTCGTGAAATACAAAAAACTCGTCGGCGGCGGATTGATGAAGATCGTCAACCAGACAGTTCCCGAAGCATTGAGGAAGCTCGGCTACGACAGCGAACAGATCGAACACATTACGAAGTTCATCGAGAAAAACGACACGATCGAAGGGGCTCCTTACCTGAAAGACGAGCATCTTTCGGTCTTCGATTGCGCGTTCAAACCCGCAAAAGGCGAGCGTTCCATCCAATACATGGGACACATCAAAATGATGTCGGCGGTCCAGCCGTTCCTTTCCGGAGCGATTTCGAAGACCGTCAATATGCCGACCGATGTCACGCCGGAGGAGATCATGCAGGCGTACATCGAGGCATGGAAGCTCGGGTTGAAGGCGATCGCAGTCTACCGCGACGGATGCAAACGCACGCAGCCTCTCAGCACTTCTCTCGAAAAAAGCGACAAACCGAAAACGCGTCCGGCGCGGCGACGTCTCCCCGACGAACGGAAAGCCCTCACGCATAAATTCAGCATTGCGGGACATGAAGGGTACATCACTGTCGGATTGTACGAAGACGAAACGCCCGGAGAAGTATTCATAACGATGTCAAAGGAAGGTTCCACGATTTCGGGCGTCATGGATGCGCTCGCGACGTCGGTTTCGCTCGCCCTGCAGTACGGTGTCCCGTTGAAGGTCCTGACCGACAAGTTCACGCACATGCGGTTCGAACCGTCCGGCTTCACGAACAACAAGGATATTCCGATCGCGAAGTCGATCTGCGACTACATCTTCCGCTGGCTTGGGATGAAATTTTTGCCGAAGGAAGAACAACCCGCGTCGACCGTCGTTGCGGAAACAAAGCCCCTCGAGAAAACAGATGCGAAGCTCGAGTTGAAACGGGCATCGGCGATCGAGTCTAACGAAAAGGTCATCTTTCAAACTCAGGCCGACGCGCCGCCATGTTCGGAATGCGGCAGCATCATGATCCGTTCGGGAAGCTGCTACAAATGTTTGCAATGCGGATCGACGAGCGGATGCTCATAAAGGCAATTAATAATTAAGAATGAATAATGAAGGAAACGCCGATGAGCAATCATCGGCGTTTTTCGTTGCGACGGGCTGCTTGAAACTCATCTAAAATTTGTGCATAATTACGCAGGGACGTTCATATGAACGTCCTTATTTTTTCCTCTCACAGAGGACGACCATGCGAAACGCCGCCATTCAACGCAAAACAAAAGAAACCAACATCTCCGTCAGCCTGGGAATAGACGGGACGGGGAAGTATGCCGTCTCGACGGGCATCGGTTTTCTCGACCACATGCTGGAGCTTTTTGCAAGGCATGGGATGTTCGACCTTCAATTGAAATGCAAAGGCGATCTTCGGGTCGACGATCATCACACGACGGAGGATGTGGCGATCGCCCTCGGCCAGGCGTTCGGCAAGGCGTTGAAAGACCGCGCGGGCGTCACACGCTATGGCTTTGCCTATGTTCCAATGGACGAAACCCTCGCTCGTTGCGTTGTCGACCTGAGCGGACGGTCGGCGTTGGTATTCAAGGCGGAGTTCAACCGGAAAAAAGTCGGCGACCTTTCGACCGAAATGATCAGGCATTTTTTTCTCTCCTTCGCGGAGAATATTAAAGGGAACATCCACGTGGAGGTCCTTTACGGTTCCAACACACACCACAAGATCGAAGCGATGTTCAAAGCCTTGGCGCGGGCGCTGCGCAGTGCATGCGAAAAAGACCCGAGAGTGAAGGGAGTGCTCTCGACGAAAGGAAAACTGTAAAAGCAATTAATAATTAATAATGAAGAATGAATAATCGTCAAAATGGCATCAGGGCTTTTCCCTTGAAAGCGCATGCGATTAATTCATAATTTTTAATTATTAATTCTTCATTTTTCATTGCTCTCATGATCGGCATCATCGACTATAAGCTCAACAACCTCCGTTCGGTGCAAAAAGCGTTTGAACGGGTGGGGGTGAGTGCGTTTATTTCGAGCGACGCGCAAGAGCTTTCGGCGGCGGACAAGCTTGTCCTTCCGGGAGTCGGAGCGTTTGGAGCCGCGATGGAAAATATCAAGTCGCTCGGTCTTTTGGCGTTGATCCAACGGCACGCAGTTGAGGGGAAGCCGCTCCTCGGAATCTGCCTTGGCATGCAGTTGCTATTTTCCCGGAGTTCTGAAAACGGCATGCACGACGGTTTGGGCCTTATTAAAGGAGAGGTGAGGCTTTTTCCGAAGAGTGTGAAGATTCCCCATATCGGATGGAATCAAATGGAATTCAAGCAGCAATCGAAGATCCTGAACTCGGTTGTCAATAAAAGCTTTGTCTATTTTGTCCATTCATACTTTGCAGACCCGCTCGAAAACGTTACGCTCACGACGACGGAGTATGGTTTTCCGTTCACTTCCGTCGTCGGGAAAGGAAATATCTACGGCATTCAGTTCCATCCTGAAAAAAGCCAGGTGGCGGGTCTTCAAATGCTGAAGAACTTTTCGGAGATGTGAAAGCATGATCCTGATTTTTCCCGCCATCGACATCAAAGATGGAAAATGCGTTCGCCTGGTGCAGGGAGCTCCCGGGACCGAAAAGGTCTATTCCGACGACCCGGCGCAAATGGCGATACTGTGGCGGGGCGAGAACGCGAAAACGCTCCATGTCGTCGACCTCGACGGGGCGTTCGAAGGGACATTACAAAACCTCGATGCGATCAAGAAAGTCGTCGATGCCGTCGAT
Organism: Bacteroidota bacterium; assembly: GCA_035500675.1. GTDB lineage: Bacteria > Bacteroidota > Ignavibacteria > UBA10030 > UBA8401 > JAGVPT01. The sequence continues at coordinate 32,432 of DATJXA010000136.1, read as the reverse complement.
ATCCCCGTGCAACTGGGCGGCGGGATACGCTCCTACGAAGAAGTGAAGCAGCTTTTCGATATCGGCGTGTATCGCGTCGTTCTCGGGACGGCCGCGATCGAGGACCCGGAGCTCGTGCGGCGCATTATCAAAGAATACGGAATGAGAAAAGTGGCGGTCGGCATCGATGCAAAAAATGGGATCGTCATGACGCAGGGATGGCAGCACGATTCCGGCATCGATGCGATCTCGCTCGCGATGAAAATGAAAAGCATCGGCGTGTGCCGCATCGTGTACACCGATATCATGCGGGACGGGATGCTCACGGGGCCGAATTTCGACGCCATTAAAGAGATGGCTGTAAAGAGCGGCCTCAAGATCACCGCTTCGGGAGGCGTCTCGGGGTTTAAGGATCTTATTCATATGCAGGAGTTGGAGCGGTTCGGGGTCGATTCGGTGATCGTCGGGAAAGCGTTGTACGAAGATAAATTTCCGTGCGAAGCTCTGTGGCGGCTCAACGAGCGGGAGCTCGGCGACTTGGGACCCACGAGACGAATTTAATAATGAATGACGAATGACAAATAATAATGGACCGGGAAGTCTTATTTCGCCAGAAAGCCATTATTCACTATTAATTATTCATTATTAATTGCTCGAAGTGTTAGCCAAAAGGATCATACCCTGTTTAGACGTCGATAAAGGGCGCGTTGTCAAAGGCGTGAATTTTGTCGATCTGGTGGATGCGGGCGACCCCGTTGCGCAGGCAAAATTCTACGACAACGAAGGCGCCGATGAGCTTGTGTTCCTGGACATTACCGCCTCATCCGATAATCGTGCGACAATGCTCGACGTCGTTCGGCGAACGTCCGAGGAGGTGTTCATTCCATTTACGATCGGCGGAGGAATTCGCTCGGCCGACGACATGCGTGAGATCCTCCGCAGCGGAGCCGATAAGATCAGCGTCAATACTGCGGCCGTGAAGAACCCGAAGTTAATCTCCGAAGGCGCAGAACGTTTCGGCGTGCAGTGCATCGTCGTGGCGATCGACGCGAAGCGCGAAGGGACGGCAAAACGGTGGAACGTTTTTGTGAATGGAGGGAGGACCAAGACAGACCTTGACGCCGTCGAGTGGGCGCAAAAAGTGGAAGCACTCGGGGCCGGCGAAATACTTTTGACAAGTATGGACCGCGACGGAACGAAGGACGGCTACGACCTTGAGCTCCTGCGGGCAGTAAGCGGGGCAGTGCGGATTCCTGTCATTGCAAGCGGCGGCGCGGGGAACCTCGAGCACCTTCTCGCAGCCTTTGAGGAGGGGAACGTCGACGCCGTCCTCGCGGCATCGATCTTTCACTTCAGACAATTCTCGATCCGGCAGGCAAAGGAATATCTCCTGTCAAAAAATATCCTTGTAAGAAACTAGGTTCATTGCACAATGAAAAAGGAAATGGAAATTTTAGAGGAATTGAAGTTCGACGACGACGGCCTTGTCGCCGCGATCGCTCAGGAGGAGAGCTCGGGTGAAGTCCTCATGATGGCATGGATGAACAAAGAAAGTCTCCGGGCGACCATCGACACACATCGGGCGACGTACTGGAGCCGCTCGCGGCAAAAACTGTGGAAAAAAGGGGAAGAGTCGGGAAATATTCAGGAAGTGCGGTCGATTCACGTCGATTGCGACGGAGATGTCGTCTTGTTAAAGGTGAAGCAGGTGGGAGGCGCGGCATGTCATACGGGGCATCGCACATGTTTTTACCGGGAGGTCGTCGACGGTGGCAATGGTCTCAAAGAGACTGAAGATATTGTGTTCGACCCCAAAAAAGTTTATGGGAAGTGATCCGTGAAATTTACGATCATCGGACATTTGTGCCTGGATGTGATCCACCACGCGGACGGCTCCGAGTCGCGGGGATTTGGAGGGATCTATTTTGCAGTCGGCGCAATGGCAAGCATCGCATCGGAGACGGATACAATTTTTCCGGTGTTCGGCGTGGGAGAAAAGGAATTCGACGACGTCCAGCGCCTCATGAAGGCGTTTCCAAACGTCGACGCTAGCGGCATCTTCTCTTTTTCCGGCGACACAAACCAGGTGCATCTCTTCTATGGGACGAACGGAAACAGCGAATCGCGCATTGAATGTTCGAAACACATTTCAGCTCCCGTCCCTTTTTCGCGCATCGAACCGTTTCTCAACGTCCAGGGAATATTTCTCGACATGATCTCGGGCTTCGATGTGACGCTGGAAACGCTGGATCAGATACGGCTCGCAGTAAGGTCAAAAAATGTGCCGATCCACATTGACCTTCATTCACTTACCCTCGGGTTGAACTCGGATGCGACCCGCTACCGGAGAGCATTGACCGAATGGAGGCGTTGGTGCTTTATGGTCAATTCGATTCAGATGAACGAAGAGGAAGCGGCCGGCCTTACAGTTGAAAAGTTCACCGAAGACTTGCTTGCGAAACAAATGCTCCCGCTTATGGTCAACGCATTGTGCATCACCCGCGGACAGAGAGGAGCGACGATGTTTCAGCAGGAGCACAAGCATCTTTTAAGAAAAGAATTTCCGGGAATTCCCACGGGGTCGAAAGACCCGACGGGTTGCGGCGATGTTTTCGGGAGCGCATTTCTCTACCAATATTGCCGGACAAAGAGCTTCGACCGCGCGTCCGAATTTGCCAACGAGGTTGCGGCGGCAAACAGCACGCGCTCAGGTTCGGATGAGATCAGTTTACTTTCTCGCTTCAAGGTGACGGAGGAAGCAGGAAAGTGAAACGGATCCTCATCTGCGGAAGCAACGGGCTGTTTGGACAGCGTCTGGCTCTTGTGCTCGGACACGAGACCGAATACGAAGTTCTCAACACTTCGCATCATCGTTCCTTCGTCCTTGATAGCCATCTTTTTGATTATACCCAGCTCGATATTACGAACAAGGGAGACGTCAAAAGTCTTGTGACGAGTTTTCGGCCCGATATCATCGTGAACGGCGCCGCGATGACGAACGTCGATGCCTGTGAAGAACACCGCGAGCTTGCCTGGAAAATCAACGTCGTCGGCGTCGAGAATCTTGTCGAGGTTGCGCGAAAGATCAACAGCCTTCTCGTTCACATCTCGACAGACTACGTGTTCGACGGAAAGAACGGACCGTATGAAGAGGGCGACCGTGTTAATCCCATCAACTACTACGGCAAGACGAAGTTGGCGGGCGAGAACGTCATTCTCTCCGGCGGAATTTCCTCGGCCATTCTCCGCGCCATTGTCGTCTATGGCACGGGCATCAACGTAAAAACGAACTTTGCGCTGTGGGTCGTTAAGAGTTTGCGGGAAGGAAAGCCCATCCGCTGCGTTGACGATCAGATCGCGAACCCGACGCATGTCGCGGACCTCGCTGCGTTGGCGACCAAAGTGATCGAACAGGGACATACGGGATTGTACCACGCCGGCGGGGCCGATACTGTCAGCCGGTATGAATTCGCGGTAAAAGCCGCTGAAATTTTTGAACTGGACAAATCGCTTATTGCGAAGATCCGATCAAAGGACCTTCATCAAGCTGCCCCGCGGCCGATGGACACAAGCCTTGTAACGGCGAAAGCGGAGAAGGAGCTCGGCTTTCATCCTATGACGTCCGGGCAAGGTCTCCTGGCTTTGAAAAGAGAACTTTTTCACTTAACGCTAAATTGATATGCGCCGACGAGACGATCTTTTGCGGTATGGAACATCTGTTGCGGCAATTCTGATTCCGTTTGTTGCGGCTTGCGTCCTCAATTCCTGCGGTCCTTCAAAAGAAGCGGCGGTCGTCCCGCCAGCCGCCAAAAAAGCGATGACGTCGACGGTCAAAATTTTAACGCTCAATGCACGTCATACATTAAAGGATAGAAGCGACGTCCGGAAGCTTGCACGGATCATTAAATCACACGGGGTAGAAATTCTCGCGGTCCAGCAGGTCGAGCGCCCTGAAGAAGGGAACGACGGCTTCGACGCGGTGAAGGAACTCGGCAAAGAACTCGACATGTATAATTTTTTCGGAAAGGCTCGCTATTTTGAGGGAGTGAGTTCGGGTAACGCGGTCCTCAGCATGTATCCGGTGAGGCAAACGATCGTCCAGGATCTCCCTGTTGCGAAAGGGAAAGTGCGGCGCTCGATTGCATTTGGGAGCGTGGATGTCGGTTTAAGAAATGTTGATGTTGCATCGACAGAACTCGACGACGAATCGTCATCCGAGCGTGTAAGCGAAGTTGAGGAGATATTCTCGTTCGCCAAGCCGTATGCCGGAGAGTTGTTCGTCGTCTGCGGCGATTTCAACGAGCCGATGTCGGGCAAGGCGTCGGCAAGAATGGGCGAACATTTTACCGTGGCCAATGCTCTGGAAAAATCGACTGAAAATACGGACCAACGGCTCTATGTCATCAACGACCCGAAGATCCGGCCTCTTTCAATTGAGAAGCTGCGTTTCGGGAATTCCGTCGAAGGCCTTCTCGTGACGATCGAAGTCACACAATAATTCGCAAAGCAAGACGGCACAACTACTCTGAACGACAAACGATGGATCGCATGCAATGCTAGACATTAAATTCATTCGAGAACATACGGCGGAGGTCAAAGCGGGGATCAAAGCCAAGCGCGAAACGGATAACATCGACGACATCCTCGCCCTTGACGAACAGCGCCGGACATTCATCCAGGAAGGCGAGACGCTCAAGGCGCGGCGGAACGACGTTTCCGCTCAGATCGGAAAGATGAAAAAGGTCCAGCAAGACGCGACCGCAGCGATCGCCGAAATGAATGACGTGAAGGAACGGATCCAAACGATCGATGAAGAACTTAAGGTCGTCGATGAGAAACTCGAGGCGCTTCTTCTAACAGTGCCGAACATTCCCCACGAATCCGTCCCCGCAGGCTCGACACCGGATGACAATGAAGAGATCTTTTCATGGGGAGAAAAACCCTCGGTCGATTTTCCGCTGAAAGCGCACTGGGAGCTGGCGGAAAAGCTCGGCATTATCGATTTTGCCCGCGGTTCAAAAGTCGCGGGAGCCGGTTTCCCGTTCTATGTCGGGAAAGGCGCTGCGCTCGAGCGAGCCCTCATTAATTTTTTTCTCGACCGGGCGGCAGAACGCGGGTACACCGAGTTGGCCGCGCCGCTGTTCGTGAACGAAGAGAGCGCGCGCGGGACCGGCCAGATCCCGGACAAGGAAGATCTCATGTACGCGGCCGAACGGGATGGATTCTATTTGATCCCGACCGCCGAGGTTCCCGTAACGAACTTTCATAGAAAAGAAGTGTTTGAAGAGAAGGCTTTACCTCAACGCTATGCCGCGTACACCCCTTGTTTTCGTCGTGAAGCGGGTTCATACGGCAAAGACGTCCGGGGTCTGAATCGTCTTCACCAATTCGATAAGGTTGAGCTGGTAAAATTCGTTCTTCCTTCGACCTCGTATGACGAGTTGGAGTCGCTGCGCCTCGACGCCGAATCACTTTTGCAGCAACTCGGACTCCCTTATCATACCCTGCTGATGTGTACCGGTGACATGGGGTTTACTCAGTCGAAAAAATACGACCTTGAAGTGTGGGCGCCCGGACAACAGAAATGGCTCGAAGTTTCATCGTGCAGTAATTTTGAGGCGTTCCAGGCTCGGCGCATGAATATCAAATACAAATCGAGCGTAACGGGCAAGCAGGAATTTGTACACACGCTGAACGGTTCGGCGCTTGCTCTTCCGCGAGTCGTTGCTGCATTATTAGAGCATTATCAGACGCCTGAAGGAAAAATCATTATTCCTAAGGTGTTGCAGCCGTACACAAAGTTTGTTGTGATAGAATAGAAGCAATTTGGCGTTAGCTTTTTGTCTTTAGGGGGATCATGGGAAATTTCAGGATGCTCAACATTTGGCAGCAAGAGATCCAACTCGTGCGGGAGGTGTACGAGTTATCTGAACAATTGGCGAATGCAGACCCAGCGCAATCGAATACCGGCGTTTTTTGGAAATCGCATTGGGAGCGGCATTCGAACTCGAAACTCAACTAACGATTATTGAAAATAGCTGCCAGCCAAAATCACTAAAAGCCAACGGCTAAACCCTAACAACCAATTATGAAATCTCTCCTCCGTCTTCGTCCGTATCTCCTGAAGTACAAGACCACGCTCTTATGGGGTGTTTGCACCGTTGTGGTGAGCAATCTGTTTGCCGTTGCGACGCCGTTGTTTATCGGGAACGCAGTCGATACGATCAAACACGGGTTGGTAACAGGAGCGTTGGCATACGGTCGTCTTGTGACGGATGCGGGGCTCATTGTCGGCTTCGCGATCGTCGCAGGGTTTATGACATTTTTGACAAGGCAGACGATCATCGTCGTCTCGCGGAAAATAGAATTCGATTTACGGAATGATTTTCTGTCTCATATCCAGAAACTGCCTTTAAGTTATTTTCAGAATACGCCGACCGGCGATCTGATGGCGCACGCGACAAACGATATCTCGGCAGTACGGAACGCGCTCGGGCCCGGGATCATGTATCCCACCGACACATTTATGACGTTTTCGATGGCGCTCACGCTGATGTTGGTCAAAGACTGGTCGCTCACACTTACGGCGCTCGTCCCCCTTCCCGTGATCTCGTATGCCGTGTACAAACTCGGCAAAATTATCCATGAAAAATTTAACGAACGTCAGGAACAGTATTCATTGCTCACGACACGCGCGCAGGAAAATCTTTCAGGCATCCGCGTTGTCAAGGCGTATGTACGGGAAACGCACGAGACGAAGCTGTTCGAAGACCTCAGCTGGGTATATTTGAAAAAGAACCTCGTCCTTGCAAAAGCCCAGTCTGTCATGTGGCCGCTCATGTATCTTCTTGTGGGGTTCTCGCTCGTCATTACGGTCTATTTTGGCGGATTGCAGGTCATCAGCGGGAAAATCACGATCGGTTTGTTGACGGCTTTTTTCACGTACCTTTCGATGCTCATTTGGCCGATGATCGCTTTCGGCTGGGTGACGAACATCATTCAGCAGGGAGCCGCTTCGATGGAGCGTCTCGTGAAAATTTTCGATACCGTTCCGGAGATCCGCGACACCGAAGAGACGGACATTCTTATCAAACATATTGAAGGAGGGGTGGAATTCAAGAACGTCTTCTTTAGTCACAAGAATGCCGCTTCGCCAACGCTGAAGAATATCAACCTTAAAATTCCGCAGGGAACGACCCTCGCTATCGTCGGATATACCGGCTCGGGAAAGAGCACGTTTGTCAATTTGCTCCCGCGACTCTACGACGTGACGGGGGGAGAGATATTGATCGACGGCGTCAACATCAAAAAGATTCCGCTCGAAGTTCTTCGGTCGCACATCGGCTATGTGCCGCAGGAAACATTCCTTTTTTCCGAATCGATTTCTGAAAACATCGGCTACGGCATTGATGGGATGTCGCGTGAACAGATCTACGAGGCGGCGGAAATTTCGCAGATAGCGAAAGACGTCAACGAGTTTCCGCAGCAATTTGAGACGATGCTCGGCGAGAGAGGAATAACATTGTCGGGCGGGCAGAAGCAGCGGACCAGTATCGCGCGGGCCGTGTTGCGGAAGCCAAAAATTCTTATCCTCGACGATGCGCTCTCTTCGGTCGATACGTACACGGAGGAGGCAATCCTCACACGACTTCGGCGGGTGATGGAAGACCGGACGAGCATCATCATCAGTCACCGTATTTCTACCGTCAAAGACGCCGATATGATCATCGTGATGGACAAGGGCGAGATCGTTGAACAGGGGAAGCATGACGAGCTTGTCGATCGGGGAGGCATCTACGCGAACCTGCATCAAAAGCAGTTGCTCGAGAAAGAACTGGAACAGATTAATTAATTTTTTAAAGGCAACATGAACGAAGAAGAAGTCCTCGGTAAAGCGTACGACGGAAAATTGATGAAGCGGCTGCTTCATTCTCTGCAGCCGTACAAATGGTATGTCGCGCTGGGAATAGTCCTCAGCATGGTTGTTTCTGCGCTCGAGGCGGTGAGGCCGTACTTTACGAAGATCGCGGTCGACGTCAATATCAAAAACCACGACCCGCACGGTCTGTTAGTTACAGCCCTTCTTTTCCTTTCGGTCCTCACCGTCAGGGGCGTACTACAATATTTTAATTCTTATCTCACCCAATGGATCGGCCAGAGGACGATTTACGACCTTCGCATGGAGATCTTTCGCCACCTCCAGAATCTCTCGCTTAGGTTCTACGATAGAAACCCCATAGGCAGGTTGATCACCCGCGTCACGAATGATGTCGAGGTCCTCAACGATATGTTTTCGTCGGGCATCGTCATGGTGTTCAGCGACGTGTTCATGATCTTCGGCATCCTATGGTTCATGTTCTCTATGAACTGGCAGCTTGCATTTGTCTCATTGAGCGTTCTTCCTTTCCTGTTCTACGGCACATTTTTGTTCCGGAAAAAAGCGCGCGAGGCGTACCGGGACGTCCGTATCCAGATCGCGAAGATCAACACGTTCATGCAGGAACACATCACGGGGATGATCGTTGACCAAATCTTCAATCGAGAAGGAAAAGCGTACGACCAGTTTGAGGTGTTCAACGCCGGTCACCGGGACGCGAACATCCGTTCTATTTTCTACTATGCAGTGTTCTATCCGGCCGTCGACATTATTGGAGCCGTCGCCGTCGGACTGATCGTATGGTATGCCGGCGCGCGGTCGCTGGGAGGGACCGTCACGATCGGGACCATCATGGCGTTCCTTCAGTTCAACGAAATGTTCTGGCGGCCGATCCGCGATCTTTCCGAAAAATATAATATCATGCAGACGGCGATGGCGTCGTCGGAGCGAATTTTCAAGCTGCTCGACGACAAGAGCATCATTCAAAATCCGAAAGAACCCGTTCCCTTGGGGGCTGTGAGGGGAAAAATCGAATTCCGGAATGTTTGGTTTGCGTATAACGGCGAGGACTGGGTGTTAAAGAATATTTCTTTCACGATCAATCCCGGGCAGACGATCGCGTTTGTTGGGCACACCGGGGCAGGGAAAACAACAATTATCAGTCTCCTCTCGCGCTTCTATGAGATACAAAAAGGGGAAATCCTGATTGACGATGTGAACATCAACAAGGTAGACAAGGGCGAATTACGCAAACACATTGCCGTCGTGTTGCAGGATGTATTTTTGTTTTCCGGCGATATCAAAGGGAACATCAGTCTCGGGAATGAGGCTATTCCGTTCGAGCACATTAAAGCGGCGGCGCAATTCGTCGGTGTCGATCAATTCATCGAAGCCATGCCGAAGAAATACGACGAGGAAGTGAAAGAACGAGGCTCCACGCTCTCCGTTGGACAGAAACAGCTCCTCTCGTTCGCGCGGGCGCTCGCCTATAACCCGAAAATACTGGTTCTCGACGAAGCGACGTCGAGCGTCGATACCGAAACGGAACTGTTGATCCAATCCGCAATCAGAAAGCTGCTCACTGGCAGGAGTTCGATCGTTGTCGCGCACCGGCTTTCGACGATCCAAAACGCAGACAAAATAATCGTCATGCACAAGGGCGAGATTAGGGAGACCGGAACGCACCAAGAACTGCTGGCTCTTGGGGGAATTTATTACAAGCTGTACCAATTGCAGTACAAGGAACAAGAGGTTGGGAAGTGATTACTCTGATTGCGCAGATTTAGCTCAGATTTCAGATTACTCAGATGAGAGATAAGCCGCAATCACCTCATCTCAGAACTCCTTCCTATGGTCGTAAAATAAACTATCTCTAAATATCGAGGCAGAACTTTTCTTTAATCTGCGAAATCTGAAATCTGAGCTAAATCTGCGCAATCTGCGTAATCATCCTTGTTAGTTCCCTCCGTTTTTCCTACTTTGGCTCAATGAAAATATTGTTAAAAAATTGGAGTGGCCCATGTCGAACAAGGTCATCACCATCGAGCGCCACATTATTGAAGGAGAGCGCCAGCATCCGGGGGCTACCGGAAATTTTTCAGCTGTGTTACGCGACCTCACAATGGCGATCAAGCTTATATGGCGGGAGGTGAGCAAGGCCGGGCTCGTCAACATTCTCGGTTCTGCGGGGAAGGAAAATATTCACGGGGATGCTGTACGAAAGCTGGACGTATTTGCGGATGAAACAATTTACAAGGCGATGGACCATGGAGGGCACCTCTGCGTGATGGCGTCTGAAGAGAATGAAGAAGTGCTTCACATCCCGGACGATTATCCGAAGGGAAAATATGTCCTGCTGTTCGATCCGCTCGACGGCTCGTCGAATATCGACGCCAATATCACCATCGGCACTATCTTCTCTATTTATCGCCGCATCTCACATTCGGGGAAAGGTACTCTTGCCGATTGCACGCAACCCGGGTATAAACAGATCGCTGCCGGCTACGTGGTCTACGGGTCGAGCACGATGCTTGTCTATACCACCGGAGACGGCGTTCACGGATTCACCCTTGACCCGAGTATTGGCGAGTTTCTTCTCTCGCACGAAAATATCCATATCCCCAAGCGAGGGAGCATCTATAGCATCAACGAAGGGAATTATCGCTACTGGGATTCCGGTGTTAAAAAATATATTAAATTTCTGCAGGAAGAAGAAAAATCGTCATCGAGACCGTATGCCGCGCGGTACATCGGTTCGATGGTAGCCGATATCCATAGGACATTGTTGTACGGGGGGATATTTCTCTATCCGCGGGATGCACGATATCCACAAGGAAAACTTCGGCTTATGTACGAGGCCAATCCAATGGCATACATCATGGAACAGGCGGGCGGAGCGGCCGTTGACGGCAGCAAACGGATCCTCGATATCGTTCCGTCGGCGCTTCATCAAAAGACCCCGCTGTTTATCGGCAGCGAAGAAGACGTTGCATCCTGCTCACAGTTTCTTAACGATCAAGATCACTGATGCCGGTCGATTTCTCAGAAATACTCGATCAAAAGATTGCACAGACAACGTTTGTCGTCGTCGACGTGGAGACAACCGGCCTTTCGCCGCGTGACGGAGGAATTACGGAAATTGCGATGATCAAAGTTCGCAACGGCCTTTTGTGGGAAGAATATTCCACTCTTGTCAATCCGCTTATGCCGATCCCGTTTGACGTAACGTCGATAACCGGGATCGACGACGAAATGGTCGCTGATTCACCGACCGCCGATGAAATTGCCGCTGATATTTCGGAATTTCTCGGAGACGGAGTGTTTACAGCTCATAATGCTCCGTTCGACCTCGGCTTTGTCAACAGCACGCTTGCGAAAGGAAACATCACGCCGATTCAAAACCCCGTAGTCTGCACGTGTAAACTTGCGCGACGTCTGCTTCCGAATTTGTTCAGCAAATCATTAGGCCCCGTAACGAAAGCGCTCGGTATTCAGAATTCCAAACGGCATCGTGCATCGGGGGACGCTTTCGCTACGGCACAAGTGCTAGTTCACTTTTTGCGAAAGCTTGAAGAGGAATTCGAGGTGACCGACCTTCGGGGAATTATGCGGTTCCAATAAGAGCTTGCAGCAAACAAAAAAGCCGGTGCAAAGATTGCAACCGGCTTTTTCGTTTCTATCTCAGATCGTTACTTTAACTTCGCCTGTGCACGGGCTAGATACTCGCTGTTCGGGTAGAGCTCAACGAATTTTCTGAATTCAACCTGCGCTTGCGCGTGGTTTCCCATTCGGTCGTAGCTCTGTGCGATCATGAATTGGGAGTCGTCCTTTTTCTCAGAGATCCGGAACTTCAGGACCTCCTGAAAATGTTGGATCGCCGTTTTGTACTCGTGCATTCCGTAATAACACAGCCCGATCCAATAGTGGCAGTTGTCTGCGTAGTCGGCTTTTATTCCGCCGTTGAGCAGAGATTCAAATTCGTCAATCGCATCCTTATATTTTCTTTCTTTTGCCAGTGAGACGGCCCCCTGGTATTGTTCAATTTCATTGTTCGAAGAACTGCCCGGAGGCGCTTTCCGCATCGACATTGACATGCCAGCCATCGCCGGTTTAGAGGCCTTCTCTTGCGCAGCGATCTGCGCGGCTTCAAGGTCCGAGACCTTCGCCATAAGGTCTTTGTTTTTTTGATCCGAAGCGTCGAGTTTCTGTTGGAGTTGGATATTCTCGGTTTTGATCTCCTCAATTTGCTGCTCGAGCATTTCCTCTTTGGTCGGAGGAGCAGGGGCTACAGTCGTCGTTTCAGGAGCGGCTGCAACTGCCGTGGTATCCGGCATCATCATCTTTGTCGTGTCCGAAGGAACTGCAGTAGTGTCAGTTGGGGCTGCCTGGTTTTGCGTTGTCTCCGAAGAGCCACCACATCCGACCAGTCCGACGACCGTGATGAGTGCCACAAAACCAACTACGTGACGAGCATATTTTCTCGTCAAGTTGGATATCCAGGAATCCATAGATCCTCCGAACTTTAATTCAACATGTGGTGTCATTGAGTAGGATTGCAACGTGTTGGATGCTAATGTATTAAAGCATCTTTTGAAAGTCAAGCATGCGGTAATAAATAGTTTGACGCGATAGAATGCTCACTTCTTATTGCAACAGACCATTTTTCGTCTTGAACGCATAATTGTTTCCTGACAAAATCATTTGTTGTTTAAATGCATCGGCTGAGTTATTCTCATAGATGTTTCTTAATCGGCGGATGTGACGTCAATGCTACTGACCAGAGTATTTTGACGCTTCTTTAGCGACAAGCTCTTGAATCTTCGCGACAACGTCGTCCGGTACTCCATCCCGATGCTTGGACTGAAGCCGCATATCGCAAATTTCATTCACGTAATCCACGACGACGAATTTCCCTTCGTCAGTGAGCGCTATTTCGGATGAGAAAAAATCGAGCAGGCAGACTTTTTCAATAGTTTTCATGATATCGTGGAGCGCCCCGATTTGAAACCGCGTTTCTTCATCGGCAGTAACACGGCGGTATTCATGAGTCGTATCGTCCCACCAACATGGCAGAATTTGGCCGAAGCCGTAAAGAACGCGAAACCATGCTTTGGTTCCGTCGAGGAATTTCGGCCGGACCGTCTCTTGAAGAAGGTATTTGTCGTTTTTGTGATGCTGCCGCGTTTCGATCACATCTTTGAGCGATTCCGCGCCGAGAACAACTCCAGTGCCGCCCCCCGTTGTATTCGCCGGTTTAATAATGAACGGCCTGCCGAGTTTTGCCAATTCCGAGAGACTCAGTTCGATTTCGCGTTTCTTATTGTATGGGGAGACGATGATCGTATACGGAACGTGTAAGCCGTTCGTGATGAACTCAAGATGCATCGTCGCTTTGTCTTTTGCATGATCGACACGGTCGTGCTGGTTGAAGGTATGCGTCGGCGATTTGGCGAGAAATTTTACAAGGGGTTCGAACGACTCATCGTCATCGGAAGCCCTGTCGAGGAATGTGTTGAATGCTAAAGCGCCCGCCCGAAGACGCGCGAGGGTCTCGTGGACATTCTCCGGCTCGATGCGGTAGGTCGTCAGCCCGCGACGCGAACACGCGAGTTCAATACCGGCGACAAAATCTTTGTCATAGAGCCAGTTCCATGCAATTGCCAGGGAGAACAATTCCATAGCGTCAATAAATAAAATTCACTGTGAACCGCAAGCGACATCACTCTTGGATGACGGATAGAGCTTCCTTTGGCTCAGCTCATTGTCGCGACGCTGAAGAGCGAGGACGTAGATGAGATCGTTGGCGCTGAACTTCATAGAGAACGACTGCGCTTGCGCTCGCGACGTTGAGGGAATCGACTCCATGCGCCATCGGGATTGTCACGAAATGATCGCAGACTTCGAGAACACGGCGTGAAATTCCCTCGCCTTCACTCCCGAAGACGATACAGCAACCATGCGTAAAATCGATCTTTTCAATTGATCTGTTTTCATCCCGCGGATGGGCGGCAATAATACTCATTCCGAAACGGGACCGGAGGTTTTCCAGATCTTCGACAATATTTGCCGAACGGACGATCGCGAGCGAAAAAATATTCCCCATCGAATTCCTGACAGCCCGGCGAAGGTAAGGATCGCACGAAGTTTCAGCAACGAGAAGGGCTTGGACTCCTAAGGAAGCGCAGTTGCGGACAATAACGCCAAGATTCTCAGAATTCATGATCCCGTCGACCGCGACAAAAAGATTCGGAAGCGGCGCTCGGGCGATGATGCGCTCCACTGTTTCTTCTTTGGGAATGTCCGCGAGCGCCATGATACCTTTGTGGAGAGGGAATCCTACAATACTCTCCATCTGCTCCTTCTCTGCAAGGTAAATCTCGATCGCTTCTTTCCGGCTCTCGATCAAATCACTGTAGGCACGAAACCATGTTTCTGTGAGGAGAACCGATCGAATTCGGAGATTGCTTTCGAATAATCGCCTCACGACTTTTTCCCCTTCCGCTACAAAAAAACCAGCTTTGTGATGTTCTAGCGGGCGTTTGAGTGTGCGGTACGGCTCCAAACTCGGGAGATCGATAGAATTGACTCGATTAATTTTATGTTTCGTCATGTCGCAGTTGATTTGAAGAATCTCTTCGGATTGAGTATGAAACATTTATTAAGATACATCGCGCGAAGCTGACACACTTTAATCATCCCCAGATACTCGATTCTTGGAAATCTCTGTGCTCAAGTGTACTCGAAAATCTCCAGCATTCAAAACGGTGGTTCCCGATTTTATAAACCGACCATCCTTGAACTACATGAATGTGCTGCAAAGTGCGGCTGGTTTAAGGCACAAAGGAGACTCAAACACTGGCGAAATGCCTGCCAAGCCCCTTGATTACGTAGTTCCTCCTACACAACGCTTCACGCAAAGCATGAGGTATTCTTGCCTTACCTTTCAAAGTTTTGTATATTTTACGTCGGCTTTTTCTTCCTGAATGCAATCCAGCAAAAGAGTTGCGGCATTTTGCGTTAGGAGAAACGCTCAATCACAAAAGCACCCATAGCTCAATTGGATAGAGCATCAGACTTCGGATCTGAGGGTTGGGGGTTCGACTCCCTCTGGGTGCACTATGCCGCCTGTATCGAAATTTTGAGGGAGTCTTTTGAAGTATCTCCAATTCGTTCCGGTTTTTTTGCCGGCGGCGGGATGACAACGGGATTTAAGAAAATCAGCGTGAAGAGCGATGGGAGTTTTTTCGGCATACATTCTTCATTCCAAACTTTTTGACAAGCCATCCGCAAAATACTGCCCAGAATTCTCCCTCGGGAGGCGCTGACAAAGCAGCAGCAAAGCAGTGTCTCTTGGCGGCAGACCGCTTTCTGAAAGAATCTCGTTTTCAAGACGCTCGTGCAGAAATTGAAAAAGCGAAGAAGTTGGATCCGGGGAATGTGTATGTCGTCGCATTTATGGACCGTATCAATTACTTTGAGGCCGAAAAGAAAAAAGAGTCGCCGCCGCCATCTTCACCGCCTGTCCCAAAACCTGCGCCGGCCGCCGTTCCATCACCGAAGCCAGCTCCGGTTCCTGCAAGCGCAGCAGCTCATCCAAAGCCGGCCCCATCGGCCGTTCCTGTGACCGCCGCAGCGCCTCCAAAACCGGCACCCGCACCCGTGAGCACACCGCCGGAACCTGTACCGCAGGCGCCGAAACCGAAAGAGCCAGTTCCGCATGCGCCTCCTCCTCCATCGCCCCCTCCGACACCGTCGGAGCAAAAGGCGATGGAAACAACGTTGGAGGAGATGAAGCGGCAGATCGAGATGCTTTCGCATTCGCTGGAGCAGGAAAAGAAAGCGCGAGAAGAGATGACGAAGCAGCAGCTGCAGAGCAATGTTCTCCAGCTGCGCACGGCGATGGAAAAAGGATGGCTCAATGGCGCACCGAATGACGAGGAGGCGGAGACGCTCCACAAGCTGGCGATATCGCTCGGCATTCCCGAGAACGTCGAGCAGTCTCTCCGGAGGGAAGTGAAGCTGAAGATGTACAGCAACGCCGTCAAGGAAGTTATTTCGAAAAGGCAGCTGCTCCGGAGCTCGTCGTCAACGCTTG
This sequence comes from Bacteroidota bacterium, assembly GCA_035500675.1. Classification (GTDB taxonomy): domain Bacteria; phylum Bacteroidota; class Ignavibacteria; order UBA10030; family UBA8401; genus JAGVPT01. The sequence continues at coordinate 16,482 of DATJXA010000136.1, read as the reverse complement.
AGTGGCTTCGCAAAGTATATCAGGTGACGATGGAAGAATATTTGGAGTATGAAACAAAATTTCTCCTCGACCTGGTGGCGGACCAATACAAAGGAACGCTGCTCTATGTTTCGCCGAACGTGAAAGCGAAGGACGATCTCATCCCTCGCCTCAAGTCGGCGGGGTATGCGGTCGTCTTATCGGCAACGCCCGAGGAAGCGTTGGAGAAGATCGAAAAAGTGAACCCGAACCTTATTCTCTGCCATACTGAGTTCGCGCCGGGAAGTCTCAGCGGAATAAAGTTCCTTCACTTGCTGCGCGCCTCTCCGAAATTTAATTTTGTTCCGTTCCTCCTTCTCTGCGAAGGAGTCGAAGTGCCGCAATTGCAATCGTCCGAACTTCGACCGCACGAAGGATATCTTCAGAAACCGGTCGACGTCGACGAGCTCATGATCGCAATGAACGAGAAGCTGGCTCATTTCCGCGATTACGTCTCGTCGCTGAGCTAACAACGCCGCTGAATGTTGTAGAAAAATTTGACCACTGAAAGGATTGCTGTTATGAGTAAAAAAATATTGCTGGCAGAAGATGACGAGGATAACCGCGATCTCGTATCCTTTGTCCTCATGCGCAGCCGTCTCGGAGCCGAGCTGATCATCGCTGAAAACGGCCAGGAGGCGGTGGATAAGGCCTTCGAGCATCTGCCGAACCTCATCCTCATGGATATGCAAATGCCGGTGATGGATGGCTGGACGGCTATTCCGATCCTTAAAGGAGATAAGCGGACGAAGGCTATTCCGATCATCGCCTTTACCGCCCAGGCAAAACCCGAGGATAAAATCCGCACCCTCGAGATCGGATGCGCCGAACACTATTCAAAACCGATGGATCCGGAAGAGCTGATCACGCTCATCAAGAAATACATAACGGAATAAGCGATGGGAATGACTGAGAAGAATTTCAACGGCAGGGGGATTCACTGTGATGTGTTTTCATTTGGCAGGAGAAAACCATGCTAAAGTCAAAATTGTATTGGAAGGTTCTGGCGAACTTTGCGTTTTTGCTGATCATTCTGACCGCAATGACGCTATTGACGCTTTACCTTCTGGCTGAGATCGAAAAGAATTTCAGCTTCGCGTCGGGCGAGATCAGGGTGTTGAACAACGTCGAGAGCGTACGGCATGTTCTCAGCGACGCCCCGGATCTCGCAAACCAATATCTTCTGACAGGAGACGAGCTGGCCCGCACTGCATACGTCAACAGCGTACGCGAATTTGACGATGCGATGACCGTCGTAGAACACAACTCCCTCGATACGTTGACGAGCACGTCCTTTGCGACCGTGAAATCGCTTGCGTATCAATGGATCACCGAGATCGGGGATAAGAAGATCAAGCTGGGGGATCAGCGGAAAATCGGACAGAATGTCGACGAGGAAGTTGCCGCTCTTGGAGTGCAAGAGCTCCGGTCTCAATATTTGCCGCAGGCCCGTCTGCAAATTCGGTTGATGTCGAAACAGCTGTCGACCTCGCAGATGAGGAGTCTCGACCTTGCGACGAATTTGGGAAGAGAGCTGGGTGCGTTCATCGGCCTCGTCAACATCTTATTGGCCGTATTCGCCGTTGCTCTCGGATTCGTCCTCACTAGGTCGATTACAACGCCGGTACGAATTTTAAAAGAGGGAACACAGAACATCATGGCGGGGAAGTTTGACCCTATCAACCTCAACCGCTCGGACGAACTCGGACAGCTTGCGGCCGATTTCAATAAGATGTCGACCATGCTCGGAAATAACTATACGCGGTTGAACGCGTACTCCGAGCTTGTCACGGCTCTCAACGCTCACTCCGACATGGTCTCCATCGAACGGCGCAGCCTGCAGCTCCTCTGCCATCATTCGCGCGCATCGGTCGGCGCCCTCTACCTCATGAACGAGGAGAACAGCATGCTCGAGCTTTCTGCCGGATATGCGTTGAAAGAGAACAACGACAAGATCAGAACGTTCAGGCTTGGGGAAGGTATTCCCGGCCAGTGCGCAGCCGAGCAGCGCGTGCTTGAAGTGAAAAATATTCCGATCCTCTCGGGTTTCGCCGTCGACACCGGATTGGTCGAGGTCGCTCCCTACTCCGTGCTTGCCGTGCCGATTCTTTTTGGGGACAAGGTGCTCGGCGTTCTCATCCTCGGCTCGATGAACAGGTTCGACGAACTGCAGAAGGAGATCATCAACAACTCCGTCCCCCAGCTTGGCGTAGCGATTACCAACGCGAAGAACTTCGACGCCTCGCGGAAGCTGACGCGGGAAGTTGCAACAAAGAACGATGAATTGAATTCGAAGAACTCCGAACTCGAGAAGGCGTACCGCGTAAAATCGGAATTCCTCGCGAGCATGTCGCACGAACTTCGGACGCCGCTGAACTCGATCATCGGCTTCAGCTCTGTGCTCCTCGGACCTAACGGCGACCCGCTCTCGACGGATCAGCACATGGCGCTCGAAAAAGTTCTTCGGAACGGAAAACATCTCCTCCAGCTCATCAACGACATCCTTGATTTTTCGAAACTCGAGTCGGGCAGAATGACCGTCAATGTCGAGACGGACGACGTCGAGAATGTCGTTGCCAGTTCGCTCGCGGCCGTCGAGGGGTTGATGAAAGGAAAAGACATCGCCCTCAAGCAGAACCTCGGTCCGAATCTGCGCATTCTGAAAACGGATGTGCTCAAGGTAAAACAGATCCTCGTCAACCTCCTGAGCAATGCGGCAAAATTCACAGAGAAAGGCGAGATCGTCGTCAACGTCAATCAAAAGAACGGCATGGTCTCTTTTTCGGTGAAGGACTCCGGCATCGGCATCGAGCCCAAGAATTTCAGCAAAGTGTTCGAAGAGTTTCAGCAGATCGACAACAGCAATACCCGAAAATACAAAGGCACGGGTTTGGGCCTTCCGATCTCACGTCGGCTGGCGATCCTCCTCGGAGGAGATCTTAGCGTCGAGAGTGAATTTGGTAAGGGCTCAACGTTTACGCTTATTATCCCGTCGGAATTTCCTGAGGATCTAAGAGAGAAACTGGAAAAATCGACCACGCCAAAGATCTCCATTCCGGCGCCGACGCCCACTGCATCCCCGTCCCGTCCCGCCGCGCCGGTACAGGTTGTGTCCCAGGCGCCGAAAGTCGTCGGGTCCGGACCGCGTGTGCTCTGCATCGACGACGATCCGGACGTCATCGAAATTCTCACGAAGTATCTCGTGCCGGAAGGATACTCGGTCATGGGAGCGAATTCGGGAGACGAAGGGATCAAACGGGCGCTCGAACACAAGCCCTCGCTCATCACTCTCGATATCATGATGCCGCAAAAGGACGGATGGCAAGTGCTCCGTGAGTTGAAGGCGAACGACCAGCTGAAAGATATTCCCGTCGTCATTCATTCGATCATCGACAACAAACCTCTCGCGATCTCGCTCGGAGCGATCGATGTCATTGCAAAGCCGGCGGAGCCGAAGCGGCTGCTGTCGCTTGTGCAACGTCTGGCAAATTCCGGCGAGCGGTTCGTCCTCGTTGTCGACGATAACGAGGATTTCACTCTTGCCGTGAAGCGCCTTATGGAGGCCGAAGGATTCAAGGTGGAGATCGCGAACACGGGCGAGCGGGCGTTTGAGATCCTCGGCAAGTCCACGCCGTCGATCATTTTCCTCGACCTTGTGATGCCGCAGATGAACGGGTTCGATATCGTCCAACGGTTGCAGAAGGACGAAATGTGGAAAAAAATTCCCGTCGTTGTTCTTTCGGGGAAAGAATTGACCTCGGAAGAATGGGAAAAGCTCAATACCTTTGCAAAAGATTTTGTCAAGAAAGCAGAGTTCACGCAGGGGACTCTCTCTACTACGATAAAAGAAATTCTGCGAAAGACGTGAACGAGAACATTAATGGAAAGGTACGCTTATGGAATACCCAGACCCGACGTTACTAGTTGTCGACGATACTGAAGACAATCTCGACCTCCTTGAATTTGCGCTGAAGCGGAAACCTATCAAGATGCTCAGGGCTTCGAGCGGACGTCAGTGCCTCGAGATCGCGCAAGAGCAGAACCCCGACGTTATTCTTCTCGACATTCAGATGCCGGAGATGGACGGCTTCGAGACCCTCATGCATTTGCGGGCGAACCCGGTCACCGCAAAGATACCGGTGATCTTTCTCACCGCACAGCGAAAGGACGCGAGCAGCATAGAGCAAGGGCTCGAACTCGGAGCGGACGAATATCTCACCAAGCCGATCGATACCGAGGAGCTGTTGGTGCGGTCGAAGATGCTCGTGCGCGTGAAAAGGGCAGAATCCGAGCTCGAACGTACGAAGGCAGACTTCATGGCGATGTTAGTGCACGACCTCAGGAGCCCGCTCAACGGCATTAAGAGCGTCATCGATTTTTACAGGGAGCTCCGGGACCAGGGGAAGCAGTTCTCCGCTGAGCAACTCGGATTGCTCGACACCGCCGGCGACTCGGCACGACGGATGCTCGAGCTCATCAACGATATTCTCGACCTTTCGAAATTCGAAGCCGGGAATATGGCTCTCGATAAACAAAAGATCGCCCTCCCGATCGTTCTCGATACGGTGGCCCGGGAGACCGAACTGCAGTTCAAGCAAAAAGGGATCACCGTTGTGAAAGATTATGCCAAGGATCTTCCGGACGTTGTCATCGACGCGGAGAAGGTTGCACAGGTCGTCATGAACCTCCTCAGCAACGCGCTGAAGTTCACGAAAGCCGGCGGGTCGGTGACGATCACGACGTCGCTCGAATCCGACGCGGCCCCCGGGTCGACCGAACAGAAAAAATTCATCAAAGTCGGCGTGACCGACACGGGCGTCGGGATCCCCGCCGAGGAGATCCCCCAATTGTTCGAGCGCTACAAACAAGTATCCTCGGCCAAGAGGATCAAACAAAAAGGAACAGGGCTCGGTTTGTCGATCTGTAAAATGATCATTCAGTCCCACGGCGGCAAGATGGGCGTCGAAAGCGAACTAGGGAAACACACGACGTTCCATTTTACGCTGCCGACAGAGTAGCATACACAACTATTCCACATTACGAGTGACTCCGTATGAAAGATAAAATCCTTGTTGTAGACGACGAAGACAGTCTTCGCATGACGTTAAAGATGCGCCTTGAGGGGGCCGACTTCGACGTGCAGGTGGCGAGGGATGGAGAAGAAGCTCTTGCCGTGCTGAAGGAGAACCCCGTCGACCTTGTTCTTCTCGATATCAATATGCCCAATATGGACGGGATCGAAACGCTCGGGCATATCGCGGAGGATTATCCATCGACCGAGATCATCATGCTGACCGGCTTCGCCGATTTTTCAACGGCGATCGAATGTCTCAAAAAAGGAGCGAAGGATTATCTCGTCAAACCGATCGAGATGACCGAGCTCATTACGCGCGTGAAATCGACCCTCCGCGCTAAAACGTCCGAGCGGGCATACCACGAATTGCAGCAGCGCTACATGTCGACCTTTTTCCACGACCTGCTCGGTCCGTTGACCACCGTCGATTCGACGATCGACCATTTGATGGAGGGAAAATCCGGCGCCGTCTCAAAGGAGCAGGCCGTGCTGCTCCAGTATGCCGGCGAGCTTACGGCAAAGATGTTCCAGCGCGTAAAGGAAATGATCGACCTCTCGCAATTCGAGGCGGGGCTTGTGAAGCTTGAACGGAAGCCCCTCGACGTTGCCGTTTTTGCCGAGATGATGTGCGCACGGTACGAGATCCTTGCCAAGGCGAAAGAGATCAAGCTGGTCAAAAAAATCGACGCGAACCTTCCCCCGGTAAAATTCGATTTCGACAAAGTGGCGCAGGTCGTCAACAACATTCTCGACAATGCGATCAAGTATTCTCTGCGCGGCGGCGTCATCGGCATCTCGGTGTCAAAGAACGTCCGGGAAGAGCTCGGCCGGAAGAAACAGTATGTCGTGTTCTCGATCAAAGACAACGGAGTCGGCATTCGCACGGGAGAACTTCCTCTCGTGTTCAATAAGTACAAAGAGCAGTTGACCTCCAAGCCGAGCGATTTGAAAACAACGGTTCTCGGTTTAGCGATCTCAAAACATATTATCGAGGCTCACGGCGGTACGATCTGGGCCGAATCGGAAGCCGGTAAAGGAAGCACGTTCAGTTTTTCGCTCCCCGTTGATGCTTGAGATATGTCGGTTCGTTTCTTCAACCGTTTGGCATGAAGGCCGCGTTGAAGGGTGATGAAAATGCAAAATCGCGCTTCGACGGAGTTTATCATGCTGCAAGCGGGACTCAGCACGATTGATTCTTTTTGAGATGGCTTTAGATAACGTTTCTTCGCGATACGCCCTCCACAAGTAGGAATGAATGGAACAAAACCCGCACACCGAACCTGTTCGGTTTAAATACACGTTTCGATTTGAAAACGGCGACGCTAAAGTATTCGAGGTCGCTCTCGACCCCGTCACGCTCGAACTGATCCACGACAAAGATCTGCCGAAGCCGGAATGGGCGAAGTTGAGTTTCTTCCCGTGTGAAAATTGCCCCCTTTCCGCGGAGACACAATATTGCCCTGTCGCCGTGAACCTCTCGCATATCGTCTCCGAGTTCAAAGATACCGTCTCTCATGAGCAGACCCACGTGACAGTCGAAACGCCGGAGCGTACTTACCTGAAAGAAACTACAGTTCAGAAAGGCTTGAGCTCGATCATCGGCATCTACATGGTTACCAGCAATTGCCCCGTGATGGATAAACTACGGCCGATGGTCCGTTTCCATCTCCCGTTCGCCACACCGCTCGAGACGCTCTTCCGCGCAGTCTCGACATATCTCACCGGACAATTCCTTCTTATGCGCGACGGAAAAGAGCCGGATTGGGACCTCCAGCGACTCGTCGATATCTATAAATCGGTATCGACGGTGAACAAAGGAATTTCACGCAGAATTGCCAACGCCTCGGTCAAGGACGCGAACGTCAATGCAGTCATTATTCTCCACTCATTCGGAGATGCCGTTCCATACTTTATCGAGAACGGGCTGGACGAAATCAAGACGATGTTCAATGTGTATTCCAATGACCCGTCCTGAGTCGACCGGCGTGAATCCCTCCAAAAGGTTACGACACCATAGCATCTTCAGCGTTCATTTATTATATTTTTTCCAGCGGCATCGGACGTTAAAACTACTCACCAACTGGAGCGTACTCCATGGCGAATAACCTCTTTGCAAAGAAACCACTCGCGTTGCTTCTTGAAGAGATGAAAGGAGAGAACCGGCTGCGCCGCGTATTGGGACCGGTTACGCTCACAAGTCTCGGCGTTGGAGCTATTATCGGCACCGGGATATTTGTCTTAACGGGCGTTGCCGCTCACGACAAGGCGGGACCCGGACTTGTCCTCTCTTTTGCGGCGGCCGGCGTCGCCTGCGTTTTTGCCGCACTCTGCTATGCGGAATTTGCATCGATGGCTCCGGTAGCGGGCTCGGCGTACACGTACGCCTACGCTACGCTCGGTGAACTCTTTGCATGGATCATCGGCTGGGACCTCGTTTTGGAATATGCTGTCGGGTCTTCGACCGTCGCGCACGGATGGTCGGCCCACTTTCAGGATCTCTTGACGAGCTTCGGGATCCACATTCCGTACGTTTTCACTACCGCACCTTTCGATTTTAATCCTGTGACCGGACAATTTTTTATGACCGGAGGCCTCTTCGACGTTCCGGCAATTGTCATCACAGGGATCATTACGATCATCCTTATTATCGGCATCCGTGAAAGCGCAGGGTTCAATACCGGGATGGTGATCGTCAAACTTACGATCGTTCTGTTTGTCATCGTTGTCGGAGCATTTTATATCAACCCCGCAAATTGGCATCCGTTCGCTCCGTTCGGTTATACCGGCATCAGTTTTTTTGGCCACACGTTGTTCGGTCAAACAGGATCCGGCGGCGCTCCTCTTGGCGTCCTTGCCGGCGCTGCGATCATTTTCTTCGCTTACATCGGGTTCGATTCGGTCTCGACGCACGCGGAAGAAGCAAAGAATCCAAAACGGGATGTCCCGATCGGTATCATTGCATCTCTCATCATTTGCACGGTGCTATATATTGTCGTATCGGGGATCTTGACCGGCATGGTTCCGTATAACAAGCTCGATATCAACGCGCCGGTCTCGAACGCGTTCGCACAGGTCGGTTTGCCGTGGGCAGAACGGATCATCGACGTTGGCGCGATCACAGGCATTACGTCCGTTCTTCTCGTGATGATGCTCAGCCAGCCGCGCGTGCTTCTTGCAATGGCGCGCGACGGATTGATTCCCACAAACTTCTTCGCCTCGGTCCACGAGAAATTCCGCACGCCGTGGAAGGCAACGATCGCGACGGGATGCTTTGTTGCAACGATGGCAGCGTTTCTTCCTCTCCGCATCCTTGCCGAGTTGACGAACATCGGTACGTTGCTTGCTTTCGTCATTGTATGCGCAGCCGTGCTCATCATGCGAAGGACGAACCCGAACGCAGAACGCCCATTCCGTGCGCCGTTTGTTCCATTCGTTCCGATCGCCGGAATTCTGAGCTGCTTGCTCCTGATGTTCTCTCTCCCCGCCGAGAACTGGTGGCGATTGATCATATGGCTGCTTCTTGGGTTTACGATCTATTTCAGCTATGGCCGTCACCATAGCGTTATGGCCAAAATGCGGGCCGCGGAGGCAATGAAGATGGGGGCCGCAGAAGCTGCAAAGTAAGGCAAAGATTTAAGTGAACGAAGGAGCGGTCATCTTTTTGCGATGTCCGCTCCTTTATTTTTCAACCCATCCCTCGGGCGGGCGACATTTCGCGTGACGCCAAATCCGTAAATTCCATCACCCCAACCATTTGTCAATTCCCAAAGTCTAACTTCGTGTAACATTTCAATCAACCTGACGTATTTAACGTGAACTTCTTTCACACGCTGTCTTCTCATGATTAAATTTTTCAAAGGTTGGACCATGAAGAAAAAAATATTCATTTCATCGTTCGCTGTCGTTTTTCTGACGGCAGCGGCGTTTCTTTTTTTCGGGAATTCCAAAAATTCTAAGGTGGATGAGCTTCCCAAAGTGAAAGTTGTGCGGGGGAATATCATTGAGAAGGCGCTCGCAGTCGGCACGATCGAGCCGGAGAACGAGATCTCCGTGAAGTCTCAGGTCGGCGGAGTGGTGAAGCATATTTTTGCCGATGCCGGAACGTATGTCAACGCGGGCGACCCGCTTCTCGAAGTGAAGCCCGATCCGGCGCCGCTCGACCTCGCTGATGCGAAGAGACAAGTGGAGCTTGCAGAGGTCGAAGTCCAAAATGAATCAAAAGAGCTCGCACGCGAGCAATCTCTTTTTAAGAAACAGCTGATTTCGGAAAAGGAATACGAAGACGCTCAACGGCAGGCACAAGAGGCCGAACTTCATCTCAAGATAGCCAAAGAGCGGCTTGCGCTCCTCGAAAACGGCAAGGTGAGCATCGGCAATACAGAGATCGAGTCTATTATAAAGGCGCCGATCAGCGGGTATGTGTTGAGCAAAGCGGTCGAAGTGGGCGATCCTGTCACTCCGATGACGACTTACCAGGAAGGCACCGTGCTGATGAACATGGCGAACATGGAGAGGCTGCTCTTCAAGGGAACGGTCGACGAGATCGATGTCGGAAAATTAAAAGAGGGGATGCCGACCGAATTGAAAGTCGGGGCGCTGCCGGACGATACGATCCGTGGAACGCTTCAAAAGATATCCCTCAAAGCAGAAAAAGTGGAAAACGCAACGGTCTTTCCGATCGAAATTCTTATCCCGAAGACGAGCAATGCGACGCTGCGCGCCGGGTATTCGGCGAACGCGAACATCATCATCCAGAAAAAAGAGAATGTGCTGATCGTGCCCGAAAGGGTTGTGACATTCCGGAACGACTCGACGATCGTTCAAATCGCACTCGGACCGGGGAAAGAAGGCCAGCGCGTCATTAAGACAGGGTTGAGCGATGCGATCAATATCGAAGTGGTGGACGGCTTGAAAGACGGGGACGAAGTGTTCGAAAAACCCGTAAAGAAAATCGACTGACGATGAACCAGCTGCGCACGACGATCACGGAGTTCATTCTCGACCTCCGTGCACAAAAGCTTCGCGTTTTTCTCACGGTCTTCGGCATCACATGGGGGACCGTTGCGATCATCGTCCTCATTGCGTTCGGGCTCGGCTTTAAGAAACAGCTGAGCATCAACATGCATGGGATAGGGGAGAGTATTTCCATCATGTTCCCCGGAAAAACGACGAAGGCGTTTGAGGGCTTCGGTACCGGCAGGCCGATCACGTTCGTCGAAGACGACGCGAAAATGATCTCCTCCCAAGTCTCCGACGTCCGCGCGATCAGCCCCGAATACATCAAATCGAACGCTCCGGTTCACGTCGACAAGGATATTCTCCATCCGGCGATCACCGGCATTTATCCGATCTATGCCGAGATGAGGAACATCATTCCGGAGCCGGGGGGAAGGTTCGTCGACGACCTCGATCTTAAGGAGCGGAGGCGGGTCGTTCTGATCGGGAACAAGGTAAAGACATTTTTGTTCGGCGAAACGGACGCAGTGGGGAGAACTCTTTACGTCGGCGACGTGCCGTTCACCGTCATCGGAGTCATGCAGAAGAAAACTCAGAATTCCTCGTACATGTCGCGTGACCAGGATCGCATCTTTATTCCCGCATCGACGTTCTCTTCCGTGTTCGGGGAGATCCATTTACGCGACATCATCTTCCAGCCGAAGGACCCCACTAAATCGGACGTCGTCGATAATGAAGTGCGCGAGGTCCTCGGCAAGCGGTACCGGTTCGACCCGGCGGACCACGACGCCGTGTGGATCTGGGACACGAACACCTTTGATAAATTCCTGTTCTACTTCTTTCTTGCCTTCAACCTCTTTATGGCGTTGATCGGAAGTTTCACGCTGGCGGTCGGAGGGATCGGCGTGGCGAATATTATGTATATCGTCGTGCAGGAACGGATCAAGGAGATCGGGATCAAACGAGCGGTCGGCGCCAAACGGTCGAATATTTTGTTTCAATTCTTCATGGAGACTTTTTTTATCATTGCCATCGGTTCGACGATCGGGTTTGCCATTGCATACGGCATCATTCAACTGATGCAGTACATCCCGATCCAGGAATTTGTCGGAACGCCGGTCCTTTCGCTCCAGGTTGCCGCGGCAACGGTCTTTGTTCTTTCGGTGATCGGATTTACTGCAGGGGTCATGCCCGCCCGGCGTGCGGCGAACCTCGACGTTGTCGATTGTCTAAGGACGTGACGGTATGTGGCTCGAACTCATCAGAGAATTTTTCTACGATCTCAAGACCCATCGCACGAGAGCGATGCTCACTCTTGTGGCGATCACGTGGGGCACTATCGCGGTCGTGCTGTTGCTTTCTTTTGGCGAGGGACTGACGGACAGGCTGACGAACGGCTTGATCAACGCCGGCAACCGTATCATGATCGTGTATCCCGGGGAGACCGGACTTGTGTACGAAGGCTTGCCGAAAGGGCGCCGCGTTCGCATGGTCGAGGACGATGCAAGCATGCTTATGCAATCGATCCCCGCCATCGACATGGCAAGCCCGCAATACAGGAACAACGTGACGCTCACGTACAAAAAATTTACAACGACGACCGAATGCGAAGGAGTGAACGCGGGGTTTGAAGAGATGCGCCGGATGTATCCTGCCGCCGGAGGCAGGTTTTTGAACGATGCTGATGTGACGGGCGAGCGCAGAGTGATTTTTCTCGGGGCAAAGATCGCGAAGGATATCTTCAAGGATGAAGACCCGATCGGCAAGGTGCTGCTTCTCGACGGGGAACCGTATACGGTGGTGGGGACGATGCAGGAAAAACTTCAAACATCGATGAACAACGGCCCGGATGACCAGCGTGCGATTATTCCGTGTACGTCATTCCGGACAAAGTACGGCAAGCTCTATGTGAATTCGATCGTCGTTCGGCCGAGCGACCCGGCGAAGCAGCATTTCGTCAAGAGCGAATTGTATCGCGTGCTGGGGCGCAAATACCGATTCGACCCTTCCGATGAAAGAGCCCTCGGCATTTGGGATTTTATAGAAGAAGAAGCGATCAACAGAAAGGTTGGTCTCGGGATCTCTATTTTTCTGGGGTCGGTCGGATTTCTCACATTGCTGATCGCGGGCGTAGGCGTCGCGAACGTTATGTACGTCGTCGTAAAGGAGCGAACGAAAGAGATAGGGATCAAAATGGCGATCGGGGCGAGAAAAGGATACATCCTTTTCCAGTTTCTTTTTGAATCTGTGTTGATCTCTTTTCTTGGCGGGTTTGCGGGGATGCTGTTTTCCTGGGGAGTCGTGGCTCTCGTTCGCACTATTCCGGCGGACGACGGCCCGATGCAATTCCTCGGGCGGCCGATCCTGTCAGCGAGCATCATGCTGCTCACATCCGGGATCCTTGCACTTATCGGCATCCTCGCCGGCTTTTTTCCGGCGCGCAAAGCGGCGAGCGTCGACCCGGTGGAATCGCTGCGTTACGAGTAGAGCTGCCGCCTCTCCATCATATTAAGGTTCAAGTCGGCATCCATTCCACGATCAAGAGGACCTGCGTCCCAGAACAGGATGTCTATCTCCGTCGACGTAAGGTTCTTGTCCCTCGATCACATCGAACAATCCCATCAACTCCTTTTTGCAGTGCTCGCACTCCATCACATGAATCAAGATCGTGGGCGGCAACCGATCTTGCATCTCGAGAACGATCGCGTCTCCATATAGCGCGAGTTCTTCGTCCGTAAGATGTCTGATATTTTCTTGTGCGTTCATTTGTTGTGCCTGTGCGAATCGCTAGTGAAGCTAAAAGCTGCTGACATGCGTCTACGATGGCCGTCTCATTATCTCTCGAACCTTTTCGAGAATCTCGGCCGGTGCGTACGGCTTATGGAAAAAATATCGTACACCCTCTGCGCGAAGTCGATCCTCCAAAGCTTTATCGAGGGTTCCGCTTGCGAAGAAGACGTCAAGCTCCGGGTTGATGTGTTTCATCTCTCTGTATGCCGCGACTCCGTCTAAATTCGGCATCTCGATATCGGTGATCACCAGCCGGATATCTTTTTTATGTCTTTCGAATGCCGCCACCGCCTCGGCGCCATCCTGCGCGGCAATGACGCGATACCCCTCATTGAGCAGCAGTGTTTTCAAAAGCTCCCGCATCACCTCGTTGTCTTCCGCGATGAGAATCATGATTTATTTGCCCTCCCCTGCGATTCAGTAGAGCCAAATTTTTGGCCCGGATCTGCAGCGTCGTATTGCGCAAAAGCTCAGTCATTCGTCAGGTATTTCGCCTCGCTCTGTTTGACCGTTCCGTATTCCCAGAAAAGTCCCTCCGTTCCTGGGTTCGACCCAAAAATGCTTCCCGAGCGCCGAATAGCAGCGTTTCCCGCAGATCGTCGGACGGGAAGATGTCGACAAGCCCTTTTTTTAAAGCGACTGCTATTTTCGATGCCTCCCGAATTGTCGGGTCGTAGCCCTGATTGACGATCCGTTGAAGTCTTTGATACTGAATTTCCGTTACCGAGGAAAGCCACACGAGTTTTCTCCCGTCGTCTTGTAAAATTTTTTTGAGGACGGAGACGCCTTTCTTCCTTTGTTTGTGAGCGTTTTTTTTCATATCATTTTCGGTCAAAAGTAATCACGCTGAATGTAATGATTAATTATAGCATTGTCAAGAACATAACGATTCATTATAGTGAATGAAAAGAACGAGATAGCCGCCCGATTACGGGAAGAAGCTCTTGCGCAGTTCGGATCGATCAAAGCTTTCGCTGAAGCAGTCGAAAAAACTCCGCAATACCTGAACGTCTATTTGTCGGGAATCAACGCGCCGGGACCCAAGGTCCGGCGGCTTTTGGAAAAGGTGGGACTCGACGTGGCGTACATTATGTCCGGGAGAAGAGGGAAGGAGCGGGGAGCTGACATGGTGGAATCGGACCGGATTTTTGCGTTGATGAAAGAAAAGGGGATCAAGACCGCGGAAGAGTTACGGGAACGATTGGACCGGGAAGAAACCATCCTGCGCCTGTTAGGGTCCGACGTTTATTCTGCATTTCTCGAGGCGGCAACGCTGAAGGAAAAACACATAAAATACGAACCGAAGAAGAAAAAAAGGAATTAGCGAATCTTCCGCTGCTTCTCAGCTTGAATCCCTCCCCGCCGCTTAGTATATTCACGATAGTATTTCTTAGAGGCACATATTCATCTCCTCCCCAAACTTCGCGTTATCTGACACTCTCTGAGATTGACGAAACTACAACTTATTTTTTGGGGGGAACAATGAGACACGCCATTTATCTGTCCGTAGTAATACTTCTCTTCAGCGCGAGCATGTCTGCGCAGGAGAGAGGGGGAGAGTTTGCGATCATTCCCACGCCTCAAAAAATCATCCCTAAAGAAATCCGGTTCAGGATAAGCGGGAGCACAAAAATTGTCCTTGGCGCCGACTCGAAACAGGAACAATTTGCTGCTCAGCAGATCAACGAAGACCTCGGGGCAAACGGCGAAGCGGCGTTAAAAGTCGTTGCGGAAAACTCATTAAGGAAATTTCCCTCAAGCTTCATTTTTATAGGCACGCCGGGGTCCGAGTACGGACGCCAACTTCTCAAAGAACGGAAGGGAATGATACGACCGGAGATGAAAGCGGAGGGTTATTTCCTCGATGTCGCTCCAGCCGGAATTGCTATCATCGCGGAATCCGAAGCGGGGAAATTTTACGGAGTTATGACATTGTTACAGATGATGCGACGCGAGAAACGCAATCTCTTTGTAGATGGGGCAACGATCTTCGATTTTCCTTTAGAAAAAATACGCGGCATCACGGATGACATTAGCCGTGGGCAGATCTCGACACTGGAAAATTTTGAAAAGATCATTCGCTTTGTCGCGCGCTACAAAATGAATACGTACAGCCCCTATATCGAGGACATGTTCGAGTTTGCGGGACAACCTCTCGTGGGTAAAGGGCGAGGCGCGCTCACCGCATCTGAGGTAAAAGAGCTGGACGCGTATGCCAAAAAATATTTTGTCGACATGGTCCCTATTTTCGAAACGCTCGGACACTGGGAAAATATTCTCGCAATGCCGCAATATCTCGGATACGCCGAATTTCCAGGCGCACATACGCTTAACGTCAGCGATGAAAGGGTCTATGGTCTTCTGGATGAGATGATAGGGGAGCTGTGCAACACTTTTAGTTCGCCGTATTTCAATATGGCAGCCGATGAGTCGTGGGACGTGGGCCTCGGCGCAAGTAAGCAACGAGTACAGAGCAGCGACCTAGCAACCGTTCACGCCGAGCATTACAAGCGCGTCATCGATATCATCAAAAAATACGGAAAAAAACCGATGATGTACGGCGACATCATTCTCAACGATCCGGCGATTTTGGGAAAAATACCGAAAGACGTCGTGATCGTGGATTGGCATTACGATCCTGAGTTCACGTATCCAAGCCCGCTCGTGTTTAAACAGGCCGGCTTTCCGTTCATCGTTTCGCCGGCGGTTTGGAATTTCATGGGTCCGTTCCCCGATTTTTATGGAACGTTTGTAAATATCCGTAATTTCAATCGTGACGGTTATGAGAATGGTTCGTCCGGATTGTTGACGTCGAACTGGAACGATTACGGGGGAGAGGAGCTTCGCGAGTTGAATTATTACGGCTATGCCTGGACGGCCGAATGCGCATGGCAGCCGGAAAAAGCGGAGCCGGATGATTTCAACCGAAAATTTTTCGAAGATTACTTCGGGCCGAACAACGCTCAGAAGCTACGGTCGGTGTACGCGATCCTGTCGAGTCCCGCCAATCTGTACAGCTGGCATGAATTGTGGCGGCATCCGATGTTGCCGCTGCGTCCGCAATCGCAGAACGACGGTTATTTGCCCGTTCTCGAACGCATCGAAAGTATCAAAGAGACAATGCCCCTCGTCCTTGAATTGCTCGCGGACGCGAAGGGAAGTCTTAAACAACATAGCGATCAAGTGAGGTATCTGGAGTTTGTCGCCCGGCTGAATCTTTGGTTTGCAAAGAAGGTCGAAATTGGAGAGGAAGTGAAACGGCTGGCCGGCTCGGCACATGCGAGTCCGAACAAAGATTCCGTTGGGCAAGCGATCGCAGGATTGTGTACGGACGTCGCAAAGGATTTAGCTCTTTTGAAAAACGAATTTGAGGGACTGTGGCTGTCTACGAACCGATCTGCCGGTCTTGAGTACCTCTTAGCCCGCTATGATCGGCAATTGGCTTACTGGCAGGAAAAGATCGATCAAGTGAAAAGCGGCGCCTTTACCGCCGACCCCGTCCTTGAAAGTTCGTGGATTTATCATCCCAACGCGCATCCTGGGATAAAAGATACAACTCAAGTGCGGACAGCATTCTTCAGGAAAAATTTTTGGGGGAACAAAGGGCTTCGTTCTGCAACGCTGCAGCTCATCGGTGATACCTA
>DATJXA010000135.1:0-7758 GCA_035500675.1 Bacteroidota bacterium | reverse complement strand
CAATACGAAGGAAGATTCCCTTCGAAACCGCCTATGGTGTTGATGTCAACTGACTGCGAAGTCGCATCCATGCTAAACAGCATGGCCGCCGCGACCACAAAAAAAATTGTTTTTCGCAGGTTCATGATGTACCTCCTTGTTTGATAGAGTTGCAAACAGAATGAATTAGACAACAAGCGAATTGAAGCAAGAAAATGAGATCAGATTATTCTATCGTAAACATCCGTCGTGTAAATTATTATTTGGATCTGCGGCCGCCGATGGAGGCCGTCGTTACGTTCCTGTCCGAATGTGGATTACCGGCTCCCTCCTATCTCAATCGTTTCACAACATGGTCCTTTGAAATATGGTGGCATGTCACATTGCACAGATGGGATGATTAAAAATATCACCATGTTAATCCGGCTTGATGCCGCATGATGCGCGGACAACGAGTTCAACAGGGGTCACTGTTTTCGTCACGATGGCAGATTTGTCTTTGATCATTTCGACCATCCTTCGTACGGCCAAACTCCCCATTTCTTCCCGGTGGACATTGATAGTCGTGAGCGGCGGATCGACGTGAAGACCGGCTTCGATATTGTCAAATCCGGCGATCGCCACATCCTTCGGGACCTTCAGCCCTTTTTCGGTCAGGTACCGCATACAGCCGATTCCCATTGCATCGTTTGCGGCAAAAAGCGCGGTGGGCGTATTTTCATTACGTGAAAAAATTTTCTTCGCAGCCTCATACCCATCGACCATTGTCGTATTAGCTTGACCGATGTTTTCCCATTGTTTATTCGGAAGTATCCCGGCGTTGAGCAAACTATCCCGATATTGCGCATAACGTTCCTCGACGCTGGGATGTTTAATGTCCCCGCCGATAAACCCAATTTTCGTATGGCCGCCCCCGACAAAATGTTGCATGATGAGTTCGGCTCCTGTTTTGTTATCTATCGTGATGCTCGATATTCTGGGCGCCACAAAATCGATCAACACGAGCGGTATGTTCTTCTGGACGATGTATTCGATCCATGAGGTGCCGATCTTGCCTGCAATGATAATTCCGTCGACGTTATTATCAAACAAGAAGCGGGGCATCGAGTCCGTCTGTTTAATAGTTTTGCCGACCGTGGTCAATAAGATGTAGTAGTTGTGTTTCCGTGCTTCGAGTTCGGTGCCGAGAAATATTCTAGTGTAGAAGGGTTCAGATTGGGAGAAGTGTTCGTTGGTAAGGATGAAGCCGATATTTCCGCTCAGCTTTGAGGCGAGGCCGCGTGCGCTTGGCTGGGGATGATAATCGAGTTCTTTGATGATGTCGAGGATTTTCTGTTTTGTTGGTTCACTGACATACCCCTTTTTGTTCAGGACCAATGAGACCGTCGATAGAGATAACCCCGCTTTCTTTGCCACATCTCGGATCGTTGGTTTTCGCTTCATAATAATAGAACGCTTAATCTAAAAAACACTGAAAATATATCAATTTAATCATTTTTCTAAATACGACTGTCTTTTATATCGAACCGTTTCGATATTACAGAAAAGCCCTTCTAATGTCAAGCAATTAAATAATAAAAAATACGATATAGAAATGACGGCCGAATGCCACTTGAATAAGGGGGGTAAATCTGAAGTTCGGAAGTTGCCAAGGACTTGAACGGCGGGTGAATTTGCAAGGTCCCGAGGAGTCTCACAGGGGCGGGTCAGAGTAACGTGGACCCTTAAGATACGCTCCCTGCAACGACCCTCATGACTGAGTTACCCCAATAACCACGCCAGCAGTATAAAGGCCAGTGCCCCTAAAGAGAGAATTTGGAATCTCATTTTCGCTTTCACCGTAGGCCAGATTGCAAACACCATCGAAGCGAGAATACCGATCGGGACCGTTGCTGCCGGAAGTTGCCCGATGTCTTGGCCCGCGATCGCATATGCTGCCGCGACTCCTACTCCCCAGCCAAACGGGATAGCAGCGCCGACCGCGCCGACAACAATGAGCCATTGAGGAATACGGCTGCCGTTCACGTTTGCCCTCCTAGATCACGATTGGACATGTGTCAGTATTCATCGCTCATGTACAAAATCTGACCTTCACGCAGCACGGGAATTGAAAACTAAATTACAATTTTCCCCGATGTCCCGCAATAATATTTTTCGACCGATGCTTTTTCCTATTTGAGCAGCGACATTTTTTTTACAGAAACATGATCGCCGGATTTGAGAGAAAGAAAATATGTCCCGCTGCAAAGTTGAGACGCATCGAACCGAGCCGTGTAGTGACCGGCCGGCTTGAATTCATCGACCAATGTCGTGACTTCTTTGCCGGCGATATCGAATACTTTAATGACAACATGTCCGTCGGTTGGAGTTTGGTACGCAATCGTAGTCGTCGGATTGAATGGATTGGGATAATTTTGCTCGAGTGAAAATGCCGTCGGGACGTTATCGATAGCGATAGTAGTTTCGGGGCCATAGGTGAATTTTCCATCGACGTCGACCAGTTTCAGCCGGTATGTAAATTGCCCAGCTGAAAGAGTCTTGTCGGAGAAGCTGTACTGATGGGGAACTGTCGATGAGCCATGCCCTTGAACAAATCCTATGCTTGTCCACTGTTCATTGTTTCCGGACGACTTCAGTGCCTCAACTTTTCGCTCAATTGTAAACCCAGCGCACATAGATTCTGTAACGGTGCTCCACTGAAGCATAACAAAGCCCTCTCGAGGTATAGCATTAAAAGAAGTAAGTTCAACCGGCAGCGGAGCGCCCTGGAATTCGTATGCCCCGATATCTATCGTGCCGTTCGAGATCCGCGAGTTCCCGGCGAGGTCGGTCGTCGCGGTAACCAAAGTGTCGTAGCCCGAATCGATCGCTAGACTTGACCCCATTAACGTGAAGTCGTGAGAACCGGGGCTTGTGAAAAGCGGATCAGAGTCGATGTTGTGACCTCCGTCTGTCAAAGTGTTTGGGCCGACGCCCGCTCCTGTCAGCCCGCCCAGAAGTATGCTATGGGACACTTCAACAGTACCACTGCTGGTGTTGTACACCTCAGACCCGCTTGTGGTCGCTGCATCGTCCCAAAAAATTGTATTCAGGATCCGAGCCGAGCTTGAGTTGGTGAAAAACATCCCGCCGCCGTATTTCGAGGAGTTGCCGTAGAGGGTGACATTTACGAATGTTGAATTGCCCGACTGAACGTTGCACATGCCCCCGCCACCCAGTGTCGCGTAGTTTCCGTCGAAAAGAATATCTTGCAATAACAAAGCATTGCCGTTATCGTAGAATCCTCCCCCGAGACTGCTGGCGGTGTCGTTCCTGAAAATAATATTTGTCATCGACGGGACGCTTGATGCATCATTGTATAAGCCCCCTCCGTTCACTGCAGTATTGCCCGTGAATGTGCAGTTCGACAGCGAGGCAGCACCGCTGTTATACATTCCGCCGCCGTTCCCTGCGGTCTGATTTCCGGAGAACGTCACATTGGTCAAAACAGGTGTGCCGCCATCGGTATACAAACCTCCTCCAAAATCAGTCGAGTTGGTCCCTGAGTTGTTGCCGGTGATAATAAGGTTCGAAAGCATGGGGCTTGCAAAAAGAAGCTCTATTCCGCCCCCGCCGATATCCGTCGCTCCCCCGCCGCCGGTGATAACAAATCCGTCCAGAACGGCAGTTCCACTAACACTAATTGCCGACACGACATGATAACTATTGCCGTTGAGAGTGCCGTCGTTGTCAATGTCCCCCGAGAGTGTTGTGACATTTGTCTGCCAGTCGCGGTCTTCAAGAGAGCTTTCGGTCCCAGCAAACCCTCCGTAGATGGCAACGCCGCTCTTGAGCTGGAATTTGGCTGATTGGCTTGATGTTGAAGGCGTGTATGTCCCTGCGGCAACCCATATCTGATTTCCACTTGCGGCAACTGAAAGGGCTTTTTGAAGGGTCGCAAAAGCAGTTTCCCAAGAAGTGCCGGCCATGCCGTCGTCCCCGCTTTGCTTCACAAAATAGACGGTCTGCGCATTCAAATATGAAATTGATAATGCGATCATCAGAAGCGAGAACAATCTCTTCATACTTCCTCCAAAGGTTGAATGACTGATGTACTTTTCACGGCCGTCTCCCTTATTTTAAAAACATCATCTTTTTTACAAGCTGTTTATTGCTGAATCTCAGGACAGAAAAATATATTCCCGACGACAATCGTGAGGCGTCGAAGAATGTTTGGTGATACTCGCCCGCTTTCATTTGCTGGTCGACGAGGGTCACTACCTGTTGTCCGAGCACATTGTACACAACAAGCGTCGTTTTCCCGTCATCGGGGATCGTGAACTCAACCGTCGTGGTCGGGTTGAACGGGTTCGGGTAATTCTGTGAAAGCGTGAATACCCTTGGGGCTGCGCCGACCTCAAACTCCACCGATGTAGAATAGACAAATGCTCCATCGTTGTTGATCTGCTTCAACCGAAATGCGTATCGTCCCGCCTGAAGGTTCCTGTCGGTAAACCCATATTCCTTTGGCGATGAGCTTGTCCCTGCTCCTCGAACAAAACCCGCCTTGGTCCATGAGGATTCGGTCGGTTTACTGGTATCTGCCGGGTTCACGACCCGTCTTTCAACTTCAAACCCGTAATTGTTTATTTCCGTTGCGGTTTTCCAATCCAACTTCGCATTCAGACGGTCGGACGTTCCGGTGAAGCTTGTGATTTCAACGGGAAGCGGATTGGTATTGCTGCCGATCATGAACTCGCTGAACGAAGTGATCGTCGCGGTAAGCTTGTCGCTCCCGGCATCGTACGTAGTTGTGAGCGGAGAAAAATCTCCGGCTCCCGGAGTGCTCCTATGATAGATGACAAGCGACGCCGGATCGACAACGCCGGAATACGAAGAGACGTTTTCAAGGGAAAACACGGCCGATGAAAAAGGATCTCCAGCTTTCGCGATCACCCATCGAAAAGGACTGTAATGAGACGGAACCGATCCGGTGAATGTTACGCTGTCCGCGGCTGTAGCATACCTGTTTGAAAAGACCAGAACAGATTTGCCCGGCGCGATGCCCGAAAACTCCAGGTCGACCTTTGTGGCGCCGAGTTGATTGAGAGAGTCGCTTTGCGAAACGATCTTTGAGAACGAGGCCGTCGCTCCTTGATATTCGTATGCCCCGATATCCACGTTGCTCCCGACGATGCGGGGGTTTCCGCTCAGGTCTGAAATTGTACTGACGGCCGCATTGGTACCCGCATCGATCGCCGGGCTTGACGATCCTATCCTCACATCGCCCGTTCCGGCGTTTATGAAAAGCGGGTCGGTGAAAATGTTCCCTCCGCTGTCGACATCCACGCCGCCGTAAAAATTGACGATCCCGTCGCCGCCGTGTACTGGCATCCCATCCTGAAGCAGGCTGTTGAACAATGTGACTTTGCTGCTCTGCCCGTTATAGATTTGTCCATTGAAAAGCGCGTTTGGAGTATTTCCCCAAAGGATGACATTCTGCAACACCACCGAGCTCAGCCACACGAACAACCCTCCCCCTCCGCCATTCGGAAGCGCGTCCGATGCGTTATTGCCGTTGAATGTGACGTTCGCGAAGGTGATATTTCCGTTGGTGTTATAGATGCCGCCTCCCGAGCCTGCCGAGTTCTGATAAAAAAGAACATTCGTGAACACAGGAACGCCGTCATCTGTATACAATCCTCCGCCGTTGTGTGAAGCTGTGTTGTTCTTGAAAACGACGTTCGTAAAAACGGAGTTGCTGGTTCCGGGGTAATTGTAATTTCCATTCCACATCCCCGCTCCGTCTACTCCCGTGTTGTTTGAGAAGGTGCAGTTTGTGAATCTGGGCGCTCCTTGATCACTATACATTCCACCGCCCCGGTTGGCGGATTGATTGTTCTTGAACGTGACATTGGTCAGCGTTGGACTTCCGCCGGAATTGTACATGCCTCCACCAAGGTCATTTGCTTTGTTGTTGCACACGATAAGATTTGATAGGATCGGGTACCCCGAAACGCAATAAATTCCGCCTCCGGGAACAACGTCGGCATTCCCTCCGGTGATGGTGAAGCCGTCGAGCAGAGCCGTGGCAAATGTATTTCCTACGACAACATGATAACTATTGTTCGCCGACGTCGCATCCCCGTCAATGTCACCTGAAAGAATACAGACATTCGTCTGCCAGTTGCGTTGCGAAAGGTCAGTTTCATTTCCGGAAAACCCGCCGTAGACGCTAACACCGTTTTTAAGCTGGAATGAAATTGAACGGTCAAGAGTTGCAGTCGGTTTATAGGTTCCTGCAGCAACCCAGACTTGACTGCCGGCCGCTGCCATCGTCAACCCTTGTTGCACGGTAGCAAATGCAGTCCCCCACGAAGTGCCGGCTGCAGCATCGTTCCCTCCCGGTTTCACGTAGTAAACTTGCTGACCCCCTACGACCGATGCGGTATTGAAACTCCTCACCGTACAATAAGCAGTCGTTCCCCCATCTCCCGTGGCGCTGAGCCGCCAAAAATATTTCGTGCCCGCCGCTAGCCCCGCCAAGGTATCGTTTGTAACAGAATCGATGATGGTTTTATCTGTGACGAGAGACGAGAACCCTGTGTCCGCAGATACCTGAAGGTGATACGAAGCCGCTCCGGGCGAGAAGTTCCATCCAAAAGCCGCGGGGATCCCAACTTGCGTCTCTCTGTCGGGAGGGAATATTTGGAGCGGCGTTGAGATGATGGTTTTGAAATCTCTTTCATTCCAGATCTCACTTTCGATCCCCGCATACATCGCTTCCAACCGGAAATAATAGGTGCGATAATTCTGCAGGCCGGTAACATGAAACGATGTGGCGGCGATCCCGCTGGAATCAATAATGACGGACCCGGCGAGGGAATCGGCGACGATCTGAACTCTGTACGTTGTCGCTCCTGTTGATGCATCCCAATAGAACGTTGTGTCGAGGGGAACGGCGTGCTGAGAGTATGGAGGATAGGTCACGCCCGGTCCCGCCGGGACAATGGTGATCGTCGGCAATGTCGATGTGATCGGATTGCCGTCGATGGTGGTTGTGACGTTCCGGGGCGTGCCGACCGACGTTCCGTGCCACGACATCTCATATACCCCACCGCCCATATTTTGATAAGTTGAATTAGGCGTTAGACCTGAAGTCCCGTCGGCGCCAAGCGAAAAGTTTAAACCGAGGTTCGTTTCAGTGTATGGTTCTCCTTTATCATTTCTTGCGTAGAGATAAAAATATAAATCTCCTCCAAGAATGAACTTCCCGTCAACAGCTCCCACAGCAACAGTCGAAAGGGAAAGCGAGACGGGGCGGGCATTGACCGTGACGGGCGAAGGGAAAGAGTTCACCTGTTGATAGGATGATGTGCCGGAGTTGTAGATATAGGAAGTGATCGCAGTGCCGGTGCTGGTTGTCAATCCGATAAGCTTTGACGTATACGTACCGTTCTGGTTATCGACAACGTCGGTAAGATATGCTTTTCCATTATTTACGGGATTTGCACTTCCAAATATTTGGATCTCAACGTTGAGCCCGCCCGTCGTGACATTGTTGCCGGAGCCATCTTTGACCTGCAAAGTCACCGTTGTCGTGTCGTACTTCAGGATGGAACTCGACGCGATGCTGATTACTGAAGTGCTCGTCGAGAATGTTCCGGCGTTCACGGTTACCGTCGGCTGAGTCGTTTGCACGGTGTCAGTCCCGATCCGTGCCCTGATATTTTTCGCCGTCCCCGATGTCGTCGCTGTGAATGTCGCATAATATTTTCCGTTGCCGCTGTCTGTCACAGC
>DATJXA010000134.1:0-8707 GCA_035500675.1 Bacteroidota bacterium | reverse complement strand
TGACGTTTAAATCTCCCGTTCCCTTGGATAACGGCAGGCATAAGATCATACTCTCCATCAAGAATTTCGGCGGGCCGTTCGTCTCCGATAGCGCCTCTTTTAGCGTCTCGGCCGGCGCGATCCAAATTTTAAACCAGGGTGGGCACGCAACGGTTAAAGATTCAACCGTTCTGATCGGGTTGATCGAAGACACCACGATCCATGCTGCTCAAATTGTTCGCAACGCAACTGATTCGACCACCGTGCCAGTCAGCGGTGGGTCATTTTCAAAGAAGGTCGGATTAGTAGAAGGGGCAAACAGTTTCCGGGCAGTCGCTATTGACACCTCCAACACGGTGATTGTTTCCTCGCCGTATCTTCTCACTCGTGTAGTCAATCATTCCCCGAATGCACAAATAACTTTTTCGTTGAATGGGTCATCCGTTACAATGTCCGCAGCAAACAGCGCCGATCCGGATTCGGGCGAGACTTCCTCATTAACATTCCTCTGGAGCGTCGATCCAAATAACCCGGAGTCCGTAAGCGGCGTTGCCGGGTCGAGTGCCCCAACGATTGATATTTCTGTTCCTAAAACACCCGGCGAATATTACTTTGGGCTTGTTGCGGCTGACAAGGACGGGAATAAAGATACGACGAGATCATATTTCACTCTGAACGGCGATGGGTCACTCACTTTCCCCGCGATCAACTCAAACCCTCAATGGGTAAAAATGGGACGCATCTATGAGATGTTTTTCAATTCGTTCACTCCCGAACAAACCATCAATGCCGCAACGCTGAAGTTAAATTATCTGCAGAGGCTTGGCGTGAATATTTTATGGATCATGCCTGTCATGCAAAACGCGGCTCGGATTGACAACGGCCCCGGCCCTGGCTACAACATTGTGGATTTTTATACGGTGGCGCCGCAATACGGAACCAACGCCGATTTCAAAAATTTTGTCCAGCAGGCGCATCAGCTCGGAATGCACGTCATCCTCGACGTCACTCCAAACCATACAAGCTTTGATCACCCGTTTGTGCTCGACGCTCGCCTCTACGGGGCAAACTCGTTCTATTGGACCTTCTATGAACACCAGGTCATTACTAACCCGAACTATAAGCCACTTATTACCGAGGCGATCACCAACGATGGGTTTGTCTATTACAGTTCTTTCGGGGATCAAATTCTGAACTATAATTGGGCTGATGCGGATGCACGCGCGTACATGATTGGAGTGTACATGTGGTGGGTAAAACAAATGGGGCTTGATGGATACCGGTTCGACGTCTATTGGGGTCCACACGCTCGCGCCAACGGCGGCAATGGCGGAGAAGGAGAAATGGGTCTTCCCGTAAGGATGGCTCTTAAGCACATCAAGCCCGACCTATTTATTCTGGGCGAGGCCCCGGGAACGGGCCCCGGGACCGAGGCATATTACGGAGATCAAAACGGGGGCATCGATGCGGGTTACGATTGGAATCTCCTTCACAATGTCGTAACACCTTACAATATTTCTGTTCTCAACGATAATGTGACCAATTATGGAGGAGATACGATGGGGTTTGTTCCCGGACCCAATTCCCGTTTCATGCGGTTTTTGGAGAATCACGACGAGGAACGCATCGCTTATCAATACGGTTCATACGCCAAGACGATGCCGATGGGAACGATGATTTTTACCGTACCTGGAATTCCCATGATTTATTCTGGGCAAGAAGTCGGATTCGGTTTGGGTATCAGCGACTATGATCAACGAAGACGCGGTATCATCGATTGGAATAGTGCGGGTAAAACATTGTTGAGTCCCCATTATCAGCGTCTTGCATGGATTCGTGCCACCTATCCCGCCTTTTCAACGTTATCATTTCATCATCTCTCTGCCGGAAACAGTATGGTGTATGCTTACACGCGCCCTTTGACAGACCATAACGGCGTTGCCATAGAAAATTTTAATAGCTTTCCTATCTCCGCACCCATCTCGCTGACGGCCGGCAACATTTCTATGACTGGAGGTCCGGTCAATGGAAAAACATATTATCTGAATGATGTGTATAACGACACATCGTACGCTGTGAGTTTCTTGAGCGGTACACTGAATTTTACTCCTACGTTGCCCGCATATGGCTCCGCAGTCTATATCTTGTCGGATTCTATCATGCACTTAACCGTCCCAGCGCTGACGTTCGTTTCCGATAATTCACAATCGGATGTACCGCATGTGTTTTCTTTGGCGCAAAACTTTCCTAATCCATTTAATCCTGCAACAAGTTTCCGATTTACGATTGCGAGTTCTCAGCAGGTTTCGCTGAAAGTCTATGACCTTCTCGGCCGAGAGGTCGCGAACCTTGTTGACGGAAAAAGAAACGCAGGCGCTTACACCGTACAATGGAATGCTTCAGGTTTTGCAAGCGGCGTTTATTTTTACACGTTGAGAGCGGGGTCGTACGTCGACACAAGGAAAATGGTTCTACTAAAATAAGGATGTCCAAGCGGACTGTAATCGGAATTATTGTTATATTTGCGAGCGCGCTCGTATCTGCGCAGCCCAAAGTCGTAGACGGGGGAGTGCTCTTCACGATACAAAGCCGGGCGTCGTCCGTTGTCCTTGCGGGAGACTTTAACGGCTGGTCGCACGTCACCGACCGCATGGCGAAAAATGAAAAGGGGACCTTCTCGGTAGTTAAGAAATTAAAGCCGGGTGTGTACGAATACAAGTTCCTCGCCGATAGTGATTGGGTGCTCGACGAGGCAAACCCGGGCAAGGTTGCGAACTATAACAACACGTCGCAGAATTCGATCTTCACACTCACCGAAAACAATACAATTCTTTTTCACGGATATATGCCATCTTCCGACACAAGCATGAACGATTCTTATCCGAGCTCCGGCGGAACTCTCTATCTTAATATCATCTGGCATCAACACCAACCTCTCTATCTCGACCCGCAGAGCGACCAGCTTCAAGGCCCCTGGGTTCGTACGCACGGGACAAAAGACTATTATGATATGGCGTCGATCCTCGAGCAATACCCGAAGGTTCATTATAACGTCAACCTCACCTCATCGCTCCTCTTCCAGTTGGAGAAATATTATGTGGAACGATTGCGGCCGTACGTCGATGTGCGGAAGGATCGGGTCGACACTGGTGGATTCTTCGCTCATTGGCGGGGTAAAACCGATCCGTGGATCGACCTTGCACTGAAACCGACGAAAGCCTTCGATGCCGCCGATATGAATTTCCTCCTCTATAATGTCTGGAATGCTTTCGGCATCAGCGATGTGCAGATTCTCCGTTTCCCCGAGTACAAAGCGCTCAGGGATAGGGCTGCAAAAAAAGACGCGTTCTCCGAGCAAGATCTACGGGATATTAAATTCTGGTTCTACCTTGCCCACTTTGACCCCGATTTTCTCGAAAAAAAAATTGCGCTTGCAGACGGGACGACGATCGACCTTACAGACCTCGTCGAGAAACGGAACGACGGGAAATATTATCTCCGCAAAACGATCACGGAAGACGATTGCAACCGAATCGTTGCAGAAGCCTATAAGGTGTTGGCGAATATTATTCCTATCCACAAGAAGCTGATGTATCATCCATCGACTTACGAGGGACAGATCGAGGTCGCCACGACGCCGTTTTATCATCCGATCCTTCCTCTTATATTCGACACACAGCTTGCAAGAATTTGTCAGCCTAACGATTCGCTTCCGAACCGCTTTCACTATCCGCAGGATGCCGATGCGCAGGTTGCGAAAGCGGTCGAATATTACACCGAGACGTTCGGCCAGGCCCCTTTCGGCATGTGGCCCGGAGAAGGCTCGGTGGCCAAGGAGATTGTCCCGATCTTCGGGAAAAATGGGATCCGGTGGATCGCTACCGATGCAAAGATCCTCGCTCGCTCGAAACCCTACAATCAGCCTGAGTACTATCCGTACGCAGTCTATGCCGACCACGGCGATTCGGATTCAGTCGTCGTGGTGTTCCGCGACACGGAAATTTCGGACAAGATCGGATTTACGTATCAGAATTTTCGGGGAGAAGATGCGGCGGATGATTTTATCAAGAGCGTCTTGCGCTACGCGCCGAAAGCGGGAGAACCCGACCGCCTGTTGACGGTCATCCTCGACGGTGAAAATGCGTGGGAATGGTACAGGCAGGATAACGACGGTAAAGAATTCATGCATGCACTTTATCGTAAGCTCAGTGCTCTCTATGATACCCGGCAGATTATTTCTGTGACGATGACGGAGTACATGCAGGGGAACCCAAAACGAGGAGTCGCTCCTCATCCTATTTCTTCGATGAAAAAGCTCGATTGGCTCTATCCGGGGTCATGGATCAACGCGAACTTCGATACATGGATAGGGGAAGACGAAGAAAACCGCGCATGGAATTACCTCCTCGTTGCACGGGAGGATCTAGGCAAATCAGGGTTGCCTCAGCCGGACCCGAAATCGCCGGAACCGCGCGAAGGGACGAAGAAATATTTGGCTTACAAGGCATGGGAAGAAATGTATGCAGCCGAGGGGTCCGATTGGTTCTGGTGGTACGGGACGGATCAGACGGCGCCCGCAGGAGATAAGCCATTCGACATTGCATACATCACGCATCTCAAAAATATCTATGCGTTCGCCCGTCAGGCGGGAGGAACCATGCCGGAGCGGGAATTTAAAGAAATTATCATCGACGATGGGGGAACGGCATCGAAGGCGCAAGGAACGATGGCGCAAAGCAGGACTGATTCCGTTTCGGTCGTTTTCCAATGCGACGCACGCGGCATTTATGTCCGGAAGGCAATATACATCGTCGGGAATCAGCCAAAGCTGGGCGACTGGAAACCGAATATCGTCAGGATGTTCGACGACGGCACTCATGCGGACGAACATTCGGGCGACAGCGTATGGACGATCGAGCTTCGATTTCCGGTCGGGACAGAAGTACAGTACAAGTTCACCAACAGCGGACCGGGGGGTGAATGGAATCCGGGCGAAGAATTTCCGGCCGGTAACAGAAAAATTTATCTCGATGGTTCAGTCGAGAGGGTCGTGTTAAAAGACGTGTTCGGGAAACAGTGATCAATGAACAATTAACAGCTAACAATTAACAGAGTACTAAGCACCACGAACGACGAACAACGAACGACGAACCACGAACGACGAACTATTTATAGAATTGTCTGAATGCATCGGACACTGACCCTTTCCATCCTGGCATGTTTTCTTCTCTCCGTATCGGGAATCGGATGCTCCTCGAAGGGGAGCGGAAAAATCAAGATCACAATTTGGCACCAGATGAGGATCGACGAGAGGGTCATTCTCCAGTCTCAGATCGAAAAATTTATGGCACTCCATCCCGACGTGGAGGTGGAGCAACTTTACAAGGAAACGGAAGAACTTCGTTCAGGGTTTATCGTTGCTGCGATTGCAGGGCAAGGGCCTGAATTGGTGTACGGTCCGTCGGACCAAGTGGGTCCCTTCCAAGTAATGGACATCATCCTTCCGCTCGAAAATCTTTTCGATAGCACGTATCTCGCCGCGTTCAACCCGAAAGCGCTCACGTATTACAAAGGTCACCTCTATCAGATTGCGGACAAGCTTGGAAACCATCTGACGTTGGTGTACAATAAGAAATTACTTAAAGTACCGCCGAAGACCGACGTAGAGTTGATCGCAGACGGTGAAAGGCTGACAAAAGATCTGGACGGCGATGGAAGGCCGGATCAATTCGGTCTGGTCTGGAATTACACCGAGCCGTTCTTCTTTATCCCTTTCATGAGCGGTTTTGGCGGATGGGTAATGGATGACAAAGGCAATCCGACTTTGGATTCCAAAGGAACGATCGAAGGGTTGAAATTCATCCAGGAACTGCGGGACAAATACAAAATTATTCCACGCGAAGCCGACTATAACATCGCGGATATTCTTTTTAAGGATGGAAAAGCGGCGATGATCATCAACGGAGACTGGTCCTGGTCGGGGTATCAAAAGGCGGGGATCGACATCGGCGTCGCGCCGCTTCCGAAGATCGTCTCCACGGGGTTGTGGTGCTCTCCGATGATCTCGCCGAAAGGATTTTCGATCAATGCGAATGTCACCGGGGAAAAGAAAAAATGGACCGTCGAGCTTCTCAAATTTCTTCTTTCTCCTTCTAACGAGCTTGAGACAGCCAAATCAATTCTGACGATGCCGACCCTCAAATCGCTGTATACGAACGATTTCATCGAGCACAACGAGATCATGCAGAATTCGCAGATACAGATCGACCGCGGGCGATTGATGCCGGTCGTTCCTGAGATGAGGGCGATCTGGGATTCCATGCGGCCAAGTTATCAGGCAGTCCTCAACGGGACAAAGACCCCCGAGCAAGCGGCGCACGACATGCAGCAGGAGGCATTGCAGAGGATCAAAGAGATGAATGAATAATGTTGACTGACGAATGAGTGCTGTGCGAATGAAGAACTGGAAACATAACGCGTACGTATTTTTGCTCGTTGCGCCGGCGTTTGTGATCCTCATCGGCGTTGTCATTTATCCGTTCTTCTACAACGTGGTGTTGTCCCTCTCGAATATGAGCTTGATGCATATCCGGGATTGGAAGATCGTCGGCTTCGAACAGTACAAGAAAGTTTTCACGGAGCCATCCCAGCCGGATTTCTATGCGGTTTTCCTCAAGACAATTATCTGGACGGTCGTAAATCTTTTCTTTCATGTGACGATCGGCGTGTTCCTCGCCATCGTTCTCAACCAAAAGGAGATCCGCGGGAAAACGATCTTCAGGACGATTCTTGTCTTGCCGTGGGCAGTGCCTCAGCTCATTGTCGCCCTGACCTGGCGCGGGATGTTCAACTACGAGTATGGTTCCATCAACCTTATGCTCGTCCATTGGCTGGGCCTTTCGCCGGTCGCATGGCTGAAGAGCCCGCTCGAGGCCTTCATTGCCGTCATCATCACGAACGTCTGGCTTGGCTTTCCATTCATGATGATCATTGCGCTCGGGGCTCTTCAGAGTATTCCGCACGACTTGTACGAGGCGGCAGAAATCGACGGGGCGGGTTGGTATCATAAGCTCAAGAACATCACGATCCCGCTCATACGCCCCGTTATGGTTCCGGCAATCACGCTCGGCACGATTTGGACGTTCAACAATTTAAATATCGTGTGGCTCGTGAGTAACGGAGGAGAGCCGTCGGACCAGACGCACATTTTGGTGTCGTTTGTGTACAAAGCCGCGTTCAATTTTTATCGATACGGTTACGGCGCAGCGGTGTCAATGATCATCTTTGCCGTTCTCTTGATATTCAGCCTCGTTTTTATGAGGAAGACAAAAGCGACGGAGGCGGTGTACTAAAAATGATCTTGAGTTTTTAACCGCAAAGACGCTATGAACGCAAAGATGTTTCACTAAAATCATTCATAAAATTCTTTGCGTCTTTGTGTCCTTGCGGTAAAATGCAATATTATTTACTGGAATTGGCGCTAACTCGGCACAATTCCGAAAGGAAGAGGTCATGAAAAAGGGAAAAGGGAAAAACGTAGCGAGGATCGCGGCATCGTATGCCGTGCTGCTCCTTTTTTCAATCATTGCAATCTATCCCGTGATGCAAGTATTTACCATTTCCCTCAGACCCGCCGACCGTTTATTATCGACCTCTTTGGAATTGATCCCGAAGGGGGCGTCGTTCAGGACGTACAAGATTCTTTTCACCGAGCGCCCGTTCTTTTTGTGGTTCATCAATAGCACGTTCATTGCCGTCGTCGTCACGTCGACCGGCGTTGCCCTCGCCTCAACCGCTGGGTACGCCTTTTCCCGCTTTAAATTCATCGGCAAGAAATTCGGGCTGCTCAGCCTTCTTGTCACGCAAATGTTTCCGGCAACGATGTTGCTGCTGCCGATGTACATCATGCTCGTCAAACTTCATCTCATCAATACCTACCTCGGGATTATCATCATGTATTCGGCAACAGCGCTTCCGTTCTGTATCTGGCAAATGAAAGGATACTACGATACGATACCGATGAGTCTCGAAGAAGCGGGGCGTATCGACGGATGCAACCAGTTTCAGACGTTCTATAAAATTATTCTTCCTTTGGCGTCCCCGGCTCTTGTCATCACCGCGCTGTTCTCATTCATGTCGTCGTGGACCGAATACGTTGTGGCCGCCCAGATCCTACAGGACACCGACCTATGGACCCTGCCGCTCGGATTAAAATCGTTCGAGGCTAATATGGGTTCGGAATGGGGATTGTATGGAGCGGCATCGGTCATCGTCATGATCCCGGTCGTCGTCCTCTTCCTGTCATTGAGCAAATGGCTGGTTTCCGGACTCACGCTTGGTAGCGTCAAAGGATAGGAGGTATTCACCGCTTCAGTGCCCTTCTTCCATTGATAAAGATGCCCCCCTTTCTTATATTTTCAGGTACAAAAAGGTAAGCCTATGAAGCGTTTATTCTCTTTTGTTGTCTCCGTTATGTTGTCGGTCGCAGCGCTAACATCTGCAAGAGCCCAGTCGCGCTTCCACCTCAGTGCCGACCTCGCTCGATATCGCGGGGATTCAACGAGTGTGTATCTTGAGCTCTACTATTCATTCGACGTTTCACAACTGACGTTCCAATTGAGCGGGACGAAGTGGAAGAGCGAGGTGTTGATGCAAGTTGCGTTCAAACGTTCGTCTGACGATTCTATCGTCGCGCAGCAAATGTGGCGAATCCCGTTCAGCACTACGG
>DATJXA010000133.1:0-14234 GCA_035500675.1 Bacteroidota bacterium | reverse complement strand
TGCCCTCGCTGAGGAGCATCTGTACGGCATCAAAAAAAACGGGTCATATGCGTTTCGCCTTCAAACTGCATCCGGAATTCTTCCGGTCGAAGTAATGAAGGAAAACGGAAGCGCTACGGTGAAGTTTACATTACCGATGCCTCAATTTGTCAAGTCGTACTCTCTCAAGACGGATTTTTTCTCGTCGCTTGGCTTTGGAGAGAACGATTTTGACAGACGGCTTCCATGCATGATGAGCACGAACGCTTACATACCTGTGCGAAGGCTCTCTGTGCTGTATGCGATGCATCCGGATTTTGCTTTGATGGGAAAAATAATGAAACAAAAGAAAATTCTCGGTCTCTGTCTTTTTACGACTGAGACAGTTGAACGTACATCGACATTCCATTCACGTTTCTTTGCGCCAAATGTCGGGATCAATGAAGACCCGGTCACCGGTTCTACGAACGGACCGCTTGGAGTCTACATGGTCGAGAACGGGCTCGTCGGGAAATCGGACGGCTTGATCGAGATGGTCGGCGAGCAGGGTGACGCCATAGGAAGACCGGGACGAGTCAAGGTTGAAGTCCAGGTTGAACGTGGGAAACCCATATCGGTTGCGATCGTCGGCAACGCAGTGACGGTGGTAGAGGGCTCGATAAAAATATAGCGGAGCTTATAGCTGATATGACGTTGGGAAATTTTTTGTTTACAGCCATTCTCATTGTCTCAGTCGCTTCCTTTGGAGTGAGCGCACGGCGTCTTCTATTATATTTGCAGATCGGCAAGCCCGACGATCGTTTTACCGGAATATCCGAAAGGCTGAAGAGGGTCTTCAGCGTCGCGCTTATGCAAACAAAGCTTTTGCGTGAACCCCTCGCCGGGACCGTTCATCTCGCAATTTTTTGGGGCTTCCTTGCCCTTATCGTCGCCGTCGTCGAGTCGATAGGCGAAGGCATAGCGGGACCCTTTTCGTTCCGATTCCTCGGCGGGTTCTATTCTTTTATTACTTTTTCTCAAGAGATATTCTGCCTTCTCGTTGCCTTCTCAGTTGTCGTTGCCCTTTGGCGAAGGTTTGTCTCGAAGGTAAAACGCCTTCAAGTCTCGGCCCATGAAAGTTTTGACGCCGCGCTCATTCTTGTCTGGATTCTTTTCATCGTCTCAGCGCTTCTCCTCCAAAATGCTGCAAGGATTTCAGACGGGATCTACGCTGCAGGAATGAATTACCCTGTTTCATCGCGACTCGCGGAAATCTGTTTTGCGGGCGGCGCAGGGACGGGCTCGACACAATTCTTTTGGTGGTCGCACATTCTTCTCGTGCTCGGGTTCCTTAATTATCTCCCGTATTCAAAACATCTTCATGTCCTTACGTCGATCCCAAACGTTTATTTTTCCAGCCTGAAGCCGCGCGGCGCGCTGACGCCAATCGACCTCGCGGACGAATCGGCGGTCAGGTTCGGTGTGAAAGATGTCGACGACCTCACATGGAAACAACTCCTCGACGGTTACACGTGTACGGAGTGCGGCCGCTGCGATTCCGTGTGCCCCGCAAACATCACAGGCAAGCGCCTTTCCCCCCGGAAAATTATTGTCGATACGCGTCGTCGGACGATGGAAAAGGCCCCTCTTCTTGTTGGTGATAAAAATGAGGCCGCTGAGGATGCGCTGAACCATACGCTTGTCGATCAATTCATCAGCGCGCAGGAGTTGTGGGCATGCACGACGTGCCTGGCATGCGTTTATGAATGTCCTGTGATGATCGAGCACGTCAATGAGATTGTCGACATGCGGAGGGGGCTCGTGCTGAACGAATCTCGGTTTCCCGCGGAGCTTCGTGCGACCTTTGACAATCTCGAACGGAATTTTACGCCCTGGGGATTCAGCCACTCAACACGCGCCGATTGGGCTCAGGGCCTCGAGATGCCCGTGATGGCAAACGGAGGAGAGCACGAAATCCTCTTTTGGGTGGGATGTGCCGGGGCATACGACGCCCGATACAGAAACGTGACGGTGGCCTTCGCGAAGTTGATGAAGCATGCCGGCGTCAAATTCGGAATTCTCGGAGTCGAGGAAAAATGCAACGGGGACGCGGCGCGGCGCATGGGGAATGAATATCTCGCGCAGACGCTCGTTTCCGAAAATGTGGCAACGCTCAATCGATACGGGGTGAAGAAGATCGTGACCACCTGTCCGCATTGTTACCATTCGCTGAAGAACGAATACCCGCAATTCGGCGGAACGTACGACGTCGTCCATCATTCAGACTTTCTTGACCAACTGGTCCGCGAAGGGAAGATTCGCCCCGAACGTCCGCGGAATGAAACGGTGACGTTCCACGATTCGTGCTACCTTGCCCGGTACAACGGCGTGGTCCAGTCACCCCGTGCAGTCATCAACTCGATCCCTCAAACGGCTGTGACGGAAATGGGTCGATCGAAAGACCGGGGACTTTGCTGCGGAGCGGGCGGAGGCCGGATGTGGATGGAGGAGAAGGAAGGGAAACGAATTAATATAGAGAGAACGGAAGAAGTGCTGGCGACGAACGCGTCGACGGTTGGGACGGCATGCCCTTTTTGCATGACGATGCTGAACGATGGGGTGAAAGCAAAAGAGGCGGCCGACCGCGTTGCGGTGAAGGACATCGCCGAACTATTGTTGGAAGCCGTGGAAACGAACGACGAGCGGATCGGTGTTATAGAAAACTAAAAGGAGGTGTATGACGTACCGGGTTTCTGTTTTTAAATACCTTGAAGTTCCAAAGACCCTTCGGCACGAAACGGTCGAGGGAACCGAGGACGATGCCGTGAAGCGCGCGAAGGAAATTCTTCTTACGGCCGACGGCGACGTCGTTGTGGTCGCGCTTGTCACGGACGGCGAAACGCGGGTCGTCCAGCGTTTCGAGAAGGTCAAAAAAGCGTCGTAACGAACGTTCTTCGGGGTCTCCAATCAGTATCTCCCTAGCGTGCCATGAACAGCAACGACAACGCCTTAACGCGGCGTATGGAGTGGATGAGAGAGTATGAAGAGAAGAAAAGCGTTCCCTTCATCTGCGAGAAGTATTCCATCAGCCGCAAGACGTTCTATAAATGGCTTAAGCGGTATCGCAAAGCGTCCCTCGATACATCGAGCCTTGCCGACAGGTCCCGTCGCCCTCACCACAGTCCGAGAGCGACGTCGCCCGCCATCGTACAGCGCCTGAGGGAATTGCGTGAGAAGACCGGCTTCGGTCAGAAGCGGCTGAAACTGTACCTTTCTATTTGGTACGATATCGATCTCTCCGAAAGCGCGATCTGGAAGTTGCTCCGGCGCTCGGGCGTCGATATGAAATTAAAAAAGATGCATCAACGGAAGGTCCGGCCGAACGACGCGCTCCTTCCGGGCGACCGCGTCATTCTGACGTTCAAATTTATCACCGGAGGAGGGGAGCAGAAGATGGTACAATACAGCGCAATCGATGAATGTTCGCGGCTGCGCATTACGAAAATCTACGGAAGACATTCGACGCTGTCCGCCCTCGACTTCGTCCAGTTCGTCTTGATGCATTTTCCGTTTCTCATCCGGTACATCCAGACGCCGCTCGACAACGTTTTTGCAAGCGTATCAAAACCGCGTTCGCGAACGCATGCTTTTACGATGAACCTCCGGAAACTCGGCATTAAACACGAAGTGCCCTCGAAGAAAAAGCTCGCGGTCAGCAGATTCCTCGAAAGGATCAAAAGGTTCGACGAGGTCGAGCCGTATTGCTCGAAGCCGTTCTCTTCGCCCGACGAACTGCAGCAGGAGGCGGCAAAGTATTTGTACCGCTACAACAATGAAAGGCCGATCCCGCTCATTGAGAACATGGCGCCGGTCGAAAAGCTTCGCACCTACAAGCAATTCAACACCATCATGAAATTCGACCCTTACAATATCACAGGATAACCGGTTCTCCACCTATGCAAAAGAACATTCTCGTTGTCGACGATGAAAAAGATATCGTCGAGATGCTCCAATACAACCTCGAAAAAGAAGGGTACAAGGTCTCCACCGCCCGCAACGGTAAACAAGCTCTCGAGCAGGTGAAGCGCCACGTCGATCTGATCCTCCTCGACATTATGATGACGGAGATGAACGGGCTCGACGTCCTCCGCGAATTGAAGCGAAACGACAGAACGAAGACGATCCCGGTCCTCTTCCTCACCGCGAAAAGCTCCGAAGTCGACGAGGTCATCGGACTCGAGCTCGGCGCCGAGGACTACATCGTTAAGCCGATCAGCATGAAGAAACTCGTCGCGCGCGTGCGGACAGCGCTGCGGCGAGACAAGCCCGAGGACCAACAGGGCGATTCGCCCGATATCCTTCGCATCGACGACCTTGAAATTAACGTACCGAACTACTCGGTGCTGCTGGGGTCGAAGGAATTGATCTTCCCAAAAAAGGAATTCGAAACGCTCGTTTATCTTGTGCGCCATCGGGGCCGCGTTATTTCGCGGGACGTGTTGCTCAATGCGGTGTGGGGCGAAGGAGTGTTTGTCGTCGATAGGACGGTCGACGTCCATATCAGGAAGATCAGGGAAAAGCTGGGCAAATTCGCAGACATGATCGAGACGGTCAAAGGCGTTGGCTATCGCTGCAAAGCGTGACGATGAAACGGATCCAGACCAAAATAACCCTCACGTTTTTAATCCTCGCCGTCGTTATTATCGCCGCAGTAGGTCTCATCTCGAGCTTTGAGATCGAATCTCTTTTTAAAGAGCGTCTTGTGTCCGACCTTGAGCAGCGCGCGAACGCCGTTCATTTTTTTCTTGCCGCCGATTCGCTGTCCGGACCGCGGGCCCGCTCGGCCGCTGTGAAAAAACTCGCCGTGGTTTGGGGGACGCAGGTCACCCTCATCGCTGATGACGGAAAGGTGGTTGCGAATTCCGATGTGCCGTTCGATAAGCTGTCGCATAGCGTAAGCGATTTGCAGCGCCCCGAAATACAGCAGGCAACGACGGAGACGGCGGGCATTGACATCCGCCCGAGCGAGGAGGGCGGAAAGGAATTCCTCTATGTCGCGAAGCAGTACCGTGATTCACTTCCTTCCCCCACACTCCGGGACGTGAGGTTCATCCGCGTGAGCGAACATATCGATGGAATGAAGAGGGATGTGAGCGCCATCCGGTGGAATATTTTTTGGGCCGGTATGATCACGCTGACGATGATCATCGGAGCGAGCATTTTCATCTCGCGAAGGATTTCGCGGCCGATGGTTACGATCGCCGAAGACGTAGAAAAAATACGCCTCGGCGACCTCGAGCGGCATATCGAATCGACAAGCAACGACGAGATCGGAAAAGTCGCCCAGGCGGTCAACGAACTCGTTGACAAGCTCAAAGCCGACATTGTCGAGCTAAAAAAATTGCAGCGGGCGAGGAGCGAGTTCCTCGGCAATGTCTCCCACGAGCTGCGCACGCCGATCTTCACGCTCCAGGGTTATCTCGAAACGCTCCTCAACGGCGCCATCGACGATCCTTCCGTCAACCGTTTATTCATCGAGAAAGCGTCGTCCCATGCGGCGCGGCTCAACACGCTCTTGAACGACCTCATCGATATTTCGCGGATCGAGTCGGGGGAGATGAAAATGAGTTTTCGCTATTTTCATATCAACGAGTTTCTCGAGACGGTCACCAATGATTTTCATCAGCCGGCTGTGCAACGACACATCGGCCTCCGCGTTGACCTGGCGACCGACCCCGAACTGGAAGTGCTTGGAGACAAAGAGCGGTTGAGAGAGGTCATGAGCAATCTCATCGATAACGCCATCAAATACAATAAAGAATCCGGAGACGTCATCGTCTCGGCCAAAGCGAACGACGGAAAAGTCGTTATCGAGGTGTCCGACAGCGGAAGCGGCATCGCCGAGGAACATCTCTCGCGCATCTTCGAGCGATTCTACCGCGTCGACAAGGATCGCTCCCGAGAGGTCGGGGGGACCGGACTAGGGCTTGCGATAGTCAAGCATATCGTCGAAGCCCACGGGGGAAAGGTCGAAGTTGAAAGCACGCTCGGGAAGGGAACGACGTTCCGTTTTGACCTCAAGAAGTGACGTTCCGGTCTATGATGCCTGCGCCGACGAAATCCCGTCAAGCATTCCGAAACAAATCGTAGGAACTTCGCACAAAAATTAACAATTTCTTAATCGCGTGCGCAACTCGCGCTATTGCACATTTGCCCGCGATTGACAAAATTGGAGCGGCTCTTATGGCAAAGCCCTGGAAAATTGTTGACCTCGATCCCGAAGAGTCTCTGAAAGTGTGTCTTCATAAGATCGCACTGACGAGGTTCCAAGAAACGTTCTCGTACGAGACCGGAACGGTGAAAGGGGACGATATCGAGGCGCTGCACGACATGAGAGTGGCGGCGAGGAGGTTGAGAGCGGTGTTAAGGATTTTTCGCGATTGTTTTTCCAAAAAGAAATTCAAAAAACACGACGCGCGGCTCCAATCGCTCATTCGCTCGCTTGGCGCCGTACGCGAACACGACGTTTTTATTGAATTGCTTTCGACCTCCCGCGCGAACCTTGAGCCGGCCGACCGTAAAGTGATCGACCTCCTTATTGCGAGGGAAACGACGGCCCGAATGCTCCATCGGAGGAATCTCGTGCGCGAACTGAAAGCGCTCGGGAAGTCCAAGTTCGGGGATTCTTTCGCCGTGTTCGCGAAGTCCACACTGTAGTGTGACGATGGCAAAACGGTCGGTACTGAAACCCAACAAAAGTTTCCGTGAAAATGCCCGGTTGTTGCTGCCGGTTCTGTTGGACGATTTTTTATCGCGCAAGGATCGCATTGTCGGACACCCGCGCCTGAAGAACGATTTCCACAAGATGAGGCTCGCCGGAAAAACTTTGCGTTATGCGATGGAAGTATTTCAGGCGGCGTTCGGCGACGAATTCAGCGGGTGCCTCGACGACGTAAAGCAGTTGCTCGACGTTATGGGTCAAGTCACCGATTGCGATGTGAACGTGCCGGTGCTGCGTCTTCATCTCCGGGAGATGAGGTCGTTCAATCGCGTGACCGCGTCTCAACACGATGCGATACGCACCAAAGCCCTCACGGACCTCATCCACATCCAACAAACTCGCCGAACAGAGCTGTTCAACGAGGCTTGCGCGTCGATTGAACGGCTGGGCGCCGAAGATTTTCGGCAAAGGCTGATTCGATCCATGAGCGCCGTGTCAGCGACGAAGGAGTGAAAAAGTGTATCTGTATATTTTACGGCACGCCATTGCGGTCCAACGAGGGAGCTCCGGATACCCGAACGACGACCGCCCGCTCACGGAGGACGGGAAGGACAAAATGCGCAAGGCGGCACGCGGCATCGCAAACGTCATAGAAAAAATTGACGTGATCCTTACGAGCCCGCTCATCAGAGCGCATGACACGGCGAAAATTGCGGCGGAAGCGATGGGAGCAGACCATAAAATTGAGGTATGCCGCGAACTGCTTCCGGGAAGTTCGGCAAAGAAACTTCTTCTGTATCTCGCCAAGTATAAAAATCTCGATCATATCATGATCGTCGGACACGAGCCCGACCTCGGATACCTTGCGTCGGCTGTTCTTGGTTCCGAACATCCTTTGATCGAATTTAAAAAAGGAGCGTTATGCTGCATCGAGGTTTCCAGCCTTCCGCCGAAAGGGCCGGGGACGTTGTTATGGCATCTTCAACCGAAACAGCTCCGCGACCTCAAATAATTCATCATCCATTACAAAGGACAATTGCATGGCGCGCCTATTTGACCAGCCCCACCCGTACCCCGGCATTCTTATCATCGTCGAAGGGATCGACGGGTCGGGAAAATCGACTCAACTTCAGCTGCTCCAAAAATGGCTGCTCAATTCCAAGTACCGCGTCTTTTTCACGGAATGGAATTCTTCGGCGCTCGTCAACGAAACGATCAAACGGGGAAAGAAGAAAAATCTGCTGACGCCGACGACGTTCAGCGTGCTTCACGCTACGGATTTTTCCGACCGCCTCGCGCATCTGATCATCCCGCCTTTGAAGGCCGGCATGATCGTGTGCGCCGACCGCTATGTCTATACCGCTTTTGCACGCGACGTCGTTCGCGGCGTCCATCCGGAATGGGTGCGCAATCTCTACGGGTTTGCGGTGAAACCCGACATCGCATTTTACTTCAGAGTGCCTATCGAAGTCTCTTTGAAACGGATCCTCAACGGCAGGGTGGAGTTGAAATTCCACGAGGCTGGGATGGATCTTGGCTTAAGCGACGACCCACGTGAGAGTTTCAGATTATTTCAGTCGAAAATTCTGGAGGAGTACGATAAAATTTCCGCTGAGTACGGATTGACGGTCATGGACGCGACCGACTCGATCCAGAAGCAGCAGGGAATCATCCGCGATATCGTCAAGGAGAAATTGAAGAACTACAAGCCGGCGCCGTTCCTACAAAAGAAGGAGAATGTCTATGTCGCGTAAAAAAAATCTTTTTTACGGCGTCGGGCTTCCGTATGTGGACGTGAGCGACCTGAGCGGAAAGCTCATCGTGGTCGAAGGCACCGACGGCGTGGGACGTTCGACCCAGCTCGAAGAGATCAAAAAATGGCTTGAAATCAAGGGGTTTGGCGTGACAACGACGGGATGGACGCGGTCGGCTCTCATGGCGAAAGCGATAGACGAAGCGAAATCGGGGCACACGCTGAATTTCGACACGTTCAATCTTCTTTACGCAGCTGATTTCGCGGACCGGCTTGAGCATGAAATTATTCCCGCTCTCCGCGCAGGCTTTGTTGTCCTCGCCGACCGCTACATCTACACTGCATTCGCCCGGTCGTCTGTTCGCGGAGGAGACCGGCAATGGATCCGAAAAGTGTTCGGGTTTGCGATCGAGCCCGACGCCGTCTTCTACATGCGCATCACGATTGAAGACCTCATCCCACGTGTCATCAACAGTCACACACTCCAGAAGCGGTATTGGGAAGACCAATCGGGTGAGGGACTCGACTATTGGGAATCCGGGATGGATATGCGCCTCGGAGACGATTTCTACGACAGTTTTGTCGAATACCAGAAAGCGATTTTGAAGGAGTTCGACCGTATGACGAACGAGTTCGATTTTCAGGTTGTCAACGCCGCCAAAAGTTTTGAAGAGACCAACCGCGACCTCAAACAAGGGATCCTCGCTGTTCTTGAAGATGACGAACAAGAAGAAAAATCTCGCCGCCATTGATATCGGCACTAACTCGATCCATCTAGTCGTTGCTGAAGTCTACCCGGAGTCGGGCCGTTTCAAGACGCTCGATCGTCAGAAAGAGATCGTACGCCTGGGAAGCGGATCGACCGACATGAAATATCTTTCAGGGAGTGCGGTGGAGCGCGGCATCCACGCGCTGCGGCGTTTCAAAATGATCGCCGATTCGTTCCACGCTCCGATCCGAGCAATCGCGACGAGCGCAGTGCGCGAAGCAATGAACCAGGACGAATTTCTCCGGAGGGCAAAATCGGAAGCGGGCATCACGATCGAGGTCGCTTCGGGGTTTGAAGAAGCCCGCCTCATTCATCTCGGAGTGCTTCAGGCCCTTCCGATCTTCAACAAGCGCCATCTCATGATCGACATCGGTGGTGGAAGCACGGAATTTCTCATCGGCCAGAAAAGAAACATCCTCTACAGCAACAGCTTGAAGCTCGGCGCTGTGAGGCTGAGCCAGCGTTTCTTCGAGGACGGGACGTCGTCGCCCAAATCGATCCGGGAATGCAGGCAATACGTCCGCGGGATGCTCGATCCGATCGTTCGTGCGGTACGCAAGCACAAGTATGAGATCGTCGTCGGCACTTCGGGGACCATCGCGAGCATTGCCCACCTGATCAAGCTTGACCGGGGTGAAGAGGAGGAGGCCTTTCTTAACAATTTTACTTTTACCGGCGGCGAGATCTCCGACGTAGCGGAGAAGATTCTCGATGTCGAAGACCCCGACGATCGCGCGAACATTGAAGGGCTCGACCCGGCCCGTGCGGATATCATCGTCGCAGGCGTCATCATCCTCGAAGAAATTTGCCGCGCACTCGGCATAAAGCGGATGACCATTTCGGAGTACGCGCTTCGCGAAGGCATCATCCTCGACACGATGGAAAAGCATTTCCGGAAGAAGCAATTCGACCATTTCCACGACATC
Source organism: Bacteroidota bacterium (assembly GCA_035500675.1). GTDB lineage: Bacteria > Bacteroidota > Ignavibacteria > UBA10030 > UBA8401 > JAGVPT01. Next base: position 4,107 of record DATJXA010000133.1, on the reverse strand, counting down.
AGGTACACGAGCGTCGTTCACATCGCGGAAAGTTTTCAGTATGAAAAAGAGCATGCGCGCCAGGTCGGACGGCTCGCTCTCGATATCTTCGACCAGACGGTCTCGCTCCACAAGCTCAGCCCCGGCGAACGCGTCTACCTTGAAGCCGCGGCGATGCTCCACGAAGTCGGACTGTTCGTATCTCACGCTCAGCATCACCGACATTCGTACTATCTCATCCGCAACGCGGAGCTGCTCGGCTTCACCGAAAATGAAAAGGAGATCATCGCGAACATCGCCCGCTATCATAGAAAAAGCCATCCTAAAATGAGACACGAGGGGTTCGGAAAACTGACCGCAGAAGACAGAGATATTGTCGTGAAGCTGGCCGCGATCTTGCGCATCGCCGACGGTTTGGACCGAACGCACCTCTCAGCTATCAAAAGCGTGCGCTGCCGGCGTTCTCGTTCGAAGGTGCGTTTTCAGCTCCGCCGCGCGCGCAGGACGAAAATTGAGCTTGAACTCTGGGGAGCCAATCGGAAGAAGGAACTTTTCGAGAAAGAATTTCATGTAAAAGCCGAGTTCGCGGCCGCTTGACCATCGACTTCCCGCCCTCCATCTCTCCGCGCCATCCTTAACATTTTTTTAACTCCCTTGTAATACACTGGTGAAAGAGAATATCTATCTTGGGATGTTCACACGACATCCTCACAGGACGAGAGGTCTCTGCGTGCTGCGTTGTTGCATCGTAGCGATGATTGTTACCATCATGCCATCTCGATCCCGCGCGCAGAGCGCTCAGGGATATCTCGCAATGGGAGACAGTTGTTTTTATTGCGAAGCGACGGATACGGCGCTCGTTTTTTACGAGGATGCGTACAGGATCGCTCCTCATGAACGCGAAACGCTCGTCCGGCTTGTACGGGCTTACAGCGACATGGGATGGCTTCATCTCCACAAAGATACCTCCGCACAAAGGTATTATGAGTGCGCTGCATTGTACGCCGACACGCTTCTCGCTCTCGACCCGCAGAATCCGTCGTCCCATTTCTGGGCGGCATTGACGCGAGGGAGCCTTATTCCGTTTTCAACAGTCTCTCAGAAATTGCACCTTGGGAAAGAAGTGAGAGCTCAGGCGAACGAGACGATCAGGCTCGACTCCACATTCGCTCTTGCGTACATCATCCTCGCAATTTTTGAACGGGAAAGTGCGCGGCTCTCGTGGTTTGAACGGACGATCGCCAAAATAATTTTCGGCGAAGACCTTCACGGCTCGTTCACTGAATCCGAAGCGCTCCTGAACAAAGCGGTGAAATACGATCCGGAAAACTCGTACGCATACTACGAATTCTACTGGACGTACAGAGCCGAGGGGAAAAAAGACGCGGCGGCGGAATCGCTCAAAAAAGTGATGTCGCTCCCCGTGCATAGTCAGCGCGAAGAGAGACAGCGAGAATTGGCGAAAAATTATTTGGCCGATCTGGAATCGTCGGAGCATTGAACATCTTCCGATCCGCAAAATGCGGAATGGCGTCGAGTGAAAAGCCTGAAACGTTCAATGATGCGAGCCGCTTTGCCCTCTTAACAATTTCTTAACATTGCTTTAATACCAAGCTATTATGCTAAATGTATTTTAGCGCACTTTTAACGCGACTCATCAACTCAATCTTATCAATTCTACTCACCATTTAGAAAGGAAACCCATGAAGAAAGGCTTAATCCTACTGGCAGTTGGGCTATTTTTTGTGTCGGCGACAACTTTCGGTCAGGGGAAATTCAGCGGCTTGGCCTTCGGAGACTACTTTTACAATATTTCGGCTGATACGGCTATGAAAGGAACGGCCGCAAAAAACTACAACGGTTTTCAATTCCGCAGAATTTATTTCAGTTACGATGAAAATCTGAGCGAAAAATTTGCGTTCCGTTTTCGCACGGAAGATGACCAAGGCGAAGTATTTGCCAACGGAAAAATCGGTTCGTTCGTGAAAGATGCATATTTGAAATGGATGGGATTCTTCTCCGGCAGCGACCTCACATTCGGTATGCAGCCCACACCCGCTTTTGATATTTCGGAGGGGTTATGGGGTTATCGTTCCCTCGAGAAAACAATTATGGATCTCCATGGTGTCGTCGGTTCGCGCGACATCGGCGTTTCACTACGAGGAAAAATTGATGAAGGCGGAATGTTGGGATATTGGGTGATGGTCGGTAATGGCGCAAGCACCGGCACTCCCGAGACGGACAAATACAAAAGCTACTATGTCAATATCCAGGCAAAGCCTGTTTCCGATTTAACGATTACATTGTTTGAAGGTTATGCCTCTACTGCCCCAGGAGTCAAAGGAGCGGACCTTGATAAAGCGACGACTGCGATATTTGCAGACTATGGCATAAAAGCGAATTACAATGTCGGCGTTGAGTTATTCTCACAGAATCAAGCGAACAAGGCAGTCCAACAAGGTTATTCGTTCTTTGGATCGTACTTCTTTACGCCGGACCTATCGGGAATACTGCGGTACGACATTTACGACCCCAACACGAGCGCCAAAGTAAAAGGCGATATGCAAAACCTGCTTATTGCCGGCGTGAGTTGGGCAGCGGACAAGAACGTATGGTTCCAGCCGCACATCGAATACACGTCGTTTGAAAAACCGTCAAGCGGAACCGGTCTCGACGCTTCACTCACAGGTTTCCTGACGTTCTATTTTACTTTCTAACAAAACCTAACGATCACACAACGCACTTAATGTAAAGGAACCCCAAATGAAATCTTTGATCGTTGCTCTTATGTTGCTCGTTCTGTCCATGATCGTCGGGGAGACGGTCATGGCGCAGATGAAGTTGAACGGCGCAGGCGCCACGTTTCCCTACGTCATCTATTCCAAATGGTTCGACGTCTACAGTAAAAAGGCGGGCGTCGAATTCAATTATCAATCGATCGGCAGCGGCGGCGGAATCAAACAGGTCACCGAAGGAACAGTAGACTTCGGCGCCTCCGACGCATTCTTGAGCGAAGACCAGATGAAGGAAATCAAGGAGAAGCAGGGTACCGATATCATCCACATTCCGACGGTCATGGGCGCAGTGGTTATTTCCTACAACCTGCCGGCCGCAGGAAAGGACCTTCGCATTTCCCCCGAAGTGCTTGCCTCGATCTACCTTGGAGAGATCACCAACTGGAACGATCCAAAAATTGCCGCCATCAACCCGGGCAAAACACTTCCCGATCAGGCGATCATCGTTGCGCATCGTTCCGACGGAAGCGGCACGACGAATATTTTTACCACATATCTTTGCGACGTGAGCAAGTCGTGGACCGACAAGGTCGGGAAAGGAACTTCCGTGAACTGGCCGGTCGGTCTCGGGGGCAAAGGGAACGAAGGAGTTGCCGGCCTCATCGCGCAATCCGTGGGGTCGCTCGGATACGTCGAGCTTGCGTATGCAGTTCAGAACAACCTTTCGTACGCGTTGCTCCAAAATCGCGAAGGGAAATTCGTCGAAGCGACATTCGACGGAGTTTCCGCAGCGGCGGCGGGAGCGGCACGAAATATGCCAGCCGATTTGCGGGTTATGATCGTCAACTCGCCCGGCAAGGATTCGTATCCTATTTGCGGATTCACATGGCTGCTGATCTATAAGAACATGAAAGACAAAGCGAAAGCGAAAGAAATCAAATCGTTCTTGAAATGGGCCATGACGGACGGTCAAGAATATGCCAAGGATCTGTACTACGCACCGCTTCCCAAATCGGTAGCAAAACTCTGTCTCAAGAAAATCGACCTCATCGAAACGAAGTAATACATGCCGGCACAATCCCCTTCTGATATTCCTGTGCCTGTTGCACAAGAGTCGGGTGGAGAAGCGAAAATTGCTTCTCCACTCGGCGTTTTTTCCAGAGCACAAAAACGCCCGAACACGAACGTCGGCGATATCGTTTTTCAGTCGTCGACGATGTTCTTTGCTTTTTTGGTTTTTGCTCTCGTCTTTTTGATGGGGTATGAGATGTTCCGCGGTTCGGGGCTCTCCATCGATAAATTCGGCTGGTCGTTTCTGACGCGCCAAGTATGGGATCCGGTGCGCGAAGATTACGGAGCCCTCGTTTTTATTTTCGGAACGATCGTATCTTCT
>DATJXA010000132.1:0-59902 GCA_035500675.1 Bacteroidota bacterium | reverse complement strand
GAGAGCGAGCTCTTCGGTCATGAAAAAGGAGCGTTCACCGACGCTCATGCGATGCATCAGGGACTGGTGGAGTTGGCTAACGGTGGGACGTTATTCCTCGACGAGATCGGAGAGATCAGCTCCGTCTTTCAACCGAAACTCCTTCGGTTCATACAAACGGGTGAATTCCGCAGAGTAGGAGGGAACAAAACTCAGAAATCGGATGTCCGCATTATTTCGGCAACCAACAGGCATCTTATTGACGAAGTGAAAGAAGGCCGGTTTCGAGAGGATTTGCTGTATCGTCTCAACGTCATCACGATCACTATTCCTTCTTTGCGTGAGCGCAAAGAGGACATTCCGGTCATCGCGAATGAAATTGTCTCCAAGAGCCTGAGAAACCGCACTCCCAAAAAACTCCATCCCGACGCTGTCGACGCCCTCATGCGTTACGATTGGCCGGGCAATGTGAGAGAACTGGAGAATGTTTTGGAACGCGCAGCTATTCTCTCTTCAGACGAATACATCCGGCTTAAAGACCTGGCCCTTCCACGGACGCCGTCGACGGAGCAAACTCCGACCGCCGGCCCGGAAAAAATTGGGAGCGCAATATCGCTTCGCGATCTCGAGAAGCATCATATCGAAGGCGTTCTTCTTCAGACAAAGTGGGATAAAAAGCTTGCGGCGAAAATTCTTGACATCAGCTTGAAGACCCTCTACACAAAAATCCAGCAATTCAACATCGTTAAGAAGTAACTCTCCGTTCGCCAACGCTCCGGCCGATTGGCAATTAAAAGTTCAAAGTGCAAAGGGTAAAAGGCAAAGTTACAGTGAAAAATTAAAAAGTAAAACGCGCAATCTGAAATAGTACATTTCTTTATCGTAGAGACATTTTGAATTTTACATTGTAACTTTGCCCTTTGCATTTTGAAATTTAAACTTGTCTTTTACCTCAATATTTATACGCCTCTCTGAAATGGAGGATGGGGAAGTCGATGGAAGTGCGGCGGGTATAATATCCTGTTTGCATAAAAGGATATGTAAGAGGGGCGCTGTTGCCGTCGAAGTAGGTCACCGCAACAACACCGCTGGAAGGAGCGAATGCCGACCAAATGACCGGAAATATTCTCGGGGTGGTCGAATCGACGTCGTATTTGAAATCGATGCGCTTGAAATCTGAAGACGTGAACGCCACGGTGTGGGCGGACGTGATTCCGGTGTCGAGCTCGACGTCGTATGTATACGATCGCGAATTCCCCATTTGAATGTTGAGCGCATAGCCGAAGGAGTAACGCGGACTCATATCCGAAAAGAACATTTTTTGATCGAGCGACTGCGTTTCGACATTGCCCCCTCCGAGAGTCACTTCGCTGATGCCGGAGGCGGTGTGCCGCAGTGCTTCGATATAACTGTATGTCATATTTGACCCGGCGGTGACAAACGCAGAATCATTCTCATCTGTCGGAGAGACGACGACCTCATGCGATGCCTGGCTCCTGTTGACCTTGAAATCGAGTGAGTCTTTCGTGTTGATATTTTCTTTTACGACGTACGCCGACCCCGTAAATGTGGTGACGATATCGTATGTGCCGGGAGGGACAAATGCCGAAAGAAACGTCCCGCTAGGATTATAATAGAATGCATTCTTTTTTCCATCATGGATAAGGACCTGGAACGGCGTTTCGTTGAAGGAGATCTGGAACACAGACCCCTTGAAGAACACATACGGGATCGTGAGTGTATCCGCATCGGATATCGCCAGAAGGTTGCCGCCGTATCCGAGCGGAAAAACGGCATTGTCAGGAAGTACTGTGTTATCCGCGGACAATTCAACGGCAACATTCTGCGAGCCGTTCGCGTCGATGCTGAACGTTGTCGGGGAGACGACAACGGTAATACCCGGAGCGGGGGAGGAGTTTTTGATGGAATACGTCTTCGGTGTGGATGAAAGGTTCGAGATAAGCACGGTGTCGCCCCTATTCCATTTGGCGATCGATGGGTTGTCGAACCCGAAACTGATCGTCGACGGTGAGACGGTCGCGGAGACTGTCGAGATCCTCGCCGTATCGAGTTTTCCCCTTCCTTCTGAAAAAATAGGAGCATGCAGATCTCGCGTCGAAGCTATAAGAGCGTCGCGGATTTGGTATGCGTTCCATTCAGGGTGGCGCTGTTTGAGGAGCGCAGCGGCGCCCGCAACAAACGGCGCCGCCATCGATGTGCCGGTCATGGCGATATAGCCGCCGTTCATTTTTGCTGAGAGAATCGATTCTCCGGGCGCGACAATATCAGGCTTGCATCCGTAGATCTTGTTCGAAGGTCCCCTGGAACTGAATGAAGCCACGGAATTTTCTGCGTTGGTAGCTCCGACGGTTAGCGCTTCGCGTGCAGCTCCGGGGGAATCGATCGTTCCGTAGTCCCCGTCATTGCCCGCAGCGACGACTACGACGACGCCGGCTTCAACAGCCTGGTCGACCGCTTGTGAAAGGATATCGTCCGGATCCCCGTCGGACGTGCCCAGACTGAGATTGATGATCTGCACACTGTCTTTCACGGCCTGCTCGATCGCTGCAATCACCGTCGACATGCTGCCGTTTCCGTTCGCATCCAGCACTTTGTAAGCGTACAACCGGGCATGGGGAGCCACTCCTTTAAACGAGGGCGCATTGCCCGCAATAATGCCGGCGACATGAGTCCCATGTCCGTTATCGTCACGCGGGTCGGGATTGTTTGTGACAAAATTGTATCCACCCGCGACGGTAAAGCCGGGGCCGAAACCACCGCCAAACGCTTCGTGCAGATAATCTATCCCCGTGTCGATCACCCCTATTTTGATTCCATTCCCGCCCGACGAATCAGAATCTTCATCGCTGGAAGGGCTGTCGATTGCCGAGGGGGTCGTGACTGCAAGAGCAGAAACTTTTTTATCTTCATAAACACGTTGCACGCCCGGCTCCTGTGCGATGGCGCCGATTTCTTTTTTCGATACAGTGATTGCCATGGCGTTGAGCACCTCGGTGAACCGACGCGAAACTACTGTCGTCGGATGCATAGCAGAAATATTGCTGATAAAAGAAGACTGTTGTTTTGATGCTGCGGTACTTTTGGATGAAGATAATCCTTTAACGGAGCTTTTTGGGGGCGAGGAAAATTGAATGATGACGTTCACTTTTTCATCTTCATGAACGCTTGTTGCCGAAAGAGGTTTGTTTCCCTGAACCACGTTTAAGATTGCAGTGTGTGGAGGGAATTTTTGAAGGCTGTCACTCGCACCGAAATTTTTTACGATAAGGTTTTGTGCAGTCGCAGAATTACTCCATGGCGCAAGACAGGCAACGATAGCGATGAGAATAAGTTTTTTCATATTTACCGGATGAGCGCCATTCTTTTGGTGTCGCTTGTCTTGGTTCCGTCGTCGGCAGTCGCTAAGAGGCGATAAAAATACGTGCCCGATGCAACCGAAACGCCTTTGTCCGATGTTCCGTTCCAATGCAAGTCGTAGGATCCGGATTCCCGTTCATCGTTCACTAAGGTCGTTACCTCTTTACCGGTGACGTCGTACAATACTACGGAAACTTTTGCTCTCTTTCTAACTGTAAAACGGATGGTCGTGGAGGGGTTGAAAGGGTTTGGAAAATTTTGCTCAAGAGAGAAATCGCGGGCGACGCCTGGATCGCTGCTCTTCACCGCTGAAACAGCGCTATTGACTTCGCCGATGACAAAAACCGAATCACGAATTTTCATCACAGGAGACGAGAATGAAAACATCTTATAGGCATTCACGATTTTATTACTGTCGACTGCGAAGAAAAGGCTTGAGGCAACTTTATCGCTCGGTTTCGCCGAAAGCAGGTCGAAGGTCTGGCTGTAAGAACCGGTGGTCCCAACGGAAAGGATGATCACCACTACCCAGACTGCGGTTATTAAGTTTCTCGATCGGTTCATTTTGCTCTCTCCTTGATTCATGGCTAGGAGAGTTGCAAAGTGCACTCCAAGAATGCCAGGAAGAACAAAATTCCCGTAATCGATTGTAGGTCATACGGTTATGAAGGTTTTAATGGTTGATCTTTGATGTCAAAAAAGTGCTTATTTTAAGCTAATTTCACCATAATTGAAAATAATACAATGCTGTTTCGTCTCGCTATTGCCTGTATAGAAAATCGCTGTTTTCCCTTTGTTCTTAGTGTATAAAAATTGTACAATCCTGAAAACCGAATCCGGACTTACTTAGCATCTGATGGATATTTCAATTTTGTAGAAGTTACAATCATTTGAATCCTTTGTTTGAATCGGTCCAACGGAAACCAATTTTCAGGTTTTATGTTTAGAGTATTCAGACTGTGCTGGCATACTTATTCGGCAAAAACTCTGTCCTGTCCTTCGCAAAGCCCACAGTCTGCTAGCCCTCATCACAAGGGCTAATCCTTCGTTTGTAACTTGAATGTCAATGATCACGTTATCAAAAACGAGCATATGACATAGAATACCTCATGTAAGGTATTGTGATAGAACCTTAAAAGAGGTAGACTTGATTGACTCAGACCGACCCCACCGAGGTCTGAGATTGCCGAAGTTTACGTTTAATATTTGTGAAAGCAATTTCATCAAAGCCGTTGCAGGTGTGGCTAAACACTGCAGTAACGGCTGGCGATGATTAAGCCGAAGAACGAATAAGCCAATACGGAGCTTAGTCCATCCGGAAAGCATTATTCGCGCCCTTCTTTAAGATTTCCGCAGCAAGCGTTAGATCGAGGAGATTAACATGAGAGACGAATCTAAAACAAAATTAGAATTGATCAGTGAACTCAAGTCTCTCCGGGATCAAAACAGAAAACTGAAAAATTTCGCGTTAAACAAAATTCCGGGACACACTGGAGTTCAGCAAACATTGCGGCAATTCGAAGAGCGATTCAGAAAGGTTTTTTGCTCGAGTCCTATTGCTTTGTGCATCACCGATCGTTCTAGCGGGAGGATTAAAGACACAAATCAGAAATTTCAAGAACTGTTTGGATATACCAGAGAAGAATTGATCGGACATACTTCCAGCGACCTCAATATGTACACATCCGAAGAAACGTTTTCCTTGGTGAGAAAGACGTTGGAAGAACACAAAGAAATCCAGGAATTAGAGGCTACCATCCGAACTAAATCGGGAGCGATGCGAGATGTCATTACCTCGGTTGTGGCTGTCGAGCATGACGGTGAGGAAGAGCTATTGTCGTTTGCACTGGATATAACCGAGCGGAACAAACTCGATGGAAAATTGCGCGTGCGCGAGCAGGATTTTGCAATGGCGCAACGAGTGGCGAAAATCGGGAACTGGAGGTACGACGTGTGCGCAGGAACGATCATGTGGTCGGATGAATTGTACCGCCTTTTCGGTTTCGATAAAGCTCATTTCTCCGGAAAGCATGAGGATTTTTTGAATCGTGTTTGTGAAGAAGACCGTCAGATCGTGATCGATGCGAATCTGAATGCACGCAGTCACGGGAAGGATTTTACGGTCGAATATAGGATTGTCCTTCCGTCGGGGGAAGTCAAAGTCATGCGCGAAGTTGGGCGCGTCGCAAAGGATGTGCAAGGAAGAGTGGTCAGTCTGTTCGGCACGTGTCAAGACGTCACCGAACATAGGGGCGCATTGGAGGAGTTGAAACAACAGAAGGAACTTCTGCAGAACATTTTTGACAACCTTCCGGCGATGCTCAGCGTTGCCGACAAGAGGGGGAAAATTTTGTTCGTCAATAAGGAATGGGAGCTAAAGCTCGGATGGACGCTCAAAGAATTGGAAGAACAACATCGCGACATTTTTGTCGAATGTTATCCCGACCCTGGCTATCGCCAATCAGTGTTGAACTTTGTCCGTGAATCCGACGGGGGATGGGAAGATTTCAAAATGTGCGTACGTGATGGGCGGATTATTGATACGACGTGGGCGAGGTTCGAACTTTCTGACGGAACGAGTCTTGGGATAGGCATTGATATCACTCAAAGAAAACGAACAGAGGAAGAATTGCTGTCTCGGGAGCAGGAAATGAAAGCCATTTTTGAAATACTTCCCGTCGGGATTTCAATTATGGACCGTGAGTATAAAGTTCTTGAAATGAATTCCGCTCTTGCGTCGATTATTGGGATGCCAAAAGGGAAAATATTTCAGGGAGAAGCCTCAAGCCGGAAGTTTATACGCGGCGATAGCTCGCCGAAACCAAATGAAGAGTTCCCGAGCACAGTAGCGATTAAAGAGCAACGGACGGTGCTTAATTCCGAGATCGGTATAGTAAAAGAAAACGGCCAGATCGTTTGGACGAATGTAAGCGCGGCGCCGCTTCAAGGCGAGCGGGTCGTCGTTGTCACTTCGGATATCACCGAGCGTATCCACACAGAAAAGGCCGTAATTGCGTCGGAAAAAAAGTATCGCGACCTCGTGGACACTGCTACGGTGGGCGTTTTTCAATCTGCCCCGGATGGTCAAATTATTTTTGCGAACGATGGCTTCCTGCGGATGATTGGATATGAAAGTCTTCATGAACTTAGTGCATTGAACTTTCAAAAACTTCACAGAAATGCAGGCGATCATAAACGATTTGTCGACGCTCTGTGTGCTGAAGGAAAGTCCGACGGGTTTGAAACTGAGCTGCTGATGAAAGACGGCTCGGTCAAGACAATTATCATGAGCGCGACCCTCGACGACAGACTTGTTTCGGGCGTATGCGTCGATATCACCGAGCGAAAAAAAGCAGAAGTTGCGCTCCATACGACACAGCGGAGTCTTCGACGGCTTTCACACCGGCTTCTGGAAATCCAGGAGAACGAACGCCGGCAGATTGCACGAGAACTCCACGATGAGATCGGACAAATTCTTACAGCGACGAAGATCGACTTGGAAGTCATTCGCCGAAACCCTCTACCCGTCGACTTGATCAACCGATTGAACGACGACGTCTTGATGCTCGATGCGTGCTTACGCGAAGTGAGAAATCTCTCCCTCGACCTCCGCCCGTCAATTCTCGACGACCTTGGCCTTCTCGCCGCGCTGAGATGGCAGTTGGAGCGGTTTCAAACCAAAGTCGGTTTTGAGGGAAGGCTTATAGCGGATGGCGTTTCGGAAAGATTTAACCCGGACCTCGAAACCATCTGTTTCCGGATCGCCCAAGAAGCGCTGACAAATATTGCCAAGCACAGCAGGGCCAGTCATGTAGAGATTGAAATGCAGCGCAACGGCATAAGCCTTGCCATGAGTATTCGCGACGACGGTATCGGGTTTGATATTGACCGAGCTATGACCGATGCGATCCAAAGCAAGTCATTCGGGATCCTTGGAATGCAGGAAAGAGTTTCCCTTTTTGGCGGAGTTCTGGAATTCAAATCGATTCGCGGAAAGGGAACGTCGGTAGAAGTGCGATTGCCCGTTGGGATGGCACAAAGCGACAGTCCAACAAAATGACCGAAGGAGGAATAATGCAAAAGCTTCGTGTACTTCTTGCGGACGACCATACCCTTGTACGCGCAGGTATGAGATCTCTTTTGAAAGATGTCGCGTGGGTTGAAGTTGTTGCGGAAGCGGGCACCGGACGCGAGGCAGTTGAGCTTGTCGAAAAATTACGGCCGCAAGCAGTGTTGATGGACATTGCCATGAGCGGGCTCAACGGTCTTGAAGCCGCGGAGCGGATCATTAAATCGCATCCCGATTGCAGGGTCATCATACTCAGCATGCATTCCTCAAAAGAATATGTCATGAAGGCGTTGCACATCGGCGTCATGGGATATTTGATCAAAGATGCTGCGACGTCCGAACTCGAAGTCGCATTGACAGCGATCGCCCGGGGCCAAAAATATCTTTCACCCGCAATTTCGACATACCTTGTAGAAGAGTACACGGCGCTTTCTCCCGACCACGAACAAAATATCGAAAGTTTGACTCCTCGTCAGCGCGAGATCCTTCAATTGATCGCGGAGGGGCGCACGACGAAAGAGATCGCCTCTATTCTCAACGTGAGTCCCAAAACGGCTGAAACTCACAGAACCCAGCTCATGGAGCGTCTTAATATTCACGATATCGCCGGCCTCGTTCGATATGCTTTACGGGCCGGCGTCGTATCTCCGGAAGGTTGATCATTCCGGACAAAGTAGTGCCCTGACAAAAAAGGGCTAGATTGTGTTTTTTCAGGGGGGCCTTCAGGTTTTTTCCCCTCCGTATTCAGGTCTTTCCCCGATTGACGCACTAGGTTGATAGCTCTACATTTGCACCAACGCAAAGAACCAATTTTGTGCTTTACAAACGCGGAAACGACCATGGTCCGTTTTCTTTTAGTTGACGATAACGAAAGCTTTCTCGACTCGATCGAACGATACTTGGTGTCGCTGGGCAACAGCAATCTTGTATGTATCGGCAAAGCCACCTCCGGCGAGGAAGCTGTGAGGATGTCTGCAGAATTAAAGCCGGACCTTGTCTTGATGGATTTCGCCATGCCCGGCATGAGCGGACTGGTTGCGATGAAGTTGATCAAGCAGGAGACCCATTCGTCAAAGGTCGTCATCCTTACGATCCATGAAAGCAACGAGTACCGAAAGGCCGCACGAGTGGCAGGAGCGGACGACTTTGTGACCAAGTCGGAGATTACGAGTAAAATACCACGGCTCATCGAATCATTGTTCCATGAAACTGTTGCGTCGCTCCACATTTCAGCCCGATAGAAGAATTGTCGTAGCAAAACATCCTCATACAACATATTCTTAATCGCATGAACGAAAGCCGCATATGCTTCAGCGAGAAGGAACAGCCCAGACTCGCAGCAAGACGAACTTCGCTTCACCGCAACATTCTCCATCGACGATTTGAGACGCTGGTGTTCTGTATGATTTTTTTTATTGCGTTCGGCGCTGAAATGAGAAGCGCAACGATGGGCGCCGACACGCTCTCGACCTCCGAGCTGAAAAAAATCAGCCTCGAAGACCTGATGAATATTGAGGTCACTTCAGTTTCAAAAAGCCCGGAGAAACTCTCCGAAACGCCCTCGGCAATTCAGGTCATCACTGCCGACGAGATCAGACGATCGGGAGCTTCGAGTATTCCGGAAGCTTTACGGCTCGCGACTAATTTGGATGTGGCTCAAAAGAATTCGCACGACTGGGCTATCAGCGCGCGCGGATTCAACACGGATTTGTCCAATAAACTTCTTGTCATGATCGACGGGCGAACCGTATACTCGCCTCTTTACTCCGGAGTTTTTTGGGACGCGCAGGATTATGAATTGCAAGATATCGACCGCATCGAAGTCATCAGCGGTCCGGGCGGGACACTCTGGGGCGCGAATGCAGTCAACGGGGTGATCAATATCATCACAAAAAGCGCAAAAGAAACGCAAGGCTGGTTTGTATCGGCGGGGGGCGGCAGCGAGTTACAAGATTTTGCCGATGTGCGGTATGGCGGGATACTGGCCCCCAACGTCTTCTTCCGCGCCTACGGTAAATATTTTAACCGCGGTGACGAAGTGGCGGCGAACGGAGACGACACGTCGGATTCCTGGAAAAAAGGCCAAGGCGGTTTTCGGATCGATGCCGCGTCGTCGCCAAACAATAATATCACGCTTCAGGGAGATTACTATAGCGGCACGGAAAACCAGGAGACGGGCGGCAACGGCAAAGTGAGCGGGGGCAATGTTCTGAGCCGATGGACGCATACTATTTCGAGCGAGTCGGACATCAAGGTACAATTGTATTACGATCACACATATCTGTTATCCCCGAAGCCCGCTGCGAAACCTCTTCCTGCTGGGAACTTAACCGACGGGCTCGATACGTACGATGTCGATTTCCAGCACAGATTCCCTCTCGGCGGGATCAATCGGATAATCTGGGGTTTTGGGTACCGTCGTACGCACGATGTCGTTGGAAATTCGCCGACGGTCGTGTTTACGCCCTCCGTCCTGAATCAGAATCTCTACAATGGATTTTTGCAGGATGAACTTACTCTCCAGGAAGACCTATTCTTTACTTTGGGGAGTAAAATCGAGCACAACGATTACACAGGGTATGAGTACGAGCCCAACGCGCGCCTTCAATGGAATTTTCTGGATCAGCACACGCTGTGGACCGCGGTCTCCCGTGCGGTTCGAACGCCGTCGCGCATCGACCATGATTTTTCTTCGCCGACGGGACTTCCAGCGCCCTACAGTTATTTGTATGACGCGGGAACGAATTTCATTTCTGAGACGGTTATTGCCTATGAGGCGGGTTACCGATTCCAGATCGGCTCCGAAGCTTCCGTTTCGCTTTCGGCATTCTATAATGATTACAAGAACGTCCGAAGCTTAACTCCTACACCGACCACGCCGATTTTACCGATTCCATTAATATTCAACAATAACCTTGAAGGCTTTACAAAAGGGTTTGAACTCAACGCCAATGTGCAAGCGCTGGATTGGTGGTTATTACGCGGGGGTTACGATCTTCTCATAGAACGTATCCATGTCAAATCCGGCAGCTCGGATTTTACCAACGGGCTCAACGAAACGGCCGATCCCCAACAGCAATTCTCGATTCATTCTTCGATGGACCTGTTGCATAATATAGAACTCGACCTTATTCCACGTTGGGTCGATGAATTGCATGTGAACAATGGCCCGACTCCAGGCATCGTGGCAAGCTATTTCGAGTTAAACCTCCAGCTGGGGTGGCGTCCGGGTAAACGGTTTGAAATTTCGCTTGTCGGAGAGAATCTTTTGCATCCGCGCCATCCCGAATACGGGTATCCGGGTTTGGGGCGCGAAGAGATCGTGCGGAGCGGATATGGACAAATATCGTATTCCTTGTAATTACGTATAGTGAGCACTACGAGCGCGAACGCAATGCTTAGACGGTTGACAATGATGAGAGGGTCATTCGCAAAGCGATGCACGATCGTCATTATTGCATCGATATGTATTTTTCGTTCAAGTATTGCGCACGCACAGACATCGAAGGAAGTTGAGTACCGTTTTAAAGCCGTGTATATCCTGAATTTTCTCCAATTTGTCGAATGGCCTGATTCGGCTTTTCCGAATCAGGATGCCCCGATTGTCCTGGCAGTCCTTGGAGAAGATCCTTTTGGAAAAGTTCTTGACGAGACGGTGCAATCGGAAAAGATCGGCGCGCGTTCGATCGTCGTCAAACGCTTCCACTCTCTCGGCGAATTCAGTCCATGCCAGGTGCTCTTTGTGAGTTCTTCCGAAAAAGAATCGTTCCATTCGGTCCTGCGCCGCATCGGGGATTCATCGACCCTCACGGTGAGCGACATGGACGATTTTGGCGGTCAGGGAGGGGGGATCGGCTTTTTTATGGACAACAACAAATTGCGATTTGAGATCAACATGCAGGCCCTGAAAGTTGCTGACCTTAAAGCCAGTTCGAAGCTTCTTCGGCTTGCGCGAGTCATCAACCCGATCTGATGCGATGAAAATTTTCGACAAGACGCCGATCCGGACGAAATTGAAGTTGGTCATTCTTTCGACCGTGCTTCTTACGATTATTCTCGTCTTCAGCGGATTCTTTACTTACGAACGCATCACGTACAGAAAAAGTCAGGTCAACGATATCATCACGAAGGCCGACATCATCGCCGAGAACAGCAACGCAGCGCTTGCATTTCACGACTCAGTCGACGCGGCGCACGTTCTCAATTCTCTTGCCTCTCAACGACGAATCATTGCCGGCGCGATCTACGATAACAACGGAAAGCTTTTCGCTTCATACGTCAGAAAGGGCGAAAACGTTGTGTTTCCCCCTCGTCCCCTTTCAAGCGTATCCCGGTATGAAGATAATGATCTGATCCTCTTCAAGCCGATCGATTTGAACGGCGCGCCCATCGGCTCCATTTATCTTAGCATGGACCTCGTCGGACAGAAGGAGCGGTTCTGGTCGTATATCGAGATTGCCTTTCTTGTGCTCATCGGCACTCTCGCCGTGACGTACGTTGTTGCCACCATACTCGCGCGTAACATTGCCGCCCCCATTTTGAGACTGGCAGCCACGACAAAGCACGTGGCAGAATCAAAGGATTTTTCGTTACGCGCGCCCCGGATGACCAACGACGAAACGGGTCTGTTGGCAGATTCATTCAATGAGATGCTGGCCCAAATTCAGGAACGAGATTCAAACCTTCGCAGAACGAATGAAACGCTCCAGGCCGCGGAGAAGCGCTACCGATCGACGCTCGACAATATGATGGAAGGATGTCAGATCATCAGCTTCGACTGGCGGTATCTTTATGTCAATAACGCCTTTGTAAAACACGCTAAATATTCCAGAGAGCAATTGCTCAGCCACACGGTGCAGGAATTATATCCCGGCATCGAGCGCACCGAGGTGTACAAAGTGTATCAGCGATGTTTCGACGAGCGCGTGGCGATCCAACTGGAAAACGAATTCACGTTTCCCGACAACACCGTCGGCTGGTTCGACCTCAGCTTTCAGCCCGTGCCCGAAGGGATCTTCATCCTCTCCATCGATATCACGGAACGTAAAAAAACCGAGGAAGACGTTCGGAAGCTTAATGCAGAGCTTGAAAACCGTGTGGCCGAGCGCACCGCGCAGTTAGAATCGGCGAACCGTGAACTTGAGGCCTTTTCGTACTCCGTTTCGCACGACCTTCGCGCTCCGTTGCGCCACGTCGATGGGTTTGCCGATATGTTGACCAGGCACGCAGCCGCCATCCTCGACGAAAAGGGACAGCGGTTTCTTCGCACAATTTCCGATTCTGCAAAACAAATGGGCGTGCTGATCGACGAGCTGCTGGTCTTTTCGCGCATGGGGCGGACCGAAATGCGTTCGACGAAAGTCGATCCGGTGAAAATCGTCAATGAAATGATCGGTTTCCTCAAAGAAGAAGCCCGGGGAAAAGAGATTTCATGGCGTGTACAGCCCCTGCCTCAAGTGGAGGCCGATGAGTCGATGCTTCGGCTTGTCTTTCAAAACCTGCTGGGGAATGCGGTAAAATACAGCCGGCCAAAGCAGAAACCTGAAGTTGAAGTTGGGTCCGTCGATAATGGGAACGAGGTCGAGTTTTTTGTGAAGGATAACGGAGTAGGTTTCGATATGAACTATGCCGATAAACTTTTCGGAGTGTTCCAACGGCTTCATCGTCTTGACGAGTTTGAAGGAACGGGGATCGGCCTCGCGAACGTTCGCCGCATCATCCAGCGGCATGGAGGCCGAACATGGGCAGAAGGGAAAGTCAATGAAGGCGCGACATTTTATTTTTCTCTTCCACATCAGACGGCACACACTGTATAAATCTATGGAGACCACATGAGCGAATTGAAACGGATTCTACTCGTTGAAGATAACCCGAAAGACGTCGAACTCACACTTGCTGCCCTTGAAGAACACAAACTCGCCAACGAGGTCGTTGTTGCACGCGATGGAGCAGAAGGACTAGAGTATTTACGCCGAGAGGGGAACTTCAAGCTTAGAGGCCAGGGAAACCCTGCCGTGATCCTTCTTGACCTCAAGATGCCGAAAGTCGACGGCCTCGAAGTGCTTCGCCAAGTGAAATCCGACCCTGAACTGAAAACGATTCCGGTGGTCATGCTGACATCGTCGCGGGAGGAGAAGGACCTTGTTATGAGCTACAAACTTGGGGTGAATGCCTATGTTGTGAAGCCGGTAAATTTCCAGGAATTCGTCGATGCGGTCAAAGAGTTGGGGGTCTTTTGGGCGCTCATCAACGAAGCGCCACAAGGCAGTGTTAAGAAAATGAATTGAGCGAGTCGAGAGGTCCCAATGGCCACGATGTTGAATATTTTACATCTCGAAGACAATCCGACCGACGCCGAATTTCTGCGCGCCAAATTGGACGAAGCCGCAATTCCTTGTGTCATTCAGGTCGTGCAGACCCGTGATGAATTTACCAACGCGATCGATCAGATGCCGTACGACCTCATCATTTCCGATTTCTCGCTGCCATCCTTTGACGGAAAATCTGCTTTGGAAATTGCGCGGGTAAAGTGCCCGGAGACCCCGTTTGTCTTCGTATCGGGTACGATCGGCGAGGACGCAGCCATCGAAGGCATGGTTCGCGGAGCAACGGATTACGTCCTGAAGAGCAAGAACGCACGCCTGATCCCTGCAATTAAGCGTGCCCTTGAAGACGCCCAGGCGCGCAAGCTTCAAAAAAAGGCGAACGAAGACCTTAAGCAAGAGAGAATTCTCCTACGCACCGTCATTGATAATTTGCCCGATGCGATCTATGTCAAAGACTTGCAAGGCCGCAAAACGCTCGCAAACCTGGCGGATTTGCGCAACATGGGGTTGCAGTCCGAGGATGAAGCGTTGGGAAAGGACGACTTTGCCTTCTTCCCAAAAGCATTGGCGGAGGGGTTTCACGCGGACGACATGAGCGTCATACGCACAGGGACTCCGATCGTCGATAAAGAAGAATATTTTATTGACGGGGATGGGCAAAAGCACTGGCTTCTCACTACGAAACTGCCTCTCAGAAATCAGAAGGGAGAGATCACGGGCCTTGTCGGAATCGGCAGGGACGTTACGGAACAGAAAAAAGCACGGGAGTCGCTCAAAGAATCGAAAGAAAAATATCAGAATCTTTTTGAAAGCAATCTTGCCGCAACCGTCGCCTCGATGCCAGATGGCGCCATTTTGGAATGTAATCCAGCTTTCGTGCGGCTGTTTGGATTCGCTTCCGTCGAGGAAGCCAAGTCGATGAATATGACTCGTTTGTATAAGCACTCGGAGGACAGGGACAAGTTGATCCGAAAAATACGATCGCGGTGGCAAGTGGAAAACCAAGGTATCTCGATGGTGAACAAAACCGGTGCCCCGGTGGATGTTATTGCGAACGTTGTAGGGAAGTTTGATGACAAGCATAACCTCCTCTGGATCAACTCATACATGCTCGACGATACCAAACGGAAATCGTTGGAGCATCAGTTGATCCAGGCACAAAAGCTTGAAAGCCTCGGGACGCTCGCCGGCGGGATCGCCCACGATTTCAACAATATCCTCGGCATCATCATCGGACATAGCACGATTATCGAGCGCGGCCGTATCGATAAGGAAAAGGTCTCTCAGAGCATCAGCACGATCACCAAAGCCGCGCAGCGCGGTGCGGGTCTCGTCCGCCAACTCCTGACATTCGCGCGCAAGAGCGACGTTCTCTTTAGTCGAGTTTCCTTGAACGATTCAGTCAAAGAACTTACTTCGCTCCTGAGTCAAACTCTCCCCAAGACTATTACCGTTTCAACTGAGCTCGCACAAGACCTCCCCTTGATCTATGCGGATGCAACGCAAATACATCAAGTCCTCCTCAATCTCAGCATCAACGCCCGCGACGCTATGCCCAACGGAGGAGTCATAACGATAAAAACGAAGCAGGCAAAAGGCACGAACGTTATTGCGAAATTTCCAAAAGCAAAGAACATCAATCACGTTCTCGTCGAAGTGAGCGATACGGGAACGGGAATGGATGAGGAAACTCGCCGCCGCATTTTCGAGCCGTTTTTTACGACGAAAGAGCTGGGAAAAGGAACTGGCCTAGGGCTCTCGGTCGTATTTGGCATCATGGAGCTCCATTATGGATTCATCGATCTGACAACCGCTCCGGGTAAGGGGACGATGTTTTCTTTATACTTTCCCGATACCCCGGAGGTAGTAGAAGGCGGCGAATTAAAAAAAGACCTCTCAGGCGAAGGCCCCGGAGGAACGGAGACAATTCTCCTTGTCGAAGATGAAGATGTGCTCAAGGAATTGGCGTTGGCATCGATGGAAGGGAAAGGATATCACGTGCTTACCGCTTCCGATGGGGAACAAGCGGTTGAAATATATCGCTCGCATAAAAAAGAAATAGACCTCGTTGTGTGCGACTTAGGCTTACCGAAGATAGACGGGCATGAAGTGTTAAAGCAATTGCTGAAGATCAATCCGTCGGTCAAATTTATCCTCACAAGCGGTTACGTTGAACCCGACCAAAAGAAAACAATATTTGAGACCGGCGCGAAAGATTTTATTCAGAAGCCGTTTGTGCCGAACGAAATGCTTAATACGATACGAAATGTCCTTGGTGAGCCAAGAACATAATTCTATCACAAGCATCGCTTTCCTTTAGTACCGCATTGTTGTCTCCTTTCCCGCGCGTTGAGCCTCAAGGATTTTAACCATACTGCCTGTTAGGGGGATGCAAAAGCCTCAATCGCAAATTTTCATAGTATTCAAAAAATTACTTGACTTCTCTTCCAAAACAGCTTATTTTTGCCGTTAGATTAAGGGAATTGGGTATCCTCTAATCGAAGCAATCAAGGAGAGAACCAAAAACGGAGGGATTGGTTACTATGGTTGCAGCACATCCGTCCAACCGATTTCCTTATCCCCTTTTTTAGACCATAAGCACGCAAAAACGCAGTTTTGCAGTGAGAGATATATTTTTTCTCACCGGCAATCCGCGATGGCCACAACAAAACATTTTTTTGGTCACACAATATATTTCAGAGGAGGGCTCAATGAAAAGCGTACGTTCTTTATCTAAACCGCATCTCGGCTGGGTGCCGGATGTGCCCGACCATCGGGATCATGTGTATGCTGCGCCCGTTGAATGGCTGGCAAAACTGCCCGCGAAGGTAGACCTACGGGGAAAATGTCCGCCGGTGTACGATCAAGGGCAGCTCGGGAGTTGCACGGCAAATGCCATTGCGGCCGCGATCGAGTTCGACCAGATGAAACAGAAAATAAAGTACTTTATGCCGTCGCGGTTGTTCATCTATTACAACGAGCGGGCGATGGAGGGAACAGTAGACTCGGACAGCGGTGCGCAAATCCGCGACGGGATCAAGAGCGTTGGAAAGCAAGGAGATTGCCCGGAATCTCTTTGGCCGTACGACATTACAAACTTTCAAGACAAGCCTCCAGCATCATGTTACAGTTATGCAAAAATGCATCAAGCGGTGTTGTATCAACGCGTATCCAGAACTGCTAATCAAATGAAGGGATGTCTTGCTTCGGGCTATCCGTTCGTGTTCGGTTTTTCGGTCTACGAAAGTTTTATGAGCGCTTCCGTTGCAAAGACCGGGCATGCCGCGATGCCGAAGCCGAATGAACAAATGGAGGGAGGACATGCCGTTGTTGCAGTCGGCTACGACGATGCCAAGCAATGGTTCATCGTGCGCAATTCGTGGGGAACGGGATGGGGTATGAAAGACTACTTCACGCTTCCGTATTCTTATCTTCTCGAGGCAAATCTCTCGGACGATTTTTGGACAATACGGGCGGTAAAGTGAGGGGATGACATTTTTAAAAGAGTAGAAAATAAGATCAGTCCGAGTTGTCAAGAGATAACTGTTTCGGACAAAAAAATATCTGCACTGACCGAAAGCGCTTCCGTAAATTAAAGCTATTAGGTGTAATGAGCGATGCCATGGCTTCAAACCATGGCATCAATCATTTTAGCGATCGTTAAAGAAAATGGAACCAGCTGTTTCGTTTATTCTGCGTTCATCCTGACCTTGACAAGGGGCACATCAATTTGTTCCCTTTGAATGAACGATGAGATGTTTTTGAGAAAACTTCCAGTTGAACCACGACTCAATCCTGCTTTTTTATCCCTTCAATCCCGTATTTCTACGACAGTTCCATTGCCACGCGTCGTGTTGTCTTGACAATAGCAACCGGAAAGAGTACTTTTGACGGACATTTGTAGGCGTAAACCATTGTGAATGAACAAAATGGCAAGATTCTTGCCCCAATTTGTCGATCCCGCCGCTGTTGAATCGCCTTAATATCCAGTGCAGAGCCACACACCATAACTCTCTCTTTTGGATAATTGAGATAGAGTAGATCTTTTCTGACGAAATCGTCGCTGTTGAAGAATTGTTCAGCGCATGCTCATAATCGTTTTCAAGGAATGAATACCGAATGGCTGAAAAACCTCAACCCACTCAATCCATCGATGCGCTTCAAGATGAAGTGCGCAGGCTTCGCCGTGCGGTTGAAGAACTTTCCATTCTCAACGACATCGCGCGGGCCATCAGCGCTTCGTTGAACGCCGAAGAGATCATGCAGACGCTGATCCGGAAATCTCTCAGGGCAGTCAACGCGGAACAAGGTGTCATCACACTGGTGGAAGAAGAGCAGAAGTCGATGAAGACGCTGATCCGCACGATGGTGTCTTCAGCGGGCGCGCCGGCATTTCACATGCACCAGGCGTTGATCGGTTGGATGCACCTGAATAAAAAACCGCTGAGCGTGGACGATCCGGCAAACGACGTACGTTTCCGAGGTGTACACTGGGACGACAATATCAGAACGCTTTTGTGCGTGCCCTTGATCGTCAAATCCGAGCTGCGCGGCGTCCTCACCGTTTATAATAAGAAGGAAGGACAATCGTTCAACACGGACGACCAGCGTCTTCTCGCAATCATCTCGGCGCAATCCGCGCAGGTCGTCGAGAACGCCCGATTGATCGAAGAGGAGAAACTGTATATCAAGATGCAGCAGGAGGTCGGCCTCGCGGCAAAAATCCAGCGAGACCTTTTGCCCCGGAGCAACCCGGGCCTTGAAGGGTACGACATCTTTGCGCGCACGATCGCCGCTCAGTCTATCGGCGGCGACTATTTCGATTTCATTCCGAAAAGCGACGGACGCATGGCGTTATGCCTCGGAGATGTTTCGGGCAAAGGGCTGCCGGCATCGCTCCTCATGGCAAACCTTCAAGCGACGCTTCGAGGGCAGACGCTGGTGTCTCAAGCGCCCTCCGAATGTCTTTTGCGCTCGAATAAATTGCTGTACGAAAGCACAAGCCCCGAAAAGTTTGCAACGCTTTTCTACGGCATCATCGACGTCGAACATCACAACATACACTATTCCAACGCCGGTCACGACTGGCCTTTTTTGATCGGCAGCGATGGGACGATCCAGCGGCTGAAAACTGGCGGACTGATGATCGGATTACTCCCTCAGGCAGAATATGAAGATGAACGGATCGATATGCGCGCCGGGGACATTCTGGTCGTCCAATCCGACGGCGTGAGCGAAGCGATGAACAGCAATCAAGAGCAGTTTGGGGATGAACGCCTTCAAACTCTCTTGCTCGAACAACGGAACCGTTCGGCCGAGGACATCATCGACGCGGTGGTCAAAGAAGTGAGAAAACATGCCGGCGCTCATCCCCAATCCGACGACATCACGATGATGGTCATTAAGCGAGTGCAATAAAAACAGTATCGTCGTCCCCACCACAATTGCAGATGAGGAAGCGATGTTTCTAAGGCTTGTCACTCACATCATACGCGCCGAGGAATCGGAGAAGAATGCCGAGGCCTATGCGCAGTCGGTGCTCTCTGCTCTTCGCTCCACAAAGGGATGCGCATTTGCCTCGCTGCTCCAAAATACCGACAAACCGCAGGAATGTATTTCCCTCACAATCTGGAAATCCCGCAAAGATTCGGAAGACTATGAAAAGAGCGGCTTGTATACTAAATTGGTCGATTCGCTCCGGCCATATTTTGCCGATTCAAACGAATGGAAACTGGAGTTGACGGAAGACCTGTCTCTCGAATACACTCCGATCCAAATAGAGCCGACAATCGAACGATTTGACGGATCCGTCGCCGGCTCGGAGAACATCAGCAAGCTCAAAGCGAAACCGTTTGCCGTTCAGATCCTTGAGCTCACTGTCCAGGAAGATCAAGTCAATACATTCGAAGCTCTTTTCGCGTCTGAGATCCATCCAAAATATAAAGCTCATAAAGGGTTCATCGACCTGATCCTTCTCCGTCAACAGCACAAGTTCCACGTCATTTCATTCTGGGACGAGACCGTTGAACTTCAGTCGCCCGGTATCCATTCGATCGGCGAGCTGTTGGAATCGATCTATAAAATTTTACCGGCTTCGGTCCGCTGGCGGGTTTCTCACGCGAGCGCGACGACAACATCGGCGACAAGCGAGGATCTGACGACAAAAGTGTACCGCTGTCTTACGGCAGAATGGTTCACTCATTGAAACGATTTCTCCTATCTTCTCTTGTTTAACATCGAGGGTTCGGTAGAGTGCGGTGGCAGTTATCAGTTTGAAAGGAGCGACTTGTGATCGGTAAAACAATTCTTCAGTATGAAATTCTCGAGCAACTGGGCGAAGTTCCAAAATCACCCACGAGCCCTACTCAGCGAGTGGCAGTGATTTTGAGAATCCCGCCGTTTTTCGGCGGGAGGGGAAAGGAAATTATGCGATGATTGGTAAAACGATTCTTCAGTATGAAATTCTCGAGCAACTTGGCGAAGGTGGCATGGGCATCGTCTATAAAGCCAGGGACACCAAACTCGACAGGTTTGTTGCACTTAAATTTTTGACGAAGAGCGTCTCTTCCACTGAGTCCGACCGCCAGCGATTTATGCAGGAGGCGAAAGCCGCCGCTACTCTGAATCATCCCAATATCTGCACGATCTATGATGTCGCGGAATATGAAGACCAGTTGTTCATCGCAATGGAATTCATCGACGGTGAAACGCTGCGCGACAGGAAGAACAATATTTCTTTCAAACAATCGATCGACATCGGGATCCAGGTTGCGGAGGGATTAGCTGCCGCCCATGAAAAGGGGATCGTCCATCGGGACATCAAGCCGGAAAATGTGATGCTGCGGAAGGACGGTCTCGTGCAGATCATGGATTTCGGCCTGGCGAAACTTCAGGGCGTTTCGCGTCTGACACGGGAAGGCAATACCGTCGGAACAGTGGGGTATATGTCGCCCGAGCAGGTGCAGGGGTTCAACGTCGATCACCGCACCGATATCTTTTCCTTCGGCGTTCTGTTGTATGAATTGATATCGGGGCAATCGCCGTTCAAAGGCGTTCATGAGACCGCCATCATTTACGAGATCGTCAATGTCGATGCCGAACCGATCTCGATCCTCAAGCCAGACGTGCCCACCGACCTCGATGCAATTCTCCTTGAATGTCTCGCAAAAGACCCGGACGAGCGGTATCAATCCGCAAAGGAGATCGTCAAGGATCTTCGAAAACTTAAACGTGAATCGAGCCGCCAGACCGCAAGCAGAATTCTTGCCGTGCGCAAGAGCCAGATTTCATCCGGGACGAGGATCGCTCCTCAAACTGCGGAATACGAAACGCTTCCGCAGAAGAAGGCATTACCTTTCAATGTTTGGATGGCTGCCTCGATTGCTTTGTCGGTGTTGCTGATCGCTGTCGTAGGATGGTACTTTCTATTTATTAAGAAAGGGCCTGAGTTGATTCAACTCTCGTTCGAAGCCCCTAAAGGAAATATTTTCAATTCAACTGTCGGAGGCCATCTGGAAATTTCCCCCGACGGCAGCATGATTGCGTTCGTCGCTGTCGACTCTCTCGGGAAAGATCACCTCTGGGTGCGGCCACTGGATGCACCGACGCCTTTGCTTTTATCGGGCACTGAAAATGCGTCCTATCCGTTTTGGTCGTATGACAGCAGAATGATCGCGTACTTTGCTGACGGAAAGCTCAAAAAGATCGATGCAAAAGGGGGACCGTCATTCACCGTTTGTGACGCAACGGACGGAAGAGGCGGGACGTGGAATAAGGATGGGGTGATTATCTTCGCGCCGAGCAGCAGTGGGCCGTTGTATCAAGTCTCTTCGGCAGGAGGAACAGCGAAGCAACTTACTCGGCTCGACTCGACCGAGTATGAAGTAAATCATCGCTGGCCATATTTTTTGCCCGACGGGGACCACTTCTTTTACACTGTCCAGACAAGCAAACCGTCGCTCGAGGAAGACGCAGACCATATTCGTGTAGCTTCTCTCGGCGATACGAAGAATAAAATTGTCGTCCACGCATCGAGTAATATCGTTTACAATCGCGGATGGGTGCTCTATTATAAACAAAATTCTTTGCTTGCCCAACGATTCGACGACGGTTCCTTGGAATTGAAAGGCGAGCCGATCCCGATTTTGGAAAGCGTTTTATACGCAAGGGTGCGAAGCAAAGGGACTTTTTCATTTTCGAGGGATGGTCGACTGGCGTATCTCGGCACGGCAAAATCCGATAATGAAATGGTCATTTACGGTGCGAACGGCGTCATCCAACATACGATGCAATCAAAAGTTGCGACAACGTGGGCGGCGTTTTCCACCGACGGAAAATACGTTGCGACCGATGCATTGGACGAATCGGCAAAGAATACCGATTTATGGATCCATGACACTCAGCGTAACTCCGACACGCGTCTTACATTTGATAAAGGCACCGAGCTCGTCCCTTCATGGTCGCCGGACGACAGCAAGGTGTATTTCAGCTCGAACGCCAGCGGGGTTTTCAGCATCTACGAGAAAAACAGCAACGGTACAGGCGATGAGCACTTGATCTATGCCGGGAACACCAGTTCCTATGTCACCGACGTCTCACATGATGGGAATAAATTGCTTCTGTCCATCAACACGCAAGGTGTGCAAAAATGGGATGTCGGGATGTACGACATAAGAGAAAAGAAATACACTCCGTTATTGACCTCCGAGTTTGACGAATGGCTCGCGACATTTTCGCCCGATGGAAAATGGTTCGCGTATGAATCGGATGAAACGGGCAAAAACGAAGTCTACATCAGGCCGACCGACGGCTCACCGAGCAAGTGGCAGGTATCGACGAACGGTGGCGAGCAGCCCCGATGGCTCAATAACGGCAGGGAGATTATGTACACGCTCAATAACCAGCAAGTATTTTCAGTCCCTGTCACCATCTCGGGAAATGAGATCAATGTCGGCCAAACGAAACAGCTGTTTAAAATCGACGCCGGATTTCAGACAAACGTCATGGATATCTCGAGAGACGGAAAACAAATTTTGGTGACGCGGACATTGAACACTCAATCTCTGAAAAACGGGTCGCTCATTTTTAACTGGCAGAATCTGGTGGAAAATAAATAATTGAAGCGATGATGATCGGACAGACAATATCGCACTATAAAATCCTCGAGAAGCTCGGCGAAGTGCCAAATTTTCTCCCGCAGCTTTTTTGCGGGATTGAAAATTTGAGCATCCCGCCGTTCTTTGGCGGGAGGGGGAGAAAAATATTGTGATAGGACAAACTATTTCTCACTATAAAATTCTTGAAAAGCTCGGCGAAGGAGGAATGGGCGTTGTCTACAAGGCCCACGATACGACGCTGAACCGCAACGTGGCTCTTAAATTTCTTCCCGACAGGGTGACGAAGGATGAGACTGCAAAGGCACGTTTTCTTCAGGAAGCGCAAGCCGCAGCGGGACTCAATCATCCCAATATCTGCACGATCTACGGAGTCGAGGAACACGAGGGACAGCTCTTCATCGCAATGGAATACATCGACGGCGGAACTCTCGGCGAGAAGATTCCCTTTGCAAAATCCGACGATGCGATCGTTATAGCGGCGCAGATCGGCGAGGCGCTGCAAGAAGCTCATTCCAAAGGGATCGTCCACAGGGATATCAAAGCCGACAATATCATGCTGACCTCGAAGGGCCAGGTCAAGGTGATGGATTTCGGGTTGGCAAAGCTGAAAGGATCGTTGAAGCTCACACGCACCTCCAGCACGGTTGGAACGCTCGGCTACATGGCGCCGGAACAAATCCAGGCAGGAGAAGTCGATTACAGGAGCGACATTTTTTCCTTTGGCGTCTTGTTCTTCGAGATGTTGACGGGCAAGCTACCTTTTCGCGGCGAACATGAAGCAGCAATGGTCTATTCCATCGTCAACGAGGAACCGACGCCGTTAACGAAGGTTCAACCGGGAGCATCTCCGGAACTTGAGCGCATTATCGCACGGGCGCTCGAAAAAAATCCGGAGGATCGTTATCAATCGGTCGCCGACATGGTGAGCGAATTGCGGCGCGAGCGAAAGAAAACGTCGAGAGTCATGCGTCCATCGATGGTCGATGCGGCCGCTCCTCCGGTGGAACAAGATCATCCCGTTGTTAAAAAGTCTATGCCGAAGAAAAATTTTTTCATCTTCGGCTCCGTGGGCCTCGCAGTGGTGTTGATAGCACTAGCGACCTATTTTTACAGCGGCCGCGCGAAGGGGATCGATTCACTCGCGGTGCTTCCGTTTGAAAATGCCGGCGCGTCGCAGGAACAGGAATATCTTTCGGACGGCCTCACCGAAAGTATCATCAACAATCTCACGAAAATATCATCGTTGAGGGTCATTCCACGCAGCACCGTGTTCCGGTTCAAGGGAAAAGAGATGGACATTCAGGCCATCGGGTCGAAATTAAATGTCGGGGCGGTTCTGTCGGGAACGATCACTCATCGTGGCCAGGTCCTGGACGTTCAGGTCGATCTGATCGACGTCAACCGGCAATCGGAATTGTGGGGCAATCTTTATCATTCCTCGATGACGGACCTTCTTTCGTTGCAGCAGCAAATCACTGACGACGTGTCATCGAAGCTTGGCATCGGGCTCTCGACGGAGACTCGGGAAAAAATTACCCAGCCATCCACTGTTAACACTCAGGCATATCAGTTATATCTGCAAGGACGGTATTACTGGAACAAACGCACCGCCGCTTCGATAGTGCGCGCGATCGGATATTTGAATCAAGCAATTGTGCTGGATTCGACCTATGCGCTCGCCTATTCGGGGCTGGCAGACTGTTACGTCCTCCAATCGCAATATTCTGGAATCCCGACAAGTGTCACGGTGCCCATGGCATTGGCATCTGCCCGTCGCGCGCTCGATCTCGATAATTCGCTCGCAGAAGCTCACGCCACAATCGGACTCTGCTATGTTCAAGAATGGAAATATGATGATGCGGAGCGGGAATTCAAACAAGCCATTTCGCTGAACCCGCGGTACGGGACGGCGTATCACTGGTACAACATCATGCTTGTTAGGACGTGGCGTACAGAAGAGGCCTCGGCAATGATCCAAAAGGCGCACGAGCTCGACCCGTTTTCCCCCATCATCGAAATTAACTTAGGCCTCATCCCGCTTCTTCGCGGACAGTATGAAGACGCGCTTGGCTATTTTACAAAATCGGTCGAGCTCGACCCGTCGTTTGCGGTCGGGTATGAATGGCAAGGGATCGCAAATAATCGCTTAAAAAAATATTCCGATGCCCAGGCACAGCTCGAAAAAGCCGTGGAGTTGTCGGGACGTTCGAGCGAATGTATATCCTCTCTCGCATACTTCTATGCAAAGCACAACATGAGGGACAAAGCCCTCAAGCTTCTGAAAGAGAACGAGCGCAGGTACAACGAAGGAACCGGTTCGGCATACAACATCGCCAGAATATATGCAGGGCTTGGGGATAAAGAAAAAGCCCTGGAAATGCTCGAGAAAGATTTTAACGACCACAGCATCTGGTTCGGGAACCTCCTCATTGACGACGCGTGGGATGACATCCGAACCGAACCGAGGTTCATTGCATTGACGAAAAAATCCGGTTTGGTGAAATAAGAGGCGTTTTTCACAATTCAGCGATTAAGTTTTTTCCTCCGGCTAAATAATTTATTCGAAGAGATATACCATGTGCATTGAGAAAAAATATTTTTGGCTTCCCGTTCTCTTCTTCATTACTCCATTGATCGCTCAAGAGCATTCGAGTTATGATCCGAGGGAAACTTTTGACCCCTTGTTTGACGCAAACGGAGGTTCACTCTATAGAAGTGCCGACGGCACGCCGGGGCCGGGGTATTGGCAAAACAAAGCCGACTATAAAATACATGCACGATTGAACGAAGGCGATGCCAGCATTACTGCGGATGAAGTCATCGCGTACACAAACAACAGCCCGAATAACCTGGACTATGTTTGGCTGTACCTGGACCAAAACAGATTTAGAAACGATTCCCGATCGAGAGCGCTTTCCGGTCCGAACCTCAGCGGCACAGAAGAATTTAACGGAGGGTTCGATATAAAAGACGTTTCAATTTCCGAAGGCGGCAAATTGCAGCCGGCTCACTACCTGATCACCGATACGAGGATGCAAATACGGCTGGCCGCGGCGCTGAAATCCAAAGGCGGAAAGATTCAGATCCATATCAGATATTCTTTCAAAATCGCGCCCCAGGGACTCGGACGATCCGGATGGATGAACTCGAAGAACGGCCTCGTCTATGATATCGCTCAATGGTATCCACGGATGGCGGTGTATGATGATATAAAAGGATGGAACACGCTTCCGTTCCTAGGAAGCGGCGAATTTTATTTGGACTATGGCGATTACGACTTCAGCGTCGACGTCCCGTGGGATCAGATTGTCGCCGCGTCGGGTGAACTGGTCAACCCCGGGGAAGTTTTAACGAAGACCGAGATCGGCCGGCTCAACAAAGCTCGAAAAAGCAATAGAACTGTCTATATTATTTCCCCGTCAGAAATCGGCAAAGGTGAAGCTCGGCCGACTGCTGAAGGGAGAGATGTTTGGCATTATATCATTCACAACGCCCGCGACGTTTCTTGGGCAAGCTCGAGGGCATTTATCTGGGACGCGGCAAAGGTCAATTTGCCGAGCAGCAAACCGTGTTTGGCTCATTCGGTATATCCAATTGAAAGCGATGGAGATACGGCGTGGGGGAGGGCGACAGAATATTTGAAAAACAGCGTGGAAATTTTTTCCAAGCACTGGTTTGAATACCCTTATCCGAACGCTGTCACGGTCGGCGGACCTGTCGGAGGGATGGAGTATCCAGCGATTGTTTTTTGCTGGTACAAGTCGACAAGAAAAGAATTATGGATGGTGATCAATCATGAGATCGGGCATAATTGGTTTCCGATGATCGTCGGTTCGAATGAAAGGGAGGACGCATGGATGGACGAGGGGTTCAATACATTCATCGATATCCTGTCGTTCGAGGATTTTAATCATGGCGAATATGCGCCGAAACGGGACGGGGAGTATGCGCCGAATGGGGGAAATCCGGCGCGAGAGGTCGTTCCTTATTTGAGTGACACTCTTCCTCCTATTTTAACCTATGCCGATAACATCCCTGGGAAGTACGTTCACCCCTTGGAGTATTTCAAAACCTCATTCGGCCTTGTGCTTTTGAGAAATTATATAGTTGGACCCGAACGATTCGATTATGCATTCAGAAATTATATTAAAAATTGGGCGTTCAAGCATCCCGGTCCGTTCGATTTTTTCAGGTGCATGAACAATGCAGCCGGGGAAAATCTCAACTGGTTCTGGAAGGGATGGTTCGTAAAAAATTGGAAACTCGATCAGGCCGTCACGAACGTCGCGTATGTTGATAACGATCCGTCCAAAGGTTCTCTCATCACGATTCAGAATAACGATAAGATGGTCATGCCGGTGACCGTCGAGGTGAAGGAATCAAACGGCAAATCCGGAAGAGTTAATTTGCCCGTTGAAATCTGGCTGTCGCACAAAACGTGGAAATTTAAGTATCATTCGACGAGTGCAATAGATTCAGTCATTGTGGATCCCGATTTTCAATTGCCCGACGTCGATCTGTCGAATAACGTTTGGAGCAAACAGCAATGATCGGTTGAATAATCTCGCGCTATTACACTCTTGAAAAGTGTTCTTCTACGAAGGTGAAGATACTCCTGAGAAGAGAAATATATCACCCCTTCGGGGTTCATCATTATAGTCGAATCCTCTTCGTCGGGGCGTTGCCCCGCCTTTGAATATCGAACCCTTTCAGGGTCGTCACATTTATTGATTGTGAAATATTTTTATTAAAAGATTTTCTTGCATTTCTAAAATAGATAAAGCCATCGTCTTCCCCAAAGGGGGAAGGATATTGTAACCGAGGGCAATGCCCTCGAAAACGACAAACCCATTAATACGATACCCTGAAAGGGTTCCATAATCAAGAAAACATAAACAAGGTATCCGTGCGGAAAAAAATATATCACCCCTTCGGGGTCCAACATTGTATTTAAATCGTTTCAGGTTGGGGCGTTGCCCCGCCTTTGAATATCGAACCCTTTCAGGGTCATCACATTTTCTGATTGAAAACAATTATTTCCCGAATTGGAGCAACGCGTTAACTGAGTGCGATGTTTTGTGGTTAATATAATAATGTAAAGCATGATTCTTCCCCGCAGGGGAAGAATACTGTAACCGAGGGCATTGCCCGCGGAGTGCGACAAATCGTATTACCGTGTTACCCTGAAAGGGTTACATACTTAAGAAGAAATACAATGGAAGATACTCCTGAGAAGAGAAATATATCACCCCTTCGGGGTTCATCATTGTATTTAGATCGTTTCAGGTTAGGGCGTTGCCCCGACCTTGAATATGGGACCCTTTCAGGGTCGTTGCAGTTATTGATTGGGAAGTATTTTCATCAAAGAATTTTATTAAATCATTAAAAAAGGATAACGCCTAAACCTTCCCCAAGGGGGAAGCATAATTCAACCGAGGACATCGTCCTCGGCACACAACAAACCGTACTAATCAGTAACCCTGAAAGGGTTATATGGGGGGGGGATATGTCTCAATCACTTGCGAACGTTCTGATACACATTGTTTTTTCGACGAAGCACAGGTTCCCATTTCTCGTTGACAAAACTGTACGCAAAGAATTACACGCCTATCTCGGCGGCACGTGTAAAAATCTCGATTGTCCCGTTTTGATTGTTGGAGGAGTTGCAGATCATGTGCATATTCTTTCTTCATTGTCGCGCAATCTCTCTATCGCAAAGGTAGTAGGCGAAATCAAACGCGGGTCATCGAAATGGATCAAGTCGAAAGGGGGGCTCTTGTCCAAATTCGCATGGCAGAACGGGTATGGCGCATTTTCTGTAGGTCAATCTGAGGTTGAGCGTGTAAAAAAATATATTGCAAACCAAGAAGAGCATCATCGTAAGAAAATTTTTCAAGATGAGTATCGTGCATTTTTGAATGCATACAAGATCAAATTTGATGAACGTTATATCTGGGATTGACATAATTGTTTCACCCTTTCAGGGTTCATAGAGGCTTGTTTCCAATATGAGTCGGGGCGTTGCCCCGGTCCTGTACAATTCGACCCCTTTGGGGTCGATCAACATAAAACGAACAAGGATTACAAAGGATATATCATGATCGGTTCAACAATCTCACACTATAAAATTCTCGAAAAGCTCGGCGAAGGCGGTATGGGCGTTGTCTATAAGGCCCAGGACCTGAAGCTCGACCGTATGGTCGCGATCAAGATCCTTCCTTCTCACCTTTCAGCGTCTGCAGACAGTAAAGCGCGATTCCTTCAAGAGGCGAAGGCGACTGCATCCCTTAATCATCCGAACATCCTTAACGTGTATGAGATCGATGAGCACGACGACGGAATGTTCCTCGTGATGGAGTATCTCGAAGGGACGACTCTGAAGAGATACATGACAAATTTGAAATCAGGGACGGGCGTTCCGGTGCAGCAGGCGATCGCGTGGGCATCGCAGATCGCTGAAGGGCTCAAGGCGGCCCATGGAAAAAATATCGTCCATCGGGATATCAAGCCGGAAAACGTCATGCTGACGAACGACGGAAAGCTCAAGATCATGGATTTCGGCATCGCGAAACTTAAAAGCAGTTCCGGTTTGACAAGAACCGGCACATCGCTCGGAACGTTGTCGTACATGTCGCCCGAACAGGCTCAGGGCGAAGCCGCCGATCAGCGGTCCGATATTTGGTCTCTGGGTGTCGTGCTCTATGAAATACTCACCGCCGACCTTCCATTTAAATCGGAACATGAAGCCGGATTGCTCTATCTGATCGTGAACGAAGATCCTCCCGTTCCAAGCCTGATGGACAGAAAAATTCCCCATCAAGTAGACTCTCTCATCAAAAAGATGCTGGCGAAGGATCGGTTGCAGCGCTATCAAACTGCCGATGAAGTGCTCCACTCTTTACAGGACACACTCAAGGCGATCGAAAGCGCCCAGACTCAACCCCAGACAAAAGCGATCGCTGTACTCCCGTTCGGCAATATCAGTCCCGATAAAGAAAGCGACTATTTCAGCGACGGCCTTACGGAAGAGCTGATCATCAACTTGTCTAGGCTCAAAGATATTCGGGTCGTGCCGCGGACGACATCGATGCAGTACAAAACGACGACCAAGGACGTCAAGACGATCGGACGAGAGCTCGACACGCGCTACATCCTTGCGGGAAGCGTCAGAAAATTTCAGGACAACCTCCGCATCGCCGTCGAGCTCGTCGATGTCGACGCAGACGCGCAGCTCTGGGCGGAAACGTACAAAGGTAAGCTCGAGGACGTTTTTGATATTCAGGAAAAAGTTTCAAAACAGATCGTCGATGCCCTGATGGTCAAACTCACCCCGAAAGAGCAGGTGGTGCTCACAAAGCGTCCGACGTTGAGCGCTCAGGCATTCGATTGCAATTTGCGCGCACGAGACTCGATGTATCGGTTCACAAAAAACGGCGTGCAGATCGCGATCGAACTTTTTCAAAAAGCAATCGAGTATGACGTGCGATATGCCGACGCGTATGCGGGGTTAAGCGAGGCGTACGCGCACCTCTACCAACAGTTCGAAAGGAACGATACCCTGCTGGACAAAGCGCTGGAAGCAGGCCTCAAAGCGTTGATGTACGACCCCTCATTGTCCGAGGCGTATTCCGCGTTGGGTCTCGTCTATCTTTATAAGAAGTCGCACGGCGAAGCACTGGAATCGAGTCAGAAAGCGATCGAGCTGAACCCGAGCAATCATACCGCCTATTGGATACTCGGCCGAACGTATGTCACCACCGACCGCGTGCGGGAAGCGGCAGAGATGTTCCGGAAGGTTGTCGAACTCAACGCCGATTTTTATACAGCCTATGGCGACATCGTGCTGTGTTACAGCCGCCTGGAAGAAAAGGAAAACGTTGAGAAATGGCTCACGGCTTCCATGGAAATGTTCCCGCGTTACCTGTTGCAGCATCCCGACGACGCGCGGGCTCATATCTTCTACGCCCTTGTCTTGGTGCGAACTGACCATCTCGACGAGGCGAAAGCCAAAGCGGCACGAGCCATCGAATTGAGCCCGAACGATCCGCTGATGTTCTACAATGCAGCATGTTTCTACGCAAATGTTGGAGACAAGGCGCTCGCGCTCCAGGCGTTGAAGAAAGCAATCGGGTCGGGGTATGGATTTTATGAATGGATCAAGCGTGACCCCGATCTCGACCCGATCCGGAATGAACCGGAATACATCGAACTGATGAAAGGAAAGTAGATAGATGACCGGCCAAAAAATTTTACTGGCTAAATTTTTTGATAAGTTGGGCGAACGGACAATGAGTAGGCGTAAAAGATTTTTTATTATGCAGCCGATCTATTCATGTTATATGTCGGCAGTTATTCTCTTATTGCCCTCTATCGCCTTGCCGCAGAACGCTAGGAAAGTCTTTACGCCGGACGATGTCAGAAAAATCGTCCGGCTTTCCGATCCGCAGATTTCCCCCGACGGAGGCCAGGTCGCAGTTGTTGTTTCCCGGCCCGAATGGGAGAGCGATAAGAACAAGGAAGAAATTGACCTTGTCAATGTGAGCGATGGCACGCTCCGAAGCGTTACATTCGAGAGAAAAAGTATTTCCGAAGTGCAATGGTCGCCCGATGGCGGCAAGTTAGCATTCATCGCGAAAGGCCCCGATTCGGATGAGACGCAAATCTATGTGATGACGATGAATGGCGGCGACCCCGTGCCGATTACGGAATCAAAAACGGGCGTCAAAGAATTCACCTGGAGTCCAGACGGAACGAAAATTGCTTTTGTGGCTCAAGATACTATTCCCAATCCCAAAGAAATCAAGCATCATGAAGATGCATTCAAGGTGAGCTATAACAATTATCTGGTGCGCGCTGAATTGCAGCCGTGGCATCTTTGGATCGTCTCATCGAAAGGGGGCAAGGCCGAACAATTAACGAAGGGGGATGTCAGCCTCTGCACCGACCAGGAAACCATTTCTCCGTTAAGCTGGAGTAAAAACGGCAGTGCGATTGTCTTTCAGCAATTCCC
Source organism: Bacteroidota bacterium (assembly GCA_035500675.1). Classification (GTDB taxonomy): domain Bacteria; phylum Bacteroidota; class Ignavibacteria; order UBA10030; family UBA8401; genus JAGVPT01. The sequence continues at coordinate 28,024 of DATJXA010000132.1, read as the reverse complement.
AGATGTGTGGGACGGTAATGCCTGGCATTCGACGATCATGGAAGTCGATACAAGCGGCAGTGAAGCGAGAGCTTTAATTGAAGACGAGGGTTCGGGTCACCCACAATATGCGCCGGGAACAGAACTGCTTTCATTTATGCGGCCTCGCAACGGTGATCAAAATAATGGGAATGCGGTCTATCTGAGAAGAGACGGAAAAAATATCGACATCACTCAGAAACTGGATCGAAATATAGACAATTATCTCTGGCTTCCCGATGCTGCTTCGGTGTTGATCGCCGGAGAAAAAGGAAGTCACTCTATTATATGGCGTCAGCCGATCGATGGAGATGCCGAACAAATTGACCTTGGCAATGTTGAGGTTGAAAGCCAAAGCATCAGCGTGTCAAATAACGGGATCCTCGCTTTCACTGGGGCTACCTCCGAGCATCCGTCGGAACTATATCTTTTGCAAACGCTCTCTGCGAAACCAAGACGGCTTACAGATGTAAATAGTTTTGCCGACAGTTTGGATTTCGGTAAAACAGTAACCGTCGACTGGAAAGGCCCCGATGGGTTCGATGAAGATGGCATTCTCACATATCCTGTTGAATTTAAAAAGGGTCAAAAGTATCCGCTTGTCTTGGTCATTCATGGCGGACCTGAAAGCGCATCGACCGTGGAATTTTCGCCATTGCCTGAACTGTTAGCAACGGAGGGATTTTTTGTCTTTCAGCCGAATTATCGCGGGAGCACAAATTTGGGGGATGAATATCAGCACGCAATTTTCAAAGACACGGGCGAAGGACCGGGTAAAGATGTTATGGCAGGGTTGGATAAAATTCTCCAGCTCAACGTCATCGATACGAACCGCGTTGGCGTGTCCGGCTGGTCGTACGGAGGTTACATGACGTCATGGCTCACCGGTTACTATCCGACAAAATGGAAAGCTGCCGTCGAGGGGGCCGCCCTTAATGATTGGGTGATGGATTATACGATTGCATATTATCAGAAAGGCGACCTATATTTCTTTGGCGGGTCGCCCTGGGTCGACGAATATTGGAACATCTGGAGAGAACAATCCCCGATCGTGCTGGCAAAGAATGTGAAAGCCCCGACTCTTATTATGGGAGACGCAGGGGACGACAACGTCCCGATCGTAAACAGTTACGAAATGTATCATGCGCTTCTCGATAACGGCGTCCAAACGGCATTCTATGTATATCCGGTCGATACACACTTTCCCGGCGACATCGTCCGAAGGACGGATGTCTATAAAAGGTGGATCGATTGGATGAAAAAGTTTTTGCAATAGCGAAGCATATGAAATACGCCATTATTTCGGACATCCATTCAAACCTTGAAGCCCTGCAAAAGGCGCTCGAGATCATCGACACGAAAAAAGTCGACGAGATCGTATGCCTTGGGGATATCGTCGGGTACGGGGCAAACCCCAACGAGTGTGTCGATATCGTTCGTGGTCGTTGTTCAACCATCGTTTTGGGAAACCATGACCAAGCGGCGCTGAATACTTCGCTTGCGCACGATTTCAACCCCATCGCTCGCAAAGCCGTCGTGTGGACTGCAGAACATCTCACGAGCGAAAGCAAATCGTTCTTATCTTCATTGCCGATGACCGCGAAAAAGGAAAACATCTTCCTGGTACATTCATCACCACATTCCCCGGAGGCATGGGACTACATTGTTAACGTCGATGATGCTATCGAAGCGATCGACCATTTCGAAGAAAAGATCTGCTTCATCGGACACACGCACGTCCCAGGAATTTTTTCGCCTCACGGCCGCGCAAAATCAGTTACGGACACTGAACAGTATCTTGTCAATGTTGGGAGCGTAGGCCAGCCGCGCGACGGGAACCCGATGCTCGCATTCGGCATCTTCGATTCGAGTGCGTGGGAATACGAGTTGAATCGCTCGGAATATGATATTGACACGGCAGCGGACAAGATTCTTGCCGCAGGATTGCCTCGTGAACTTGGGTACAGGCTGATGTATGGAACGTAGGGGATCTCTTTTGGCTTTGATGTGTTAGCTCTCCGATCACATGTAACCTCCATGTCTTTATTCATCTACCGCAACGTACCACCCCTTGACGATCCATCATCCATGAGCGGTATCACAGTAGTTCCGTCCGGCAATTGCTATTCTTGAGTCCAGGATTTCGACATGCATGGTCCGATTGTTTGGCCGAGAATGTTCATACCCGTATTGCCCTTCCAGTTTATCAAAGATCGCAAGATTACAAGATTGCTTGATTGAAAGATTATAAGATGCAGAGGGCCTTTGGAGGGAAGTTCCCATGTTATTCAAAAATCACGATCGCAAAGCCTTTTTTCATTCACCGTTTCAATTTAAGAAAGGACGTATGAAAATAATCAAAAGGTTACTATGGATCGAAATTGTCGCATCCGTTGTCGCTTTGACGACCCTACACTCTCAAACCGTCCAGCCGTGGTTCGATTCACCGCTCGACGGCCAGGTCAACAGCATTGTCGTGAGCGGCAACAAAGCGTACCTCGGCGGGACGTTCACAAAAATCGGCTACGCATGCGGCACAGGAACATTCCTTGATACTGCGACGGCAAAGCCAGACCGGACATTTCCTAAGCTCGACCCAGTGCAGGGAAGGATCTACGCCTCGGTTCCGGATGGAAGAGGTGGATGGTATATCGGTGGGAACTTCACGTACGCCGGCGGTTCTCAGCACAAATATCTGGTTCACGTTCGCCCCGATCACTCTGTCGATCCATGGAATCCTTCGCCAAATGCTTTCGTGCAATGTCTTTCCCTTTCGGGCAACCGATTGTACGTTGGCGGGTATTTTACGACGATCGCAGGACAAACGCGCGGGTACGGCGCGGCGTTCGATACCGCAACGGGCAGCCTGCTTGCATGGGATCCGAAAGCCGATAACGAGATCACGGCAATTCAACAAGTAGGAAGTCTTGTCTATGTTGGCGGTTACTTTTCTTCGCTTTCGGCACAATTTCATTTTCTGTTAGGTTCGGTCGACACTGCGGGGAACGTCACCAGCTGGTCGCCAGGCATCACCGTTCCGTCTGGGAGTCCTTCTGTCTCGCAATTTATTTATACCGGTGGATACCTTTACGCCTGCGGGCCATTTACCAAACTCGATACCGTCACCCTCTACGGTTTAGGTAAAATGGATCCGTCGGGAAACGTAATCACAAATTGGAAGCCTGCTGCATCGATTAGCGGCGGTTTTGGCACGGTATCGTCGATGGCTCTTTCGAACGGAAATTTATACGTCGGCGGATCGTTCACTTCCATAGGGGGGCAATCCGTGACGAACCTCGCTAAGATCGACCTTGTAACAGGAGCAGCGTCGTCATGGAATCCCGCTCCCAATAATACGGTACGGGCAGTTGCGATTGCAGGCTCAAAACTTTTTGTTGGGGGAGATTTTACTGCAGTTGGAGGGAAAAGCGTGAGTTATCTTGCACCTGTAGACACGTCGACGGGAACTGCTTCTGCGTGGGACGCTCAACTCAATGCGAATCCATATACACTTTCTTCATACGGCAACATTCTTTTCGCCGGAGGGCTTTTTACATCGACCGGATCGGTCACGCGCAATAACCTTGCAGCGATGGATCTTGGGACCGGTACGATTACTTCGTGGAACCCGAATGCTTCCGGAGGCGTCAGCACGCTTGAGGTCGTCGGAGATAAGGTCATTGTCGGCGGAAATTTTACGTCTATCGGCGGGAGCAACAGATCATACCTTGCCGCCGTCGATACCTCAGCGGGTTCTTTGATCCCGCTTTCATCCTGGAGCGGGACGGCGGGAGGATCGGTGTTCGCGATGATGGTTTTTGGCAACAGGCTCTATCTTGGAGGCAATTTCGGAAACGTCAATGGTTCTCTTCGCAGCTATCTCGCTGCAGTCGATAAGAACACCGGCGTTGTGCTGCCGTGGCATCCCGTTCTTGACAACGGTGGAGTCTATTCGTTCGCGAAATCCGGAACGCAGGTCTTCACGAGCGGATTTTTCTCGAAGATCAACGGTCAGACGCGCAATTATGCCGCGGCGTTTGATACTACAACCGACACGTTGACGGAATGGAATCCAAACCCAAGCTATGTCTGTTGGTCGCTTGCGACGCTTGGGTCCACGGTCTATCTCGGAGGCGGGTTTACGACGGTGGGGGGAACGACGCGCAAAAGCATTGCGGCAGTAGACAATGAGACAGGGGGATTGTTGACCGGATTCGACGCTAAGTTCAACCTCCAGCTCAACGTCAATGCAATATTGCCGTCTGGAAATCAGCTTATCATCGGAGGACAGTTCGAGACGATCAATTCGTTGACCCGGGAGCAACTGGCCTACCTCGATGCGGGGACCGGAGATGTTTCATCGTGGAGCTCCTCCATCAATAACAATATCGGCACAGGGACGGTCTATGCATTAGCTGAGGCGTCTCACACATTACTTGCGGCTGGGCAGATTTTTTCAATATCAAATTTCCCCGTGCAGAATTTTGCAGTGTTGATTGACAGTTCTATTGTTTTGACGCCCATCCTGAATTTATCAACCAATGCCGTAAATTTTGGCAACGTTGCCGTAGGAAGTTTCAAAGATTCGACATTAACAATAGCTAACAACGGAACAGACATTCTTACCATTCCCAATATCATATCGACCGGAAGCCCGTTCTCAGTACGGACTACTTCCGTGAGCCTTGCCCCCGGACAATTTTTTGTCGATACGATTCGGTTTACGCCGGCCGCACTCGGTTCCGCGGGCGCCGAATTTTTTGTCATGAGCAATGCATCTTCGACCGACACGATCATGGTATCGGGGAACGGGGTTGGAAGTGCCGTATTACATCTGGTGGCGCATTCTTTTTCGTTGGGGAATGTTACGGTGGGCCAGTCGAAGGACAGCCTGTTCTCCATTATGAACAACGGTACTGATACGCTGAAGATTAGCGCCATCATAAGCGGATCCCCGGCGTTCAACGCGAAGCCTTCGATATGCGTTATCCCACCCGCCCACTCGCTGACGGACACGATGATCTTCTCCCCATCGTCTCCCGGCATTGTGCAGTCGACGCTGATTATCTATAGCAGCGCAAGCACATCTCCGGATACGATCGAAGTCGACGGAATAGGGGAGCCGTTGACGGGAGTCCTTTCGTCGCGCGCCGATGTACCGGCTCAATTCGCGCTCGGGCAAAATTTTCCCAACCCGTTTAATCCCGCAACAACAATTCGTTACGATCTTCCTACGCGCAGCGCGGTCCGATTAAGAGTCTATAACGTATTGGGACAATTGACGGCGGAACTCGTAAACGGTGAGCAGCCTGCCGGGTACCAGGAGGTGGTATGGAATGCGTTAGTCCCCAGCGGGCTGTATTTTTATCGGATCGAGGCGGTTTCAGTTAAAGACCCCGAGACAAAATTCGTTGACGTAAAGAAAATGCTCTTGTTGAAATAGCGGCGCTGAACGCTCCTCGAACAAAGGCCGGCTTAATGTCGGCCTTTGTTGTTTTAGGCAGGTTTGGAATTGCCAAGACGCTGAAACATGCCGTGAAGGTTCAAAAAGTTTATGCGATTTTTTGCTTGACAACGAGAAGGTGATCCATTATATTTAACCAAATGGTTAAGTATTCTTCACACCGTCTCGACGCCGTCTTCGGGGCGCTTTCCGACCCGACCCGGCGCTCTATCCTCGCGCGCCTGATGAGCGAAGGAGCGACCGTCACCGAGCTTGCGGAGCCGTTCGATATGTCCCTGCCGGCGATCTCAAAACATCTTCGCGTGCTCGAAAAAGCGGGGCTTGTCTCGCGCACCAAAGATGGGCGCATCCACCGTCTGCAGCTTGAAGTCGATACGCTCAGCGAGGCTTTACACTGGCTTGAACATTACCGACAGTTTTGGAAATTACGTCTCGACGCACTCGAAAAATTTGTCACCAAGCCCAAAAAACATTAGGAATTTCTATGCCACAGCATAAGCCCTCCGGCGATATCAAATTATTTTTACGCCAGGAAATTTCAGCGCCCGTGAAGCAAGTGTTCGATGCATGGACTACTCCCGAATCGATCAAAGGATGGTTTGCCCCACCCGACACTGAAACCCCTCTTGCGGAAGTGGACCTTCGGGTCGGCGGGAAATACCGGATCGGGTTCAAGGAAAAGGGGAAAGATATCGTCCGAGTAGTGTCGGGAGTGTATCGCGAGATCCGCGTTCCGCATCGTCTCGTTTTCACCTGGTGCTGGGAGGACGACCCGGCTAAACATGAGACGGTCGTGACCATTGAGTTGACTGAAAAAGGGAGTAAAACGGAACTCCATCTTACTCATGCTCACTTTGATAACGAAGAAACGCGAGACCATCACAATGCCGGCTGGATCGGCTGCGTGAACAACCTTATGAGAAACTTACAACCGAAATGACATTTCGCGTTGCCTTCACAGGGAATTCAATTCACGGATTTAAAAAATAAACATCGAGGAGAGGAACAGCTATGGCAAAGACCATTGTTCAGAAGGTAGTATTCAAGAATACCACCGCAAAAAATGTATACGACGTTTATATGAATCCAAAGAAACATTCAATGGTGACAGGAGCGCCGGCAAAAATATCCGCGAAAGAAGGGGCAAAATTTTCGGCGCACGGCGGCTACATCACCGGCAGGAACCTTCACCTGATCAAAGACAAACTCATTGTGCAATCGTGGAGAGGAAGCGACTGGAGCCGTTCAGCTACCGACTCGACGTTCATTATCTACCTCGAACAAAAAGGAAAGGACGTTGCTCTCCTTGCGACGCATGCGAACGTTCCCGACAAAGAAGCGCCCGGAGTCAACGGCGGGTGGCGAACATACTACTGGAACCCGATGAAGCGGTTTCTCGCAGGAAAAAAGCCCGGCAAAGTTCAGGGCATGTAGGCGGAACTGCCGTAATTTATTGCTGTAACAGTTTATATTTGTAGAATTCCCCTTTTGCGTTCATGAGTTCTTCATGAGCTCCGGACTCTACACACGAGCCGTTTTTCATGACCAGAATTCGTTTAGCATTCCGGATAGTCGATAATCGATGTGCGACAATGAAAGTTGTACGGCCTTGTATCAGGCGCTGCAGCGCTTCCTGAATCAAGGCTTCGGAGACCACGTCGAGAGACGAGGTGGCTTCATCGAGCACAATGACTTTAGGGTTTCGCAGAAGCGCCCGCGCGATTGCAATGCGCTGTCGCTGACCTCCGGACAAAAGCGTTCCCAGTTCGCCGAGGTTTGTGTTAAGCCCATTGGGCATTTTTGAAACGAACTCCGTAGCGTTTGCCGATTCCAGCGCTTCCCACACCAAGCGGTCGTCCACTGTTCCGACGCCGTACGCAATATTTTCCCGGACGGAACCGCTGAACAACAGCGTCGTTTGCGGCACGACCGCGAGGAACTTGCGATACTGGCGAAGGTCTAATTCCTGCATATCGTGACCGTCAAGCAGTATCCGTCCAGCAGTCGGTCTTCGAAATCCGATAATAAGGCTCATCAATGTCGACTTCCCCGAACCCGACTCCCCCACAACGGCGACCGACTCCCCCGGAAATATTTCAACATTGATATTTCTCACCGCCGGGTCTCGAGCCTTATCATATGTGTACCCGACGTCGCCAAAAAGGAAATGTCCTTCGACAGACACGACAGGTCTCTTCCCGGCGTTTTGTTCGATATCCGGAGATTCAAGAATTTCGCTGATCGATCGGATCGATTCAAAGCCGCGGGCGAGGTCGGGGTACGCATTGAGGATCATATTGACCGCGCCGACGATCATCGCAAAGAAACTCTGGAACAGCACGACGTCGCCAACGCTGATGCTCTTGTTGAATGCAAGGATGGAAGTAAAGATCAGACACACGAGCATGACGATCTGGAACGATGTCCATGAACTCGCCCCGAACAACGCGCCGATCATCTCAAGCCGTATCCCTTTGCTCTTCACTTGCTCGAGCCGTGACTTCATTTTAGACACCTCGGCGTCTTCGACCCCGTGCGCTCTCGTGATGGGAATCATCTGTATCATTTCTACGACGTTCGCAGAGAGGGACTCGATCTCACTGCGATATTCCTGGTTGCGCGAGGTCATCCGTTTCGAAAAGAAAAATATAAGACTCGACGACACCGGGACGGAGATCACATAAAAAAGAGCGACGACCGGCTGCTTAAAGACCGTGAACGAAAACGCAAAAATGATCGTCAAAATTGCCGGGAAGACGGAATTCATCAGATTGCGCGAAAGTATTTCGAGGGTTTCGACGTCTCGCAGGACCTTCGTTTGAAGTTTGCCGGATTGGTATTTATCGTGGAAGGCGATGGACAATTCCTGGAGCCTCTTGATGATCGCCGAGCGCAGGTTCAGTTGCATCGTGTTGACCGCGCTGCTGAACACTCTCACGTACAGAGTATGCATCGGAATATTTTGGATGATGACCAGAAAGAAAATTCCGCCGACCATCCACACATCGCGCACTGAATATTTAGAGGTGTCGCTGATGATGTTGATGAGCCGCGCGATGACCACCGGGAGTATCCACACGGGAGAATGCTTTACTGTGTAAAGGATTATTGCGCAGACCAATTTCAGGTACTGTCCGTTGTAAATATGCAAAAAGTTCCTTAACGGGCGGTCCGGCTTAAACTCCATCTGTGCTAAGTCTTTTGTTGCCATTGCGAATCTTCCGTGTCTTTTCTCAATCGTAATGAGGCAAAAGGTACGATTTGCTGGGGAGCTTATCAAGCCGCTCATTTTGCAACGGCGTTATGGCATGTGCTTCCATTTACTTAACGTCGACGAATTTTTGCAGAAATCTTCACGTACTGGTGGGTATCACATCTTTCGCACTCAGCCCGTGATTAATGGGAAGTGTGGCCGTTAATCGTTGCGTTTCAACTGCCAAGAAATTACATTATTCGTCGAAGGGGCAGACGGCCTTGCGAGGTCGATCGAAACAAGGCGAAACTACGCATGAAAGAGAAAATAAAGATTGATCTTGGAGATGTCCAAAGGACGCTTCTCATTCCGTTGTTCGGAAGGGCGAAGGAGTATGAAAAAGAGCATCCTCTCATCAAGGATAAATATGCCCACGATATTGTAGAACGGTTGGATTTTGATTTCAACGACGTCTTCAAACACATGCCCGTGCAGATTTCGGTTAATTCGGCAATACGCGCATACCATTTGGACGCCGCGCTTTCGGCCTTTATTAAGAAATACCCGGATGCGACGATCGTCAATCTCGGGGCTGGCCTTGACACAACATTTCATCGGATAGACAACGGCAAAATATTTTGGTACGACCTCGACCTTCCGGATTCAATGGAGCTAAGGCTAAAATTAATTCCGGAGGGTGAGCGAAACAAGTCTATCGCGAAATCCGTCTTCGACAGAAGCTGGTTTCAAGAAATCAAGGAGCGCCGGTCGAAAATCTTCTTCATGTCGGCCGGCGTGTTCGTCTATTTGCAGGAAGAGGAGATCAAAGGGCTGTTTCTCGATTTGATCCGGGAATTTCCCGGAAGCGAAATAATGTTTGATGCATATTCAAAACCGCTTCTTTGGCTGAGAAATAATGTTCTTATCACCCGGATACAGGTCCAAAGGTCGAAGTTGCTCGCCCGTTGGCATTGGGGCGTCAATTCGGGCAAAGCCATCGCGAGATGGAGCGACGAAATATCGGTTGTCGACGAATTCCCGTATTACTCCGGGATCAATTTGGAAGAATTCCTGGACAAGAAGATCGTCTCTTCGTTTCAACTTTTGAATTTTTTCAGAGCGATTAAAATGGTGCACCTGAAATTCGGTTGATCGAAACTGTGGTATCCGAAATTAACTTCTTCTATGAATCATCGATATCCTTTGCTGCTTGCATTCTTTTTCATCCCCCGGTGTATGGCCGCTCAAACGGTCATTCAGCTATTCAACCAAAGCAATCTAGACGGATGGTATTCGTACGAACCGCAGTCGGGAAAACATCTTCATGCCTCGGACCTTTTTCCGGTCGACCAGCATATGATCCGGCTCTACGGCGCAAAGGCCGGTTACCTTATGTCGGACCAATCGTTCCACGACTTTAAATTAACGGTCGAGTTCAGGTGGAATACCGATACAATGTTTGTCAGGAAAAATAATACGAAAAACAGCGGCGTGATGTACTTGGTGCCGCCGAAAATTGTCGATACGTTATGGCCGGAAGGGATTCAGTTTCAGATCAAGGAGGGTTCAACGGGAGACTTCATTTTGCTTCAGGGGGTCACACTCAGAGTCAACGGTAAAAGAACTGAACCCGGGAGAAGTGTGGTTATCAACCGCCTTCAAGATACAGAAAAGCCTATTGGAGAATGGAATACGCTAACCGTCACATTCCTCAACGGAACGATCAAGCAGGAGCTTAACGGGGTACTGGTGAACGAAGGGAGCAACCCTTCGGTTACGGAGGGACGGATCCTTCTTCAATACGAAGGGTATCCCATCGATTTCAGAAAAGTAGAAATCGAAAGATTCTGATTTCGTTTTATGAGGAATGACGATGATAGAAAAAGAAGGGCGGGTCGCTCATCAAAAAACGAAGTCCAAAGTCGCGCCCGATCCGTGCGGAGATAGAAAGGGAAAAAATGATAAAGACTTTGACGTATGCGAATCATTTTGACCTACAAGCTCAGGATGGGAGATAATCTTTCCAAAAGTATAGCCGATGGCAATCGCCAGCGGATAATCGCTGTACCAATGAATGCCGTAGTTCACCATCCCCACCCCTACTAATCCCGTTATTGCATACCCGACGGGAGATATCCACTTTTCTTCCGGGTAGTTTTCTTGTATCACAACAACAGTGACAACAGAGGTGCATACATGCCCCGAGGGAAAGGCGTCGTAATGCGGGACATGCTTGCTGTATTTTAATTGATTCGGGAAGAATCGCCATAACCCTGTCGGGCTTGAAGAAACGAACGGACTTTCGCGGCCGGTAATATGCTTTAATACCTGAACAACGCCTCCTGCTGCAAGGATCGCTTCGGCAATTTCACTCCCCGTTCGTAATGATTTTTCATCGTGTTCCATAAAACCGTAGATACCGAATGCCCCCGCCAGGGCAAACTGAGAACTGCCATCGCCCAATTGCACAAAGATGTCGCTTATTGTCCGAGCGTCCGTAGAGTTTGCGTACAACTTTTTTGACGGTTCGTATGTTTGATTGTCTGTCAACATGAGAAGCGTGGTAGCTGTACCGACTCCGAGATAGAAAGGAATGTTTTGTTCGCGGAATGTTATATTAGCGTATTGAGCCCAATCCCCCGGGATATGAGCAATCATATCATACCACTTTAATTCTGTAGTGCTGCCTTGATTTTGCTTTGCAGTATCTTTGCGCGCCGTCGAATCCGAGCTTGCTATCACGGACGCGAGCGTTTTATCGCTCAGCGAAACTATTTGATTGCCGGTTCCGGCTTTAGCGATCGGGAACAACATTGTCGCAAGGCCCATCGCCAAGCATACTCGGTGAGACCATTGTAAGGGCTTATTGAGAGAAAGGGAAGACTCCATCATCGAATCAATAGGGGCGGGAAGGCGCCATAGTTGGGATTGCTTCTAATTAAATTGGATAGACACCCCAGCTGAGCGTGCGCCTATTATTGGAGAAATTCCATAACGCTCCTGGTGAGTGTTCACTTCGAAATTTCCAATTGCAACCCCGAGAGCTCCGCCGACAATCACATCCGACAGCCAATGATCGTTTTGGGTAACGCGAGATGCGCCGCAGAGGCCGGCACAAGAGTACGCAACAACGCCAACCCAGGGTTCCTCACGCTCAGCGATGACCGTCGCAAGGCTAAATGCCGTGATGGTGTGGCCGGAAGGAAATGAATCGTATGGCGAAAATCCTCCCCTATAATACCGGACAAGAATGACTCGCGGTCCATCCCAGTTGTCCTCTTCCTTGTGCACAAACGGACGACTTCTTCCGAATACATGTTTGAGCACCTGAACGACAATCCCGGAATGAACCATAGCTTGAACCGCTAGAATTCCAGTATCGGTGCGCGTGTTGTCATTAAGGGCCATGCCGTCTAAACAATACAACGCAGCAATGCCATAAGGAACGTAGAACTGGCCAAACTGCGTAGCGATGGGACTGATTGTTTGAGCCCAGACGTGTTCCTTTTCGAACCTGACCGCATCCGTGGAAATCGATTCGTCGAATGTAAATGCAATTGCCGTTGTCGCGGCTACTCCGCCCCAAATAAGGGCTTCATGTTGATCAAGATGAAAGGGCGAAGTCCAAATTGCAGATTCGTCCATCAGAAAAGTCTGAAAAAAATTTTGCTTTCCGGGGTTTAATGAGGCGTTTTCAATAGATTGTAATGGATGCCCTATTGGCGGTTTGATGGCGGCCAGCGAATCGGATCTTGTTTGTGCAATCACGGCGAGGCTGAATAAGCAAAAGGCCAACCCGCATTCAACAATCCGTCTCATAGGATAACTATCGTCGATCTAAAAAAATGCACACTGCACTACATGATTAAACCTTGCCGTAAAATATCATATTCTATTCCGGATAGCAAATTTAGGTAGTGGTACGTTTTGCCATTTTTTTCACCGTCATGTGATTGCCCGCCAGAAGCACGCAGGTATGACGACTCCATTTTATCGTCATTCCCGAACGTTTATATACCCCAATTTATACATGCGCTTCTTTTGGCTTATGACCGGGCCCTTTAGAAACATCAAATTGCAAAAACATCCAATCGCGGAAGTTTGCTAAACCTATCTACAACGTGATCCGCTGAAATGCTGACAACAACGCCACTCTTGCGAACCTAAACAACTGTATGTATATTTTTAGTTAGTTGAGTCAAAATGCATGTACATATGAATCATGTGGCTGGAGCAACCAGGTGCTGCGTTTGTCTTTTGCGCAAGGTATCAATATGGCGCAGAGCCGAATACAAGACATCCTAGAAAATAAGAACAAAGCAACGCATCTGTTCACCAAACTTTTTACAGAAATAAATTATGAATATTCTCTTGTGGGTCCTTCAAATTTTTCTCGCCCTGCATACCGTCGTAGGCGCGGTATGGAAGTTTTCGAATTCGGAGCAAACCGTACCCTCCCTCAATGCGATTCCTCACGGAATGTGGCTGGCGATGAGTATCGTTGAGCTGCTCTGTGCCCTTGGCCTGGTCTTCCCGGCATTGAATAAACGCCTGGCCATTCTAGCTCCTGTCGCGGCGACGTGTATAGCCGCGGAAATGCTCCTCTTTTGCGGGTTGAATATTTTTTCCGCCGAGATCAATGTAGGCCATTTGGGCTATTGGCTTATCGTAGCTGCAATATGCGGATTTGTTGCGTACGGACGGTTCATACTAAAGCCCCTTCAACAGATATAAGAAGATGAACACCATGAGGAGAGCAAAATGAAGTTATCGCCAAAGCAAAAGGATGAGTTGCTTACAACATTAAAGGCCCGATTTGAAAAAAACAAGAGCCGTCATAAAGGTCTTGAGTGGGCTAAAGTACAAGCAAAATTGGATGCTCATCCTGAAAAACTATGGTCGCTCAATGAAATGGAAGGAACCGGCGGTGAGCCGGATGTTGTTGGTTATGACGCAAAGACACGCGAATACATTTTTTATGATTGTTCGGCTGAAAGTCCTAATGGCCGCCGAAGCCTCTGTTACGACCGTCAAGCGCTAAACGCAAGAAAAGAATTTAAGCCCAAAAACAGCGCAGTCGATATGGCCACAGCCATGGGCATCGAACTGTTAACTGAAGAACAATACCGGGATTTGCAGGAACTTGGAAGCTTCGATGCGAAAACATCGAGCTGGGTGAAAACGCCTTCTCAAATCAGAAAACTCGGCGGTGCCATCTTTTGTGACCGCCGCTACGACACAGTGTTCGTGTATCACAACGGAGCAGACTCCTATTATGCCGCCAGGGGGTTTCGCGGTTCGTTGAAAATCTAAATTTCACACTTCAATACCATGGCAAAGAGCAGCATAAATCCTAAGGTCAATTTTTATTTTAGCAAAGCGAAAACGTGGCACGAGGAATTTGAGAAGTTGAGGACGATCGTTCTCGACTGCGGGCTGACGGAAGAATTGAAGTGGGGCTGCCCGTGTTACACTTATGAGAAAAACAACATCGTGTTAATCCATGGGTTTAAAGAATACTGCGCGTTTCTTTTTTTCAAAGGCGCCCTGTTAAAAGACGTCGAAGGTGTTCTCATCCAACAAACGAAGAATGTGCAGTCGGCTCGCCAGATTCGGTTCACCAATGTTCAGGAAATAGCTGCAATGCGGTCCATCCTGAAAGCTTATATCTATGAAGCAATTGAAGTGGAAAAAGCCGGCTTGAAAGTGAGCTATAAAAAGACTGCAGACTTTATTATTCCTGAAGAATTCCAGCATGCGCTGAATAAAAACTCCGCTTTAAAAAATGCATTTAACGCCTTGACGCCGGGACGGCAAAGGGCCTACATTTTTTATTTTTCTCAGCCCAAACAATCCAAGACTCGGGAGTCGAGGGTTGAAAAATGCATGCCGAAAATTCTCGACGGTAAGGGATTGGACGATGAGTAAATACTATAGAAGTGGATTAATCGATCTCTAAATATATTACCACGCTTACCGCTCTCGGGCCCCTGCTGGATATTCCTCTTTCGAATGATTGTTCATAAAGTAATATGCCCCTCCTTAGGCCGCACATTTCCCATTTTACGAAGTAAGGATCTGCTGCAATCACTTTTCGGCTGACTGTTCGAAAGGGTCCTGTTTTGCGGTGTACTTGCTTCTCGGTGTGGCTTTATGTATGTTCCGTCCAGCTATCGTCGGCACAATCGAGCGGTTACGATTTATGAAGCTTCCGCGCATTTTTTCCCCTCCGGAATTTCAAGACCCGGAACAGCGCCGTCAGTCAAAGCTGCTCCATGGATTCCTTTTGTTCGCTCTCCTCATCACAACGGCCTTCGCCGCCGCCGTTTCTATTGTGTTCCCCGCTGGTATTCTGCGTGCACTTGGCATCGTAGCTTTTGTTCTGGTCTCAAGTTTGATCTGCTTCCCATTGATCTATCGGGGCAAAACCCGCCTCGCTAGCTACGTGTTTGTTCTCCTCTTCTGGTTAGTTGTTACTGCGCTTTCTTCAACGGGCGGAGGTACTGTGGCGCCAGCGTTCGTTGGCTTCATTTTGGTGCTTCTGAGTGCGGGATTGCTTTTAGGAACGACTCCCGGGTTCATCGTTGGCGTTCTTTGCATCGTGTCGGAGATCGTCATAGCGTATGCAGAGGCGAACGCACTTCTTCCTAAGGGGACGGTACAACAATCGGTTCAAACTAGACTTGTGGCTCACATTCTGTTTTTTGCGTTCGTCGCGGTTTTTATTTTCTTCTATACGAAGGGAATCGAATCGAGCACGTCACCCGCAGCCTCTGTTTCTGAAAGCGAATCGGCTCCAACCCGAAAAATTCCGACAATCCTCCTGACAATTTTCCTGATTTTCTGCGTTAGTATAATAGCCGCAGGATACTTCTATTCCGGATATCTCGGCGCTCAAATTGCAAGATCAGCTGAAGACGATTTGCTGAACATATCCAGACTCAAGGCAAGTCAGGTGGAGGACTGGAGGCGTGAACGGGTCGGAGACGCACAAGTTCTTTCCGAGAAAGCCTCGATGAGCGAGTTGCTTCGACGATATTTGTTGCATCCTTCGGACAAAAACCTTCGGAAAGAAATAGAGCAATTGTTCGAATCTGTCAGGGAGAGTTATGGCTACAGCTCCATTGCTTTTTTCGATCGGACCCGCAATCTTATTTTGCAAGCAGGTGCATTCATGCCGAACGAGGCAAGGAACGATTTCGAAGCTTTATTCGACTCTTCCGCTCGATCAGGAAAAATTCTGTTTTCCGACATCCACAAGACCCGGGGCGACAAAAATTTTCGGCTGGATCTGTTTGACCCGGTGTTCGACCATTCGGGTAAAACGCTCATTGGATTAATAGTTCTGCAGAATGACCCTAATCGCGTTTTGTTTCCGCTTGTTCAAAGTTGGCCCGTTCAAAGCCGTACCACAGAATCCGCTTTGTTTCAAATGGAGGGGAATGAGGTTGTAAATTTGAGCGGGTTGCGTTTCACGACGAATGATTCATCTCAATGGCGCATCCCCGTGACAAATCCAAAACTTTCCTGGTCCCGCGTGCTCCAAGGCGACGTCGGTATCGCTCAGGGCATCGACTACAGAGGCTTGCCCGTATACGCCGCTGCACAGAAGTTAGCCAGCTTTCCATGGTACATCATCGTGAAAGAGGATGAAGCTGAAGTGAATGCACCGCTGAGACGAAACCAATGGAGCATTGGGGTACTCATCGCATTTCTTGTTCTCGGAGCGGGGGGAGGAGTCGCATTCTTATGGCAAAGCAATACCTCGTCGTTTTACCGCCGACAACTCCAGCTCGAGACGGAACGCCGAGCGCTTACCGAACACTTTGATTATTTGACAAAGTATGCCAACGACATCATTCTTTTGATGGATGAACAAGGCAGGATTGTCGAAGCGAACGATCGTGCGTCAACCGCCTATGAATATACTCATGAGGAGCTTGTAGGGATGGACGCTCGAAAATTGCGCGCACCGAGTGAGGTCGGCAAATTCGAAGCGGACATTCAAAAAGCCGAGTCGAACAAAGGAGCGGTCTTTGAGACGGCCCATAGCCGCAAAGATGGAACGACCTTTCCTGTAGAAATCAGTTCCCGATCCATTGAAGTAGACGGAAAGAAATTCCAGCAAGGCATCATCCGCGACATCACGGAACGAAAAAATGTCGAAGCAGCCATTAAAGAACAGGCAGAAACGTTCTCTGCTATCATTGACAATGCCAGCGAATCTATTTGGCTGCTTTCTCCCGATCTAAAAGTTTTACAATTCAATAAAACGGCTAAGGAACGGATACAATCAAACCTCGGAAAAGAAGTTTACATCGGCGCAAACTTCAAAGATTTTATGTATGCCGGCACGGAAAGTATTTTTATAACGATGTTTAATGATGCGGTAGCGGGGAAATATACTGAACAGGAATCATTTCAAGAAGATATTCAAGGTAAGGTGTTTTGGCTGAGAACAAGGATGTACCCGATCTACGATTCCGGGAAGAAATTGATCGGCGTAACGGTTCTTGTCGAATACATTACCGATCGGAAAAATATCGAAAACAAATTAAGAGAAAGCGAACAACAGCTTAAAGTAGCCCAGCATATTGCATTAATCGGGAGTTCTCGGTGGGATGCAGCGACCGACACAACCGTATGGTCAGACGAACTCTACCGTATTACCGGCTGGGACCCTTCACTTCCCGGTCCAAGGGATGCCGAAAGAGCAAAACTCTATACCCCGGAGAGCTACGCCATCTTGCGCCTTGCGGTTGCGAGGACGATGGAGACCGGCGACCCGTATGACCTCGAATTGGATATCGTTCGGAAGGATGGCGAGCTGCGCCACGTTTTGGCCAAGGGTCAGGTGATCCGTAATCAGCAGAACAGCATTACGGGGTTGGTCGGCACGATGCAGGATATCACGGAGCGGAAACGTTCCGAAGAAATGATCAAAGAACGGGAGGTGCAATATCGTGAGCTTGTCGAAACGGCTCGAGATGCGATCTTTACATTATCGACCGATGGAAACATTACTTCGATCAATGCGGCTTTTGAATCCGCTACGGAATGGAAGAGGGAAGAGTGGCTTGGCAAACCATTTACGGACATACTCCATCCGAACGATGTAACCAGGCTCCGCGAACGTTTCGGCCGTTCGATGAAGGGAGAAGCTCAACCGCTTGAGGAGGTTCGTGTCAGGACCAGGTCGGACAAATATGTGCTGGTAGAGTTGAGCACCGTTCCGCAAACGAGAAACGGAAAGCTCATAGGGGTCCTGGGTATTGGACGCGATATCACCGAAAGAAAACAACTTGAAGAACAGCTTCGGCGTACTCAGCGTTTGGACAGCATAGGGAGTCTCGCAAGCGGAATTGCGCACGATCTCAACAACGTGTTAGGCCCTATCTTACTGGGTGTGGATATTTTATCAAACAAGATGACCGATGAATTTTCTCAGAAGATACTTCAGAACGTCCGGAGCAGCAGCAAACGTGGGAGCGAGATTGTGAAACAGGTTCTTGCCTTTGCCCGGGGGACCGAGCAGGAATTCAGTCCGCAGCAGCTACGCTATGTTGTAAACGAGATCCAATCCTTTATCCGTCAAACCTTTCCAAAGGAGATCGAACTCAGGGTCGAGATTCCCAAAGATCTCCCACCCGTTCTCGGCGATTCCACTCAGCTTCATCAGATACTCTTGAACCTCTGCGTTAATGCACGGGATGCTATGCCCTCCGGGGGGCTTATCCGGATCTCCGGCACAAAAGCCGATCTTTCTAAATCCGACGTCGAGAATTATGCAGGTGTGCGCCCCGGAGTGTTCGTCTGTTTGTCCGTCAGCGATACAGGAATGGGCATTCCCGAGGGTATCAGAGCGAAAATATTCGACCCGTTTTTCACAACCAAAGAGATCGGAAAAGGGACCGGACTAGGTCTGTCTACTGTGAATTCCATCGTGCGCGATCATAAAGGGTTTCTCAAGCTTGTCAGCGAAGTTGGCCGCGGAACAGAGTTCAAAATCTATTTCCCAACAATCGATCAAGAGCAAGCGACCATCGAACCGGAAGAACATCCGGTTCTCCCGAGAGGAAACGGAGAAGGCGTTCTCATTGTCGACGACGAGCAGTCCATTGTACAGATTGCGCGGGAAACCCTTGAAGCGTATAATTACAAGGTGTACACTGCCACTGATGGAGTAGAGGCGACGCTCGTCTACAACCGGGAAAGTCGAAGTTCAATCGCGCTTGTTTGTTCCGACATCAATATGCCAAGGATGAGCGGGATTGACTTGGCGCAAATATTGCGAACCAGCGATCCCCAGGTGAAAATTCTTTTGACAAGCGGAAGTCCTGCCGAGATCGCAGCAAAAAAAGGTGAGATCGCGAAGTATGAATTTTTGGTGAAGCCGTTCAATGCCGATCAATTACTGCGCGCAATTGATAAGCTCCTTCATGAGACAGAACACAGCAGCTGAAATGGGTGACGAAACACTGTATGGTGAGCCGCAAACTCATAAAAAAATAATGGGTCAATGAAACGAGTATTTGTTGTAGACGATGAAGATTTCATGCGGGAATCAATTGTCCAGGTTCTGCGATTGGCTGAATATGAAGTGGATGAAGCCCAAAACGGCCGAGAAGCCCTTGCTCGCCTTGCCTCGTTCAACCCCGACTTGATCATCAGCGACGTCAACATGCCTGAGCTCGACGGATTCGGATTACTGAAAGAATTGCGAAAATCTGAGCGCACGGCAGACATTCCATTCATCTTTCTGACCGGGGCGATAGATCGTTCATCACAAAGAGAGGGAATGTTGCTCGGCGCCGATGATTACATCACAAAGCCGTTTGAACAAGACGATCTGATCAAAGCGGTTGAATTGCGTTTGAGCAAACATCAACTGATGCAGGACAACATTAAGAAACGCTTGGACGAGTTTCGTAAGAACATTAATCTTTCATTGCCTCACGAATTCAGAACTCCTCTCACTGGGATTTTAGGCTTTGCAGAAATCCTCCAAGAAACACGGGACCTATCTGCCGATGAGACAGTGCATATAGGCTTACACATTCATAAGTCGGCCACGAGGCTGCACAAGCTCCTTGAAAGAATGCTATTGCTTTCTGAGCTGGATTCTATAGTAGCAAGTCCAGAGCGTAAAAAGGTCTTCAGCGGTCCCTTCCCCAATATTGGACCCATTATCGGCCGGGTCGTTGAGAATGAGGGTTTAGAAACACAGAGGAAGGATGATATTCTGGTCTCCATTGTTGAAGCAAGGGTCAGCGTTCTCGAGTCCCACTTACAGAAAGTGATTGAAGAGATCCTGACCAATGCTTTGAAATTTTCACACAAGGGATCGAAGGTAAACATAGCCACTTCACTCGAATCCGGCCGGGTGTCTATTTTCGTTGAGGACCACGGCAAGGGAATGAGCGCGGAACAGATTGGGAATATCGGAGCTTTCGTACAATTTGACCGGAAGCGGAATGAACAGCAGGGGGCCGGCATCGGACTTGCGCTTGTAAGAAAGATATGTGATCTCTATGGCGGCTCTTTGATGGTAGATAGATCGGAGGCAGGAGGCACGAAAGTTACTCTCACGTTTCCTACGGCTGAATGAAAATACATATGGTCTTGTTTCCAACGCGAGGTTGGGGACAAGCGACAAAAGCCAGAACCGCTCGGTTCCGGCTTTTTCATTTTTACGTAGCTACTTGATTAAGACTTGACAAAGGCCTTAAAGCAATCCCCACACTTAATCACCCACAATAATATCCCTGAAGGATTAAAGTTCTTTTGTTCATTCCGTTGGTTTAAGATGGATAGTTGGAGGTTACTCAAAAATTCCTTAATTTATTACCGCCGACGCAGGGGTTGACTGGGTGTTGCGTGCAAATCGTCGGATTCCCACTATCTGCCATCAATAATTTTTTTGAAGCCAGGCACAACTCTTAAATCCAGAGATATGTTCAGAATGTTTTTTTAAACCAGAACAAGAATGAAAAAAGATAAATTTCTTAGACTGTTGGTACCGTCGGTTCCCATCCTTTCTCGATCGCCTTTGGCCAGTATCCTAGATATAGCAGATTCTTACATAAAAAAAGGGCGCAAGGAATGGTCGGAACTCCCACCGGCTTCCATGAGGTTAAGAACAGGGGTAGGCAACCGCATACTGAGAAATCATCAACAGTTTATTGACTCCGGAAACAATATTGTTCCTGAGCTCTCGGCAAAGGGGTATTTGAAACCTGAGTCTAAGGTCCTTGAAATTGGATGCGGGTGCGGAAGAAACGTTCCTTCATTCAGTCGATTCTTATCTAGTCACGGTTCTTACACCGGGATCGATGTTGACAATCAAATGATTGAGTGGTGCGACAACCATCTTCGCTCTTCGAATATTCATTTCTATTTCGCGGATGTTTACAGCAAAGTTTATAATCCAAAAGGGAAAGAAACAGCCGGCTATTCGTTCCCACTTGGTGATAGTTCTACGGATCTTATCATCTCCCTTTCGCTGTTCAGCCATCTCCTTTATGCCGACTTTTGCCGGTACATTAGCGAGGGCGCACGGGTTTTAAGAAAAGGGGGGTATTTTCATCTTACAGTCTTCCTCATCGACTATCTGAAGAAGAGGCTGGGTGACCGTTGGACGTTTGCCCACAAGCTTGACCGCTGTTATGTTGAAAACGTCAAATATCCGGAAGCCGCAGTTGCTTATGATCTCGATATAGTTAAAGAGGTCCTTTTAGCGAATAATCTTTCCCTTATCGAAATCTATAACGACCAAGTCCATCAACAATCGCTGATTGCTCAAAAAAAATGATAAGATGGATAAAACCAAATCAATCTGCGATTTTTCGCATTGCTTGAAAGGCCTGAAGGTGCGCGCGAGCAGGGCAATGCCCGAAAGATAGCTAACCTACAGGAAAATATTCAACACAGTACCATGATAAAGAAAAGTTTGTAGGAAGCGTTCTAGAGTTTCAAAATAAAATACTCGTTGTTTTCAATCACAGGATCATATTTCGTCAACAACCATTTCAGGATCTGTTGGCGAGCGGGCGTTTCAAAAACGCTTCTTTCTCCCGCAATAAACTTTGCGCCTAAGCCCTTTTTCTCTGTAAGAAAGAGAGAATCAAGATCCTCTGGTGAGCTATTCCACCCCTTCCTATCGCTCCGATAGAGCACGACCGGATTTCCCTCATCAACAGCAACAATCAAAGCATGCTTTTCAGTAAGAGATTGAACCGAAGCTCCCAGTTTGAAAAGGGGAGAGGTCACATCTTCCCCCTTCATAAAATTCGCGTATCGCAAATATGATAGAACAAGGAGACCAAAGAAACATAGGCTGAAGAAGTAAGGGACAACTAATCGGGCCCCCATTGATTCCGAAAAGCTATCTAAGGACAGGTACTTGTCAAAAGCTTTGCCGGCAAAGACTGACGCCGGGAGAATGAAAGGCAATTGATAGTATTCGTGGACCTGATTTCCTCTTGCGACAATAATGATATATATCACGACTGCCAGCAACCAAAAATCGAATACCTTTTCTTCTTTTCTCTGTCGCGTGATAGACAACCCTGTAGCAAAAGGAATAAATCCAGCATAAGTAAGATGACGTTCCGCTATGCTTTTGAAGAATACATCGTTATAGAATTTAACGGTCGTGATGATATCTAAATTTCCCCATTTGTCTGTACCAACCTCCCAAATGCGGAACGTCAATCCGGAAGCTAGAAAGATCTCATGAGCATGGTAATACCATAGTGCAACGGGTAGAAATACGAGGAGAACAAAAAGCCAAAGAAGCTTTTGTTTGAGGAGCCCGTTTCCATATTTACAGTGTGAAAGAAAGAGAAGAGGCAGCCCTAGGTACAATGCCGGGATCTTCAATAAGGCGGCAAGGGCAATACATAACAATGAAGAAACGAAATAAATTGTCCCTCCACGATCAAGCCATTCTGAAAACCAGTAAATGCCAAAGACTGAGAACATGAGCATTGCAGGTTCTGGCATGAATGCGCGCCCGAAATAGATATTAAGCGGAATCACCGCATAGATGAATGCTGACCAGAGAGCGACCCTGTCGGAGCAATATTTTTTTGTCAAAAGGTAGAGACCGCCAACGGTAGCCGCAGAAAAAAGGACCGAGAGAAGTCTCCCGATCATATCATCAACACCGAAAATTTTATAGAGGAGTGCAACAAGGAATGGATATAATTGGAATTCGCTTTCGACGTAACCGGGGGAATTTCCACCCCAGTCGATCTGCGGAAATAATAAGCGGAAACCATTTTCATAAAAGTTTTTTGCAATCGCCGCTGTGTCGGCTTGCCGCCACGAGTGCCATCCGGCAACCGGAAAATTTATGTGGTAAAGTCTTAACCCGATGGCCAGAAGGAGGATGGCCCATATCCAGTATTTTTTCATTCATCCCTCATAATGCGTAATCATAAACAACGATTGAATAATATACTAATCTTCGTCTAAAGGTTCAGGCTCAATCGGAAGGGGTCGCAAGACCAATTGTGGAAGAGCAGTACCATGACAGGTCGAAGAATAGAGGAGGGGGCTCAAGCGGATTGGAGAGAAGCAAAAAAGCAGTCAGAGCTTTGGAAATTTGATCTCGATTGCAGGTTAAATTAAGGAGTTTGCCATGAGAATGAGAAAAAAATGCTGAATCTTTCAGAAATTGTGAGAATCATTTTGAACAAGCGCCGGTGAGTTGGCGGAAGGCTTTGTCCAATAGGTCATCGAGCAGAAAACTAGAGAAGATCCTGAGATGAGAATTAGGTCTATCGATAAATGAGAAAAAGTATGTTGGGAAAAATATCCCTTTGGAATGTGTCCCCAACGAGATTCGAACTCGTGTTAGAAGCTTGAAAAGCTCCGGTCCTAGGCCTCTAGACGATGGGGACGAGGGTACAATTAATAATTAAGAATTAGGAATTAATAATTGGAAAGACTAAATCTCGAATTTATATTCTCTCCTAATTCTTAATTATTAATTCATAATTCTTAATTGTTCTCGGGTGGCCAGTGGGACTTGAACCCACGACCTCCAGGGCCACAACCTGGCATTCTAACCAACTGAACTATGGCCACCGTAAAGATTCAAAAAGCCTGTCGCATACCGCACAGGCTCTTTGTATCTCTTAAATTACGAAAATTCTCTCTCCAAGGCAAGGCGTTTTTACTGCGATGCTTAAGCTGAGCCGGCCTCATCCTTCCATCGTTTCTTCACTCCTCTCCACCACGCATCTATCTTTTTTCCGCTCCAAATGGTAAAGAAGAAGAAAGCAACTCCCGCAATCACGTCGATGACATAATGATAGCGAAGATACACTGTCGAAACAATGAGCAGCGAGCCGACGACCAGCAATACCCATCTGCTCTTGAGTCGATTTGTGAACGCAATATAAAGGATAGTCAGGGTCAACTGCGTGTGGCCGCTCGGGAAGGCGTCGCGCTGCGCAAAATCGATCGCGTTCGTTACCCCCGCAGGGATCGATTCACCTGCGTTGACAAATTCGCGCAACGGGTTCGTGAGCCACAACCCCGGCAGGTCACGATTCAATGAATTGAAATCATACAGCGTGAATCGCGGTCCTACCGCCGGCAGAAGAATGTAACCGATATACGAAAGGAAAAAACCGTAGACGACAAGGAACGCTCCCAGAAAATATTCGGTATGGCGTTTCTCGAGGTCCAGCTCGAAGAAAACGCTGATGAGAATTAGATAGTAACAGGCATAGCTGACCTGCAGGATCTCGGTGATGAATGGGTTTGCAATCGTCGTCAGCCAGCGGGTCGGATCCCCGCCGAATATCCATCGATCGATCTCAATGAGCAGCCAGTCGTAATCCTGAGGATGTATCGGGTGTACCATGAGATACATTTCTTTGAAGACAAAGAAAATCATGGGGACGGGATACCAATCTCTGGCAAACTTCAACCAGCGTGGACTGGATTTACGGATCTTCGAAGAACCGAGCGCGATGAGCACCGTACCTACTGTGTTGGCCGCAACAAGCAGAAACCAATGGGAGATCCTCTCAAAAAATGCTATGCACGTGAGCGAAAGGAGGGTGAGAAATACAACGGTGATGAGGTCGGTGGAGGTGAACGATCTGAAATATTTCGGTTTCATCGTCAACTGTTAGCCTGATAAATCGGATTTACTTAAGCGGTGGAGCTGTTATCTCGAGATCCGCCAACTCGTCTGCCAATGTCGTAAATTCCGCGACGGAAAGCTCCTCAGGGCGGCGATCAAGGTTTGCCGAAAGTCGCGAAAGAACGGCAGCCGGAATGTTCATGCCCCGAAGCCCGTTCCGTAAAGTTTTTCTTCTTTTGCCGAATGTCGCCCTTACAACACTCCGGAACAACACATCGTCCGCAGCCCTTTTCTCGTTCGGTTTTTCAAAGTTAAGCGCGACCACCGCAGACGTCACCTCCGGTTCGGGGAAAAAACACGCGGGAGAGACTGTAAAGAGGAGCGAAGGGGTAGAATAATATTGCGCCATCACCGACAATATCCCGTAATCTTTCGTACGCGGCTTCGCAACAAGCCGCTGTGCAACTTCACGCTGCATCATAAGAGTGCAATCGGAAACGAACGAGGAAGCGTCGATGATCCAAAAGATGATAGCGCTCGTGATATTGTAAGGAATGTTCCCGACGATGCGGATGTTCCCTCCCATGGCACCCGCCATTGAGCCAAGATCGAGATGGAGCACGTCGTCATGATACAGCTTCAACTTTTTTCCAAATTTCCTTTTGAGCTCTTCCGCAAGGACAGTATCGATCTCTACGGCGGCCAATGTTTGAAGTTCATCCAGCAGCAAGGAGGTCAGCGCCCCTTTTCCGGGGCCGATCTCAAGGACGCGGTCCGATGCTGATAAATTCATAGACCGGACAATTTTTCTCGCAATGTTTGCATCGTGGAGAAAATTTTGTCCGAGAGATTTTTTCGGTCGGGTCACTCAATGCCGGAAGAAGGAGGCGATGTTCGATCGTGCAAAAATATAAGAAACGCCCTTTGGTTTGTCAATGAAAGCGCATGAAAGGTTTAGCGGCCTGCGCAAAAAAATCCGCGCAGGTAGTCGGTCACTTTTAGAAACCTTCGGAAGGTTTGCGGTCAATCGTCGAAGTGATCCATTACCCATGCCTTGACTTTGGCGCCGCTATTAAATACTTTTAGTCAGGAAAATTTTTATCAAGATTCCAGGCAAAGATAATGAAGAAGATCCGTATTGTGATGGCCGATGACCATGATGTCGTGCGGTTGGGAATTTCGGCTCTCCTCTCGACCGTTCCTGAGTTCGATGTTGTAGGACAAGGGTCCGACGGCGAAGAAGCGGTCGCTGCCGTCAAAAAATTTTCGCCCGACGTCGTGATCCTCGACCTGGAAATGCCTAAAATGTCCGGAGTCGATGCCGCCAAGATCATCAAGCTCAAATATCCCAAGACAAAAATTCTGATTCTCAGCGGGTTTGAGAACGAAAAATACGTCACGCAGATCCTGAAATCCGGGGCGGGTGGATATGTCGTGAAAAATGTGGGAAAAGAAGAGCTTGCGGACGCCATACGCGTCGTTGCGGAGGGAAAAAGATTCTTCAGCCCTAGCGTCTCGCGCATCATGGTCGAAGGGCTTCTGAAAAAACATTCCGCAGAGTTGGCAACGCTTTCTCAGATCAGAGAGCCGATGACCGACATCGAGATGGAGATCCTCTCGTTTTTGACCCAGGGACTCAAGCCCGAACAGATCGCCGAACGACTATCGATCACCAAGACGGCGGTGGAGAAACATTTCACCGTCCTCAAAAAGAAGCTAGACATCACCGATGTCGTCAACCTTGTGCAGTTTGCGAAGGACTACGGGTTCATCATCAATAAGATATAGACACTGCTACTGTTTCACCGCGGTCCAATCCGCGGACCCGCTTAACGAAGGCCAGCCGGATTTTTTAGCCGCTGCCGCATAGCCTCCCTCACCAGTCCCCGAGGATGTGAAATATCCCGTGAGACTTCCCGATATGCTGAACCCCTGATATGTTCCCGAAAGTGAGGCATTTATCGTTCCATCGCGGTTCACGATCCCCGTGAGCGTAATGTCTTTCACGAGGCCTATTCCTTCGAACTGAATATCGATGTGTCCGTTGATGTCGTAGCGCTGCAATAAATTGTTCCGCGAAATGTTAAAATTAAAATTGCGGCCGAGCGTCGTCCCGACCCAATCGCCGCAAATACTATCCGCGCCAGAAGTAAGGTATTCATAGTAGCGCACATATTTGAAACGCGTGGTCGCGAGATTTGTCTGGTTCGGGTTCTGCGCGGTCGCCACAATGGTTCTGTATCCGATCTGGAGCCCCGCAACAGTCACTTTGAAGTTCCCGGCACCATCGTACGCGACATGCGTGTTGTTGTAATGCGAAGACGATTCAGTCATAACGAGAATCGCCTGTTGCTGGACGTTGCCAGAGACGACGATGCTGTCCTGAAATATCAAAGAGACGAGCGGCGGGTCGAGGCTCAACCCCGGCGCCGTATTCACGGAAGCGACCCTGACAAGGAGCGGCACTGCACTTACCCTGCCGACCGCAGCCGTGATGTTTGTAAATCCGGGACCGCGCGCTATCACGATTCCCTGAGAAACTGTTGCCGCGGATGTATTGGAAGATGACCATGCCGCGGTATCGGACGGAATTGCTCTCGTTGTAGTATCCGTACTGCTCACGGTATATTCAGCGTCTGTGATGACGCCGGTATTTGAGATCGTTTGCTGTGATGAGTTGATGCTGGTGCCCCGCAGGCTCAGCGCCTGCGTTTCATTTACGAAAAGGTTGAGCGTGTCGGGGTGAGGAAGTATTTCAAGCGACGAGAGATCTTCGGAATTTTTCTGTTGCTGCACGGGCGTGCATCCCCAAAGCGAGACAGAAATAACCGCGATGCAAAAAACAAAGATCGCTTTCATAAGCGCCTCAGTTATTGAAATAGAACAAAATGCCGCCACCATAATAGAGGCCGCCGAGGTTCGGGACTTGGCGCCCGGCATCATTAGACGATTGTCGAAGCATGAAGGAATATTCAAGTTCAAAATCCAACGCGATCGGGCCGGCAATTCTCGGCGCGAACCCGAACGCGAAGGCAAATCCGCGGTCGTCGATTTTCTGGCTTGCCGTAAGGACGTCGACCGATGGGTTCGTCGTTCCGATGCTCTCTTCGGCATGAGTGAGCACGTACAATGCATCGATATAAACGGGAGAGCCGCCGTTGTGAAATCGGAACCCTGCGGAAAGAATGCGCTGCTTCCAGTCTGCCGCGCCGGTTGCATCCACGTTTACGACCTTGGATTGGCCTGA
>DATJXA010000131.1:0-39905 GCA_035500675.1 Bacteroidota bacterium | reverse complement strand
AACGTGAGGCCAGGATTTCACCTGCGCTGTAAAGAGTGCGCGAATCGCTCTCACCAAAGACCCCGGTGAAGAACCAGGGCTGACCGAGGCCAATATTTTTTCCGATAAGAATTTTTCTCTGGACGAGTCCACGCTTTATCGGCCGCGATTCATCTCTTGACGGGCAAGAATTTCCATCGTCCTCAGCATATCCTTATATTGATCGTTGCGATTTGCCTTTTCGATCGAAAGCGCTGCGTCGCTGTTCCCTGCCCATCTCCGGCATAAATAAAGAGGCTCGTATATTCTGCCGATCTGAAATTCCCGCGACAGCCTGAGCCCGGCAGCATAGTCTTCACCATAGCTCGTATTAGGGAACGGGCGCGCGCGAAGCAGCGTCGTGTCGAACGCTCGAGGAGCTCCGAAGCCGTTGACGCGAAGGGCATTGTTCCGTCCGTTCTTTTCGGACCATTCTTTGTGATCGATGATCCCGGGGGGAATTTCTGTGAGGTTTCCATCCACCAGCTTGTACGACCCAACAACCATCGCATACGGGCCTGCGCGGAATTCGCGTACAATTTTTTGGAGCGCGCCATTTCCCGAATAGAGGTCGTCAGAATCTAACTGAACGGCATATCGTCCGCAAAATTCCGAGAAAATCGCTTCATTCCAACACCCGCCGATGCCAAGGTCGAGCCGGCGCGGGATCATATGGTGAATCAGGGAATTTTGTTTGGCAAAACCATTAATCGCCGCGGATGTGCCATCGGTCGAATGGTTATCCACGACAATAATATTAAAGCTGAAATCGGTCTGTTGATTCATGGCGCTTTGCAGCGCGTCGGCAATCGTGCTGGCGCGATTACGGACCGGAATTATAACGCTTGCCTCCACTGGAAACTCCATCGTGGATTTTTCAATACGCTTGAACTTCGGCTTAAGATATGCGCCAATCGTTTTGAGGTGGTTCGTTGCAACAACTTCCATTTCCTGCTGCGCGATGCGATTCCTCGGGTCGACATAATCGAACTGCGTTTCTCGGTTAGATGAAAGGTCCGGCATTTGCATCGAATAAAGAAATTCCTTGATGTGGACCAACCGATGAGCCGTTGAGATCTTCAGCCGGAGGTCGTACAGACCGGCGTGATGATAAGCTGCGGTCCCACGCTTCTTCAACGCAGACCGGAGAGCGGGAACCGAGAAAAGCATGAGCGGGCCAAAATCAAAATTATCCCTGATGCTTCCCAGTTGATAGTCGATAAGAGGATGCTCCGACCTTAGCCCTGAGTTTGCTTCGTAATAATCCGCGTACGTAATCCCCGCGTGGGATGCTTCAGCGAATTCCAAAAAACGTTCGAGCGCAAATTGCCCAAACTCGATCTGCCCGGGTTGTGCGACAAAAAAAAGATGCTTTTCGCGAACGAGCTGTGCAAGGCGACGGATGGCGGGCGTTGAGAAGGGCGCATCCACTTTGACCGCCTCACATTGAGGGGAATCGGGAACATACCGGCCATGATGCAGGACGTATACTTTCTTGATGATCGGGGATTGAAGGAATTGCCGGAGGGTGATGTCGAACCACGGTTGTGCTGAAAACGGAATCGCGACTGCGCTAACGCTCATTCATGTTCTCCACATCGGACAGGAACTGAGAGAGGCGGGACGTCGTCCTCTCGATGATGGTCGAACAAATGTAGAAAGTTTCTGGTGGGAAATCAAATATGGGGCAGGGTTCCCTGCCCCACACTGTCATGCGGATTGCTTCAGTTTTCTGAACCCAATAACTCCTTCCCGGTCGAGCACAACTTCAACGTTGTCTCCGTCCGAAAAATCTCCGGCCAGGATCCGCTCGGACAACACATCGACGATATGCTTCTGGATGACACGCTTCAGCGGCCGTGCCCCAAAACTGGGATCGTATCCCAACGTCGCAAGCCACTCCTTCGCCCCGTTGGAGACCGACAACTTCATCTCTCTCCGGCCCAAAAGCGAGGCGAATCGTTGAAGCTGCAAGTCCACAACCTTGGTGATATCTTTTTTTGTGAGCGGTCTGAACAGAATGATCTCGTCGACCCGGTTGAGGAATTCAGGGCGTATCGACTGGCGCAACATCTCGAACAATTGCGCGCGAAGCTCTCCGTGAACCTCTTCCCATTGCTCATCATTCTGAGCGGCGGAGAGTTTTTCCTGAATGAGATGAGAACCGAGATTCGACGTCATAATGACGATCGTGTTCTTGAAATTCACCGTCCGGCCTTTGGAATCTGTCAGCCGGCCTTCATCCAGCAATTGAAGGAGGACGTTAAACACTTCAGGGTGCGCTTTTTCAATTTCGTCGAGAAGAACGACGGAATACGGTTTTCGTCGGACCGCTTCGGTCAGCTGCCCACCCTCTTCGTAACCGACATACCCCGGGGGAGCTCCGATAAGCCGCGACACGGAGAATTTCTCCATGTATTCACTCATGTCGATCCGCACGATCGCTTCCTCATCATTGAACAACACTTCTGACAGCGACCGGGCAAGCTCGGTTTTCCCTACGCCGGTGGTGCCGAGGAAGATAAATGAACCGATCGGACGTTTTTCATCCTGCAAGCCGGCACGACTTCGGCGAATGGCATCGCTCACCGCTTTCACCGCTTCTTCCTGGTCGACCATCCGTTCGTGAATTTTATCTTCCAGGTGGAGGAGCTTCGTCCGTTCGCTCTCCAACATCCGCGTCACCGGAATGCCGGTCCACTTCGAAACGATCTCTGCGATGTCTTCCGCGTCGACTTCCTCTTTTAACATTTTCCTGTCTTTCTGCACTTCAGCAAGCTTCGCCGTCGCAGCGCGCAGCTTTTTGTCCAGGTTGACGATGACGCCATAGCGAAGCTCGGCGACTTTCCCCAGATCGCCTTCGCGTTCTTTGTTGTCCGCTTCGGTACGCGCTTGTTCGATTTGTCCCTTCATCGACCTGATCGATTGAATGAAACCTTTCTCGTTTTGCCAATGAGCTTTGAGCTCGTTCCGCTTTTGGTTGAGCTCGGCAAGATCGCGTTTGATCTGGTTGAGATGATTTTCGATTGCCATCTTATCGGAATCGTCGGCATAGTCTGCCGTGAGTTCGCGCTTCACTGCTTCGTTCTCGATCTCGAGCTGCTTGATCTTCCGCTCGATCGCATCCAACTCCTCCGGCATGGAATCGATTTCAATGCGGAGTTTGGACGCCGCTTCGTCGACGAGGTCGATCGCCTTATCCGGAAGGAATCTGTCCGAGATGTACCGGTCGCTTAATTGAGCTGCGGCGACGATCGCTGCGTCGGTGATGCGGACGCCATGGTGCACTTCGTATCGATCGCTCAGGCCGCGAAGGATCGAAATCGTATCTTCAACGCTCGGCTCATCGACCATGATCGGCTGGAATCGGCGCTCGAGCGCCGGGTCTTTTTCAATGTACTTCCGGTATTCGTCAAGCGTTGTCGCGCCGATCGCTCGCAGGTCTCCACGTGCGAGTGCAGGTTTGAGCATGTTCGATGCATCGACAGCCCCCTGGGCCGCCCCAGCACCGACAAGGGTGTGAAGCTCGTCGATGAAAAGAATGATCTCTCCGTTCGAATCTTCGACCTCTTTCAAGACCGCCTTCATGCGCTCTTCGAATTGTCCACGGAAGCTCGCCCCGGCGATCATGGCCGCCATATCGAGCGCGACGATCCGTTTCGATTTGAGATTTTCCGGAACGTCTCCCTGAACGATGCGATGCGCAAGGCCTTCAGCGATCGCGGTCTTTCCCACTCCAGGCTCGCCGATGAGCACGGGGTTGTTCTTCGTCCTTCGGGATAACACTTGCAACACGCGCCTGATCTCATCCGCGCGCCCGATGACCGGGTCGAGTTTTCCTTTCCGCGCAAGCGCATTGAGGTCGCGGCCGAATTTTTCGAGGGACTGAAATTTGTCCTCCGGGTTTTGGTCCGTCACCCGTTGAGAGCCGCGGACTTCTTTTAGCGCTTTTAACACGTTCTCTTTCGTCACCCCCTGGTCGGCAAGCAGCTTCGCCGCTCCGCTCTGCTTCTGATCGAGAAGAGCGAGCAGCAAATGCTCCGTGCTGATAAAGTCGTCCTTAAGATTCTCGGCCTCCTTCTGGGCCAGATCGAAAACCTTCTGCGTGACGGGTGAAATGAATTGCTGCGAACCGCCTTGTATCTTTGGCAGCTTCTCGACAATTTCATTCACCTTGATCTTGACATAATTGACATTCGCTCCCAGTTTCTGGAGGATGGGAATGACAATGCCCTGGGAATCTTGTACAAGCGCAGCAAGAAGGTGCTCCGGCTCGATTGATTGATTGCCGTAACTCGAAGCAATTTCCTGCGCGTTCTGCACAGCTTCCTGAGATTTAATTGTAAATTTATTGAAGTTCATGGTTTCTCTTGGATTGGAGTTCTTTGTTCATGGTTTTACGTTCTACGTTCTACGTATAACGTAAAACGCCATACGTATTGGTTGCGATCAGTATGCCATGAATGCGAGATATCCGAACTAAAGGTTTACGAAATTTTTTACTCCACTTTAGACAAAAGGCGAGGTTGTATGCCTCGCCTTTGCCGCGCCGATGTAATCTGAGTAATCTGAAATCTGAGCTACATCTGAGTCATCTGAGCAATCACATTACTTGTCATCTACGACTTCGAAATCCGCGTTTTCGACTTTCTTGTCATCGCTCTTCCCAGATGTAGACTTCTGCTGGGCGTCGGGGCCCGGCTGCGGACCGGGCTGGGGCCCGCTCTGCTTCGCCGCTTCATACATTTTCGTCGAAGCTTCGTTCCAGACCGCGTTCAGCGCATCCATTTTAGATTTAATGTCGGCGGCATTATTTGCCTTGATCGCCTCTTCGAGGGCTGTCGCAGCGCTTTCGATCTTCGACTTGGTTCCTTCGTCAATCTTGTCGCCGAGGTCTTTGACCTGCTTCCGGGTTGAAAAGACAAGATTGTCTGCCTGATTCTTCAGGTCGATTTCTTCTTTTTTCTTTGTATCCTCTGCTGCGTGGGCTTGCGCATCTTTCTTCATCTTCTCGACTTCTTCTTTGCTTAACCCCGAAGACGAGGTGATGCGAATACTCTGTTCCTTGTTTGTCGCCTTGTCCTTGGCGAGAACATGAAGCATCCCGTTCGCATCGATGTCGAACGTGACTTCGATTTGCGGTACGCCCCGCGGTGCGGGTGGAATGCCGTCAAGATGGAACTTACCGAGCGTCCGGTTGTCTGTCGCTAAAGGCCGCTCGCCCTGCAACACGTGGATCTCAACCGATGTCTGACTATCGGACGCCGTGCTGAAGACTTCGCTCTTGCGCGTCGGGATGGTTGTATTCGCGTCGATGAGCTTTGTCATCACGCTCCCGAGTGTTTCGATGCCGAGCGAAAGAGGTGTCACATCGAGCAAGAGGACGTCGGTAACGTCGCCCGAAAGAACGCCGCCTTGAATGGCAGCGCCGACGGCAACGACTTCATCCGGGTTGACTCCCTTGTGTCCTTCCTTCCCGAAAATATCTTTCACGAGTTGTTGTACCCGCGGTACCCGCGTCATTCCACCGACGAGGATCACTTCGTCGATC
This sequence comes from Bacteroidota bacterium, assembly GCA_035500675.1. GTDB lineage: Bacteria > Bacteroidota > Ignavibacteria > UBA10030 > UBA8401 > JAGVPT01. The sequence continues at coordinate 34,336 of DATJXA010000131.1, read as the reverse complement.
TGGCTCGGCTGAAGATTCGCATCCTTCATCGCCTTTTCCACCGGTGGAATACACCGCTTGATGAGATCATCCACTAACTGTTCGAACTTTGCGCGTGTCAGGCTGAGGTTAAGATGCTTCGGACCGTCTGCCGTGGCCGTGACAAAAGGAAGGTTGATCTCGGTCTGGTTCAGCTGTGAAAGCTCCATCTTCGCTTTTTCCGCCGCTTCACGAAGACGCTGGAGCGCCATCGGATCCTTGCGAAGGTCGATAGCGTCCGTCTTCTTGAATTCATCGGCAATATAGTCGACGAGTCGTTGGTCGAAGTTATCGCCGCCGAGGTGCGTATCCCCGTTGGTCGATTTCACCTCGAATACTCCGTCGCCAAGCTCAAGGATCGAAATATCGAATGTTCCGCCGCCGAGGTCGAACACCGCAATTCGGCTGTCCTTGTGTTTCTTGTCGAGGCCGTACGCGAGTGCGGCAGCCGTCGGCTCGTTGATGATCCTGCGCACATTCAATCCGGCAATTTCACCCGCCTCTTTTGTCGCCTGGCGTTGTGCATCATTAAAATACGCCGGGACCGTGATGACCGCCTCGGTCACTTTCTGTCCGAGATAGTCTTCGGCGGTCTGCTTCATCTTTTGAAGAATCATCGCGGAGATCTCCGGCGGAGAATAGACGCGGTCTCCGACCTGCACGCGCGATGTATTGTTCTCGCCCGTGACTACTTTATAGGGAACGAGTTTCATCTCCTCGCTCACCTCGTTCATAAACCTTCCCATAAATCTTTTGATCGAGAAGACGGTGTTCTGGGAATTTGTTACTGCCTGTCTTTTCGCAGGCTGTCCCACTAATCGCTCGCCGTTTTTTGCAAAAGCGACTACCGACGGCGTCGTTCGCATTCCTTCCGCATTTGCGATCACAACAGGATCGTTCCCTTCCATAACGGCAACAACTGAATTCGTTGTCCCCAAGTCAATTCCTATAATTTTTCCAGCCATGTGTCTGCTCCTTTTCTTGATTCAACCTCGTTAAAGAGGCTATCAGTTTGCAATATGTGAATATAAAAATCACAACCATCGTGCCAGACATATCTGTCGAATTTGCCTTATTTTGAAGCATTCATGAATCCACTCGTAGGAAGAAGTTGTCAGGATGGCAGACATTCTTTGAATATTCCTGACAAAATCCGAATACCTTGTCAAGTTGACTGAATGGACAAATCAAATGAATTCTTGACTTTTCCTTCAGGAATTGATTACTTTGATGCGAAAATTTTTTACAGTTTTATACATACACATGTTAATGATCAAAAGACCCGTCTTTCTTCTTCAAGCTGTTCTATTTTTCATACTGCTCTCGCCTTGCAAACTATTCCCAGCAAACCCTCTCAACGCCGGCCTTGAAGGAATGAAAGCGATCACTCCCGACGGTCTTAAGGAGCAACTGGCCGTTATTGCGTCGGAAAAATTCGAAGGACGAGAAACATCGTATCCGGGACAAAAACTCGCTGCGCATTATATCGCATCGCAGTTTCAGCAGATGGGGCTTTTGCCTGCCGGAGACAGCGGAACATTTTTCCAGCATTTTCCTCTTTTGCATATTACAGTGGATCGAGCGAGCCGATTGGCGGCGACAGTATCAGGCAGCTCAACAGCGTGGACTGATTTCGGGGAAGATTATTTCCCCTCTGCATCGGGGAGGGACACTGTTATTTCCGGCGAAGTCGAATTTGTCGGATACGGCATCAACTCTAAGATGCTTCAGTTCACGGAATACGATTCGTCGAAAGACTATCGGGGTAAAATTGTTCTCGTTCTCCGCGGAACTCCGGACGAAGGAGATACGTCGAGCATCTTCCATGACTACCCTATCGCGGGCACATCGGGGGCAAAAAGGGTTTATGCCCAGCGAAGCGGCGCTGCGGCCGTATTGGTTGTCGAGGATACAAAGGGAAGAACGATGGAAGACGCGTTCAAAGAACGCATGGACGATCTGACACGCGGTGCGATCACCATTCCGGGACGCGCACGGAACGACATTCCCCTCTTTTCGATTAGCCGAAAGCTCGCCGACGAGCTCCTTACGCCATCCGGAAAAACGATCGAGGAGTTGCAGCGCGAGATCGATTCCACTAAAAAACCGGACCCGTTTTCGTTGAAAGACGCAAGGGTAACGATCGACCTCAAGATGCGATGCGACAGTGTGACTTCCGAAAATATCGTCGGCATTCTCCCCGGCTCGGATTCTGTGCTCAAAAACGAATACGTCGTCTTCTCCGCCCATTATGACCATCTTGGAAAGAATGTTGCCACCGGCGAAATTTATTACGGCGCCGACGACGACGGTTCCGGAACATGTTCCGTCATCGAAATGGCGCATGCGTTCGCTTCACTGGCCGAACGGCCGAAACGGAGCCTCATCTTCCTGACGGTATCTGGGGAAGAAAAGGGATTGCTGGGATCGCTCTACTACACGGATCACCCCGCAATTCCCCTGTCTCAGACCGTTACCGATCTTAATGCCGACATGATCGGGCGATTCGATCCGCAGCATGAAAAGGTGAACGACACAAATTACGTCTACGTCATCGGCTCGGATAAGCTGAGCATGCAATTAGATTCAATAAGCAAAGTCGCAAATGAAGAGAGCGAAAACCTTCACCTCGATTACACATTCGACGACGAGTCCGACCCTCATCAATACTACCGCCGCAGCGATCATTACAACTTTGCGCGGAAGAATGTCCCTATTATTTTTTATTTTGACGGAGAGCACCCGGATTATCACAAGCCCACGGACAGAATCGAGAAAATAAATTTCGGCGTTTACACAAAGCGCGCTCGTTTGATCTTTTATACCGGTTGGAAAATTGCCAACGCGCCCAATCGGCCGGCGCTCGATGCAGAAAAATCGACATCTCCTTTTTCACCCGATAGGTGATGGACGTTCAGCACATATTGGATTCCTTGCAAACGCGTTCCCTGGGGAAAAAAATTTATTCTTTCGAAACGATAGATTCGACGAACACGTTCGCCCGAACGCTCGACGAAGCGGCCGGCCCTCACGGGACGCTTGTCGTGGCAGAAGAGCAAACAGCCGGGAAAGGACGGCAAGGAAGACGATGGCAATCGCAAAAAGGAAAGAACCTCCTTTTTTCCGTCATTCTTAAGATTCCATTCGCCGAAGAACGGATCCGCGTCCTTCCATTTGCTGCTGCGTTAGCGGCGGCCGACGGGATCGAGCATCTTACGCTTGCTTCAATCGAATGCAAATGGCCGAACGATTTGCTCATCGGCCGGAAAAAAGTGGCAGGGATGTTGATCGAGGCCGCCTCTCAAAATGAAAACGAGACGTCTCTCATCCTCGGAATAGGCGTCAACGTCAACCAAACGGAATTCCCCGAAGAGATCCGGAATACCGCAACGTCGCTTCGCCAGGAAGGGGCGCGAGAGGTCGACAGAACGCTCCTTCTTTGCGCTATTCTGGAAGAGCTCGAACATCGCATAGAGCAGCTGCGCCAGTTTTCTCCGCAGATACTCCTCGACGAGTGGAAACAACGGACCTCGATGTTCGGCGCGCGCATTGTGCTTACAGAACACGATGTTGTTACGACGGCAATCGCCGTAGACGTCGCGCCGACGGGCGCTCTCGTCATCGAGGATCCGAAAGGTCGTCGGCGGGAAGTCCTTGCCGGCGATGTGACGCTCGGATCATGAGTTTTCGAGAAAAGACCGACTTGCTTTTTCTCTAAACCTCAATTTCGACCTTAACCTTATTCTCGACACACAACTCACTCTCATAACTCAGAGCACCATCCATGATACTAGCCGCCGACATCGGGAACACGCATACCGTCTTTGGGATCTACGACAAAAAGAAACTCCTTGGCGATTGGAGAGTCACTAGTTTTGTCACGCGGACCGAGGATGAATTCGGCGCACTCGTCAAAACATTCTGCGATGACGCTTCGATCTCGCTCAAGAAGATCAACGCGTTCGGGATCTCTTCGGTCGTTCCGAACCTGACGGATGTCATGGAACGGATGTCAAAAAAATATCTTAAGGTCGACCCCATCGTCGTCTCCTCATCGCTCCCTCTCGGAATAAAAGTCTTGTACGACGACCCGGCGTCTGTCGGAGCGGACAGGCTCTGCAATGCAGTGGCGGGATACGCAAAATATAAGGGCCCGCTTATCATCGTCGACTTTGGAACTGCGACAACATTCGATGTGATCTCAAAAAGCGGCGAATATCTCGGAGGCGTCATCGCTCCCGGCATCGAGACCTCTGCGGGCGAGCTCCACCGGCGCGCGGCGAAACTGCCAAAGATCGATATCCATTTTCCAAAGACTGTCATAGGAAAAAATACCGTCGGCAGCATGCAATCCGGCATCCTCTACGGAGCGCTCGATTCAATGGAAACAATGATTCGCCGGATTTCAAAAGAGATCGACGATTATCCTACCGTGATAGCGACGGGGGGATTTTCCGAATTGATGATGAAACATTCAAAGATCATCAATAAGCATGAACCGACACTCGTGCTCGACGGGATCAGGATCATCGTTGAAAAAATGCTGGGGAAAAAAGCCGGACGGGCATGATGAACGCGTTGCGGTGGTCGTCGATCGTCTTGCTCGCGTTCAACGGCGTTGCAGCCTGCCTCGGCGGACTTTCGTTCGTCCACGATCCGTCGGGAAATGATCTGCAGATGCCCGTCTCATGGCTTGCCCACACCCCATTTACAGACTATTTTATTCCCGGACTTATTCTTTTGGTCGTCATCGGGTGCGGAAGTCTTGCAGTTGCCGCCGTCTCCTTCTTCAGAGTGACCAACTATCCTTTTTTTGTCACCATCATCGGATGTACAATCGTCGGTTGGATCGTCGCCCAAGTACTCATGCTTCAGGTTTTTAATCCGCTGCAGCTTATCATCGGGGGAATTGGGACGATCTTAATAGTACTCGGCCTTGTTCAATGGAATGGGACGAAGAACTCAACCGGCGTTGTGTGATGATCAGTCGAACCAATTCGGCTTGAAAAGATATGCTTGACCGGTTTATCGTACGGCCATTTGTCATCTGGGTGCTGCTCTTTTTCATCCTTGCAATGGCCGTTCCCTCGTTGTTTATCTGGTTCCGCGATCTCATAACGCCGGGGCTGGGGCTTATTATGCTCGGAATGGGGATGACGCTTACTCTTGGGGATTTCCGTCGAGTCATGCAGAGGCCGACGGCAGTGGCGGTTGGCGTAAGCGCCCAATTTATTATTATGCCTTTCGCCGCATTCGTCATCGCCCGCGTCTTCGGTTTTGATCCAGCGCTTAGCGCCGGGATCATCGTCGTCGGCTCCTGCCCCGGAGGAACGGCATCGAACGTTATTGCATACCTTGCAGAAGCCGATGTCGCGCTTTCGGTCACGCTCACATCTGTGACAACTCTCCTGGCAGTCGTTCTTACTCCCATGTTCATATGGCTGCTTGCAGGAACGTACGTCCATGTCGACATCGGCGGGTTATTTCTCACAATCGTCCAGGTCATTGTCGGGCCGGTACTTCTCGGAGTGTTGATCAACCGCTACGCTTCGAAAGTGACCAGGAGGATCCTTCCCTTTTTTCCTTCGCTGTCGGTAACGATGATTGTCCTCATCGTCGCATGCGTCGTAGCGTTGAACCGAGCTCTTATTTTCCGATCGGGCGCGGTTGTGATCTTCGCAGTCGCGCTCCATAATCTCACAGGATATTCTTTAGGATATTGGTGCGCACGCGGGTTTCGGCTGACGGAGAAGGAAGCGCGCACGGTTGCGATCGAGGTGGGGATGCAAAATTCAGGTCTCGGTGTGGCTTTGGCAGTACAACACTTTACCGAAAGTGCCGTTGCGCTGCCATCGGCAATTTTCAGCGTGTGGCATAACCTTAGCGGCCCAGCATTAGCGGGATGGTGGAGAACAAAGAAAAAGATTTAGGACCAAATACGAGAAGGGTTCTCGAAGCCCTTACTTCCCAACGTACGAAATTCGCCAGATCACATTCTCGCCGTCGTCCGTCACGAGAAGCGCGCCGTCTCTTGCTACGGTAATTCCCACCGGCCTTCCCCACACATTTCCATCCGGCGTAACAAAGCCCGTCATGAAGTCTTGGTACTCGCCCGTGGGCACTCCGTTGTGCAACGGAACGCGGATCACTTTGTAGCCGGTGCGACGCGCGCGGTTCCAGGAGCCGTGTTCACAGGCAAACGCATCGTTGTCGTACTCTTTCGGGAATTGCCTGCCCGTGTAGAACGTCATCTCAAGCGACGCCGAATGTGATTGAAGAAGAACATCCGGGACCAAAACCTTTCCGAGCAATTCCGGATGCTCACCCGGATGGCGCGGATCCTGGTTCGAGCCCATGTAGTACCAAGGCCACCCGTAGAAACCGCCGTCCTTGATCCGCGTGATATAGTCCGGCACCAGATCGTCGCCTAAACGATCGCGCTCATTCACCGACCCCCAAAGGTCGCCGGTCACCGGGTCAATTGCGATCCCTACAGCATTGCGAATGCCGGAAGCAAAAATGCGGAACCCTAATCCATCGGGGTTATATTCCAGAATGTCAGCGCGATGTACTTCGTTCTCGTCCGGGTTCTCATAATCGTTCGAATGAGAGCCGACGGAAATAAACATTTTCTTTCCATCGTTGGAAAAGGCGATATCGCGCGTCCAGTGTCCGCCGCCGCGAAGCAATCCGCCGCCGGGAATATCGGGAACAATCATCTCTTGCGGACCGCGAGGTTTGAGGTCGCCGGATCCATACGGGAATCGGATCACGGAGCCCGTGTTGCAGATGTAAATGTATTTCGGGTTCGGGCCCGGAGGATAAAACGCAATGCCGAACGGCCTGTCAAGATCCGAAACAAAAACCTGATTGACCTCCGGATGGTCTGCGCCATCTGCGGCGCGAAGAACTCGCACCCTCCCTGGACGGCTTTCAGCGATAAAGATATCTCCGTTTGGAGCAGTGCGAATGAGGCGAGGGTTATCAAGCCCCGTGAGAAATTCATTAACCTTAAACCCGGCAGGAACGCGAAGCCGTGCGTTTGCAGGGCGCGCGACAAGTCTCGGGCCGCTGTCGACGGACGTCGTTGCGTACGGCTTTGGCAAGTCAGCAACCGTCAGATGGTGCATCACACCCGGAGCGTCCGAAGTCCAATTTCCGGCGCTCCCTTCGCCCGTCAATAAACTGTCCGCTTGTGCGGGGGATTTGGTCCCGTTGCGCTCTTGGGAATGACCAACTTCCACTATCAAGAAGAGAACGATCCCAAGAGAAAGAAGAATCGATAACGGAAAAAATATTTTGCGCATGGTCGATTGATCCTTATAATACTAGGTTAATTTTATGTGTGATTTTTCCGTTTTAAAAAAAACAGCTAGTGAGCCCCCGGCGTTCCCAATTATCGAGCTATCGTTTTACATCGAACATAAGTCCAAAACGTATGACGTAAAACGGCCAACGGAAACAAAGATCGAGCAAATGAGAATGGAATATGCCTAGTCGACGAAATCCTGCTTACGACGAAGAAATACTACTTCACTCCAAACATTGCGACGGAGGACTGGGCAAACTGTACTAATGGCCCGAAATAGAGCCCAAGGGCAATTGTCGGGACGAGGAGAACGAGAAGGAGAACGATGTTCGAAGCTTCGAATGAGAGCGGCTCTGCATGTCCATCGGCATCGCGGAGAAACATGTTGCGGAAAATCCTGACATAATAATAAAGAGAGATCACGCTGTTCAGCACTCCAACGATGGCCAGCCAAATAAATTTTGCCCGGATGAGCGCCGCAAAAAGATACAGTTTTCCGACAAACCCCGCGGTCGGCGGTAAGCCGGTGAGCGAGACGAGGAAGATCGCCATTGCAACGGCGAGGAGGGGCGCGCGCGAGCCGAGGCCTTTATAATCCTGAATATCCTCGCTCCCCGTTTTATTCGACACTAACATGACGACGTAGAACGCTCCGAGGTTCATGAACAAATAGACGACGAAGTAAATCATCGTCGCGGCATATCCGTCGTTTCCAAGCACGACGAGGCCGAGGAGCATGTAGCCGGCGTGAGCGATGCTCGAGTACGCAAGGAGCCGCTTCACATTGTCCTGCCAGATCGCAACGAGATTGCCCAACGTCATCGTCAAAACGGCGATGATGATAATGATGTTCGTGAGTTCAAACCCTTTGATCGTTCCCCATGTGCCGAGCGGCAGGTTCAGAATCGACGAATCGATAAACGTCACTTTGAGAAAACGCATAAGCATAGCGAAGCCGGCCGCTTTCGACGCAACGGAAAGATACGCCGTGATCGTTACCGGAGCTCCTTCGTACACATCCGGCGTCCAAAAATGGAACGGCACCGCTGAGATCTTGTAACCGAATCCCGCAACGGCGAGAATCCCGCCGATCAGCAACGCTATCCTGCTGACATTTCCGCTCGCCAATGCCTGATTTATAGAATAAATATCGAGAGAACCGGTGAGGCCGTACACGATCGAGATGCCGTAGAGCATGAATCCCGACGACAACGCGCCGTAAATGACGTACTTGAGCGACGCTTCCGCGGAGTCGGGCGCTTCCTTTGTAAATCCGGCAAGGATGTATGAGCTGATGCTTGTGAGTTCCAGCGAGAGATACATCATGAGCAAGTTCGAAGAACCGACCATCAAAAACATTCCTGTCGTCATCGCGGCAAGCAGCGCGTAATATTCCCCAAGGCGGCGTTCCGAGCCGTTGACTTCATTCGACGTGAGCGAAAACATCACGATGAGAATGCTGCTGCCGATAACGACGAACTTGAAAAAGACGGCGAACGGGTCGACGGCCAGCATGTTGTTGAACGTCGATACGCTCACGCCGATCTCGTCGAACACATAGTATGCGGTCGCGGCAAATCCTCCGAGGACAATCCCGGCGACGATCGCTTTTCGCTTCGTCACGAGGTCCGCGACGATGGCGCTCAGGAAGGTGAACACGAGCGCGAACTCGGGACGGACGTAACCTAAACTTTGTAGGATTTGATCAAGCATGCAATGTCTTTTCTTTCACGATGAAATTATCGTCCGAGGAGCGCAAGTCCGGCTCCGCCGCGAACGAAATCTACAAGATAATTTGCCGAGGCGTTCATCATGTTGAGCATGAACGCCGGGTAGATGCCGAGGATGATCACGATGATGGCAAGAGGGACCAGCGCGACAAGCTCGCGGCCGTTGATGTCCGGGAGATTTTTCCACTTGTCGGGAAGCGTACCGAGAAAAACTCTCTGCAGCGTCCAAAGCATGTAGGCAGCCGTCAGGACGATGCCCAGCGTCGAGGCGATGGTGAGCCAGCGATACGTTTGGAACGCGCCGAGGAACGAGAATGCTTCGGAAATAAACCCGCTGAGACCCGGCAGACCGAGGGCCGCGAAAAATGCGATGACCATGATCGCCGAGTATTTCGGCATTTGATTCATGAGTCCGCCGAAGTCGTCGATCCCGCGCGTGTGCGCACGGTCGTAGATGACACCGACGATCAAGAAGAGCATCGCGGTGATCGTTCCGTGATTGAACATCTGAAATACCGCCCCCATCATTCCCTGCGTGTTCATCGCTGTCATGCCGAGGATGACGACGCCCATGTGGCTTATGGACGAATACGCTATCAACTTTTTAAAATCCTTCTGCGCCATCGCACAGAGGGCGCCGTAGACGATGTTGATGAATCCGATAAACGCGAGCGGATATAAATAGTGCATCGCCGCGTCCGGAAAGATCGGGAACGCCACCCGAATAAGCCCGTAGGTTCCCATCTTCAGGAGCACTCCTGCAAGGATAACGCTGATCGCGGTCGGCGCTTCGACGTGAGCGTCGGGAAGCCACGTGTGGAACGGAAAGAGGGGCACTTTGATCGCGAAGCCGATGAACAGCGCAATGTAAGCGACATAACGCCAGTACGTGTTGAGCCCTGCAAGGATGGAGCCGGGTTCGAAGTTTGCCGGGTTCATCATCGCGAGCATGTTGAACGTGTGGATCTTTTCGCCGGTCGAGGGGTCGACGACGCTGACGCTGAAGTACAACGCGAGAAGCGCGAGGAGCATCAGCACCGAGCCGAAGAGCGTGTAGATGAAGAACTTGATCGCCGCGTATTCTCGCCGCGGGCCGCCCCAGATGCCGATGAGGAAATACATCGGGAGAAGCATCACTTCCCAGAAGACGTAGAAAAGGAAAAAATCGAGAGCGACAAAAACTCCCATCATGCCGGTATCGAGGAGAAGAAGCAGGGCGAAGTATCCTTTGACCGATTTCTCGATATTCCACGATGCGATGATAGCGACGAAGGAAATCAACGCCGTCAGGATGACCATCGGCGCGCTGATGCCGTCGATGCCGACAAAATAATCGATGTGGATCCTCCCGAACCACGAAACGCTTTTAATATCGATCCACGAAAAGAGCTCTTTGAATTGCATCGTGTCGGCATTATTGATGCCCGCCAGACTGCGGTCGAAGTGCGCATAAATGACTCCCGCAAGCACCATCTGCAGCACTGTGACGACAAGGGATGTCCACCTCATGGCCGTTTTGTTGTCCTTCGGCAAGAGAAGCACAACGACCATTCCGACGATCGGAAGGAACGTGATCCACGTGAGAACGCCGACGTTGAGAATCGTAGATGTCATAATGAAAAATCCCGATAGTTTGTTTTGCGAAACCTAAGCTACACGGCGCGATAAAGGAAAAAGAATATCACTACGCCGGTTAACACAAAAGCGATATACGTTTGCACGCGGCCTGTCTGGACCTTGCGAAGCACGAGGCCGAAAAATCCGGCGAGGTACGCGACAAAGTTGACGAACCCGTCGACGACAATGTTATCGAATTTGCCGCTCGCAAAGGAGACCATGCGCGTTACGGAGGCGACTCCGTTTACCGTACCATCGATCACTGTGCTGTCAAACCATGCGAGCACACGCGAAAGTCCGACCGTTCCCGCCACTGCCGTCGCCTGGTAGAGCTCGTCGAAATACCACTTGTTGACAAGAAATGCATGGACCGGAGCGATCGCCTTTGCGATCGCATCTGCGTTGATCCGTTTCCAATAATAGGTTGCGAACGCGAACAGTATCCCGAGGCCTGCAAGGGATAGTGAGAGATACATTGCCGTGTAATGGACATCGTGAAGTGCCTCCTCGAACATTTGGTTCGAAGCGGCCGCCACTGCATTCGGTACGACGGTCATCGGACGTTCCACTGCGTGGAAGAACCATCCGCTCGAGGCGCCGAACGGATTAAAACTATAGAATGCGAAGAACGAAAGGCATGCGAGAACGATAAGCGGGATCGTCATCGGCTTTGGGGATTCATGGACATGTTCGAACCGCGACGGATCTTTATGTTCTCCGAGAAATGTGAGGATGACGAGACGGAACATATAGAACGACGTCAAGCCGGCGACGAGAAAACCGATAACGGGAATAAGCATGTGCCCCGTAAGGTTTCCGAACGCGAGCGAACCGGCGAGGATCTCATCTTTGCTTAAGAAGCCCGATGTGAGAGGAATCCCGGAAATTGCAAGAGCGTAGACGACGAATGCCCAGAACGTGATCGGCATCTTCTTTCTCAATCCTCCCATATTGCGGATATCCTGTGCGTCGGTATGATGATCGCCTTGATGATGGAGCGCGTTGTGCATTGCGTGGATAACCGAACCGGAGCCGAGGAAGAGGCCTGCTTTGAACGCTGCGTGTGTGACGAGATGAAAAAATCCGGCCGTGTACGCCCCAACACCTAGTCCCATCACCATATATCCGAGCTGGCTCACGGTCGAATAGGCCAGCACTTTTTTAATGTCGTTTTGCGTAATGGCGATTGTCGCGGAGATGAACGCGGTGATCGCCCCGATGTACGCGATAAAAACGAGCGCATCGGCGGTCAGCATGGGAAATGTGCGCGCGATAAGGAACACTCCGGCGGCCACCATCGTGGCGGCATGGATCAACGCGCTGACGGGCGTTGGACCTTCCATCGCATCGGGAAGCCATACATGAAGCGGGAATTGAGCGGACTTTCCTATCGCTCCGCAAAAGATGAGGATGCCGGCGGCGGTCAGCCACGGGTTGCTGTCAAACGGAACGTGGCCGGCAGCGATCGCCGAAAAGATCTGTTCGAAGGTCAGCGTGTGGAAATTTGCCCAGAGGATGTTTATGCCGATGAACATCCCAATGTCGCCGACGCGGTTGACGATGAACGCTTTCTTCGACGCGTCCGCCGCAGATTTTTTTTCATACCAATGCCCGATGAGCAAGTACGAACTGATGCCGACGAGCTCCCAGAACACATACATCGTGAAAAAATTGTTCGTAATGACGATGCCGAGCATCGAAAAGGAAAAGAAACCGAGGTACGCAAAATACCGGGAATAGCGCACATCGCCGGTCATATACGAGGTCGAAAAGAGATGGACGAGAAAACTGATGAGCGTAACGACGACGAGCATGATCGCCGTAAGGTTATCGATCATGATGCCGAGGTCGAGTTTTAGCGGACCGATGCCAGCAACATTGTTGAAGTCGACCCACGTGAATGTAAAATTGAGAACATCGTCATGGTACAACGTCAGCTTAGCAAGGAGGATCGTCACTGCGGTGAGAAGCGCAACGCCAAGGATCGACGTCGCAATGGCATCTCCCTGTCGCGGAAGTTTCTTTCCCCAAAAAATGAGGAGGACGAAACTCGCGAGAGGAAGGAGGAGAATCATCGTCGCGAGTTGTAGTAACAATTCCTGAGTCATACCTGGAGTGTTATCATAAGAATTCCGAAGAGCGCTATACCGCTAGCGCGCAATTAGTCTTTCAACGAATGGACTTCGTCCACGTTGACGGTGTTGAACTGCTGATAGATGTTGAGCACAATGGCCAATGCCACCGCCGCTTCGCATGCAGCGAGGATGATGACAAAGATCGACGCCATCTGCCCGTCCATGTTGAGCCCGCTGTAATGGCCGAACGCGATAAAATTGATGTTCGCCGAGTTGAGGATCAATTCGATTCCCATCAACACCATGATCGCGTTCTTGCGCGTCATAACGGCGTAGACGCCGAGCGAAAAAAGGATCGCGCTGATGAACAGGAAGTGGACCAGTGAGACGTGTATCGACATGGAGTTCGAGTATTCGGTAGAATGTTTTTTTACGTTTTACGTTTTACGTTATAAGTTTTACGTAAAACGTATAACGTAAGACTTATAACCCAACCCGCCCACTCACCCACTTCGCTTCCGCTCACGACGCGCAATCATTGCGGCGCCGAGCATCGCAACAAGGAGAACGACGGATGCAACCTCAAACGGCAACAGGTACGTCGTCATCAGCGCTCTTCCAATATCGGGCGCCGTGCTTGCAGGCGCTGCTGAATTGTTCACTACAGGTGTGATCCAATCCGTAAGCCAAAAGACGCCGCAGAGCGTTCCGACAAGAACGGCGACAAGGATCGATGCAGGAATAGAGTGAAGCGTCCCCGCTTTCATTTCAACGTTAATGACCCTTGTCGTGAGCATCACTCCAAAAAGGATCAGGACGAGAATGCCGCCGACGTAGACGAGTACTTGCGTCACAGCGATGAAATCGGCGTCAAGCATGACATACAGCCCTGCCACACCGAAGAAAGTGAACATGAGCGAGAATGCGGAACGGACGATGTTCTTGGAGAAGACAACGATTCCCGCCGAGACAACGGTGAGAAGCGCGAAGATGTAAAAGACTACGTCAAAAAGCTGGAGAGATGAGAGTTGCGACATGCTTATTCCGGCTTTTGCTGTGGATCGGTTGGCGGCTGTGGCTGCTGCGCCTGCGCCGCTGCTTTTGCTTCGGCGGCTGCTTTTGCCGCCGCTGCGGCGGCCGCTTTTTTCGCCGCGGCCTCTTCTTCCATTTTCTTAGCTTTCACGCGGGCCGTTTCGATCTCCGCGGGGGACATCGTGCTGAAACTATAGATGAGGTTGTGGCGGTCGAATTCCGAAAATTCGTAGACGTCCGTCATCTTGATGCACTCGGTGGGACACGGGTAAACGCACAGTCCGCAGTAGCAGCACTTTGCGATATCGATGTCGAACACGGGAACGTGAAGGCGTTTCTTTTGTCCCGTCGACGTCGTTCCGAGATTATCTTCCGGGGTCGATTTAATCGTCTCTATATAAATGCAGTCGACCGGGCATGCCATCGAACATTGGTCGCAGCCGATACAATCGTCCATGTTGACGTAGAGCCTGTTCCGGGCCCGCTCGGGAAGCTTCATCTTCACGGTCGGGTATTGTATCGTCACCGCCTTTGTAAAGAGATGTTTGAAGGTGATGCGCATCCCGACCGTTGCGGTCTTGATGCCCCGATAGATATCGCCAAAATATTCTGAAACAGGATTCATTCGTTCCTCAATACCATGTTCCGCATCACCACACCAACACGAGTCCGAGCGCAAACACGCAGGCAAAAGCGAACGGCGTCAGCACCTTCCACGACATATACATCAACTGGTCTACGCGTAAGCGCGGAAGAGTCCAGCGGAGCCAGATGTTCAACAAAACGAAGAGCATGCCTTTCGTAATGAACCAGAATGCGCTCCACCATGGACCCGTCATGAACGAAGCGAACGGACTCGTCCATCCTCCGAAGAACAAGACCGTTGCGATCGCAGAGACGGCAAACAAGTTTGCATATTCGGCGAGATAAAAAATGGCGAACTTCATTCCGCTATACTCTGTGTTGTACCCTTGGACCAGCTCCGATTCCGCTTCGGGAATATCGAAGGGCGTGCGGTTCACCTCTGCCATCGACGACACATAATAGACAAGAAATAAAACGACCATCAGCGGGATAGTGATGAGCCTCTTCTTCAAGGGCAACGTGCCGCCTAAAATCAACCAGTGTGTGATGCCTCCCGCTTGTACCGCGCTGAGATCCTGCAAGCTCATTGTCCCTGCGACCATGACGACGCCGAGGATCGCAAACGCCGAAGGGATCTCGTAACTCACAATCTGGGCCGCCGAACGGAGCGCACCGAACAACGACCATTTATTGTTCGACGCCCAGCCCGCCATCAACAAACCGACGACGACGAGCGAAGAGATCGCAACGATGTAGAAAATGCCGATGTTGATGTCGCTGCCGATGAATGCGCTGCCGAACGGGAGCGCTGCGAAGGCGGCATATGTGCCGATGAAGACGATGTATGGCGCGATGATGAAGAGAAGCTTATCGGCGGCCGCTGGGATTGTGTCTTCCTTTTGAAGAAGCTTCAGCATGTCCGCGATCGGTTGAAGCGTGCCATGCCAGCCCGTGCGCATGTATGCGACTCGATCCTGCATGTGCGCAGCGACTTTCATCTCGAGGTAGATCACTACGAGGGCGTAGACCAGGATGAAGACGAGGGGCGGCACTCCCATAAGGACCTGAACCCAAATCGTATCGCCAAGCAGAGATTTAAGAAACGGTTCCATTTAGCTCAGTGGCCGGTAATCAGTAAGGAGTGAGGAGTATGGAGTAAAACGTAAGGAGAGCTGATCCGCTTCAATTGGGACCTGTTCATTGTTAATTGTTCATTGCTCACTGTCATCTGTCGACTTCGCCCAGTACGATATCGATGCTGCCGATAATAGCGACGAGGTCGGCGATCATGGCGCCCCGCGCAATTTCATTGATGACGCTCAGGTTGACGAAACCGGGAGAGCGCGCCTTGATCCGGTACGGGGTCGCCGTACCATCGCTCACGATGTAAAATCCCAGCTCGCCTCTCGGCGATTCAGTCCGGGCGTACACGTCGCCGGGGTTCGGGCGAATGCGTTTCGGGATCGCCGATTGAACGTCGCCTTCCGGGATCTGATCGAGCGCCTGCTCGATGATCCGAAGACTTTGCTCCATTTCTTTCATGCGGACGATATGCCGGTCCCAGCAGCTTCCGACCGGTCCCATCTCCCCTTTTCCAACCGCGACATCCCATTCGAATTTATTGTAGATCGAGTACGGGTCGTCTCGCCGCAAGTCCCAATTCACTCCGGAGCCGCGGAGCATCGGACCGCTGCATGCATAGTTCAACGCAACTTCCGGCGGCAGAACCCCGGCGTTGGCGGTCCGCTTGACAAATATCTCATTGTACGTCAGTAAGTTGTTGAAGTCGCGTATCTGCGCTTTGAAATATTTGCAGAATTCTTTCGCGCGCGGAATGAAGTCCGCGGGAATGTCGTGCGAGAGCCCGCCGATCCACATGTAATTATAGAGCAGGCGCGCGCCGCAGGTCATTTCGAACAGGTCGAGAATTCTTTCACGATCGCGGAAACAATAGAGGAACGGCGTGAACGCGCCGATGTCGATGCCGTATGTCCCGACCGCAATAAGATGGCTCGCGATCCGTTGCAGCTCCGCCATGATCACGCGGATATATTCGACGCGCTCCGGCACCTGAATTTTGAGAAGCCGTTCTGCGGCGACGACGAACGCGAACTCGTTGTTCATGGAGCAGACATAATCCATCCTGTCGACATAAGGAATTACCTGCTGGTAGTTCGTCATATGTTCGCAGTGCTTTTCAAAGCAGCGGTGAAGGTAGCCGATATGGGGCGTGACGTCGACGACAATTTCTCCGTCGACGACAAGCTCAAGACGCAGCACGCCGTGAGTAGAAGGGTGCTGCGGTCCCATGTTGATGATCATCTCCTCGGTACGGAGAGACCGTCCGCTCGACGTCTTCGGGGGCGCTATGATGGTTTCAGCCATGCGGTCTTTAATAGGGAACTTTCATTCCGTTATAGTACTCGGGAACCTGATAATCTTTCCGCAGAGGATATCCCTCCCAATCGTACGGAAGAAGGATGCGGCGCAAATCCGAATGGCCTGTGAAGTTGATGCCGAAGAGGTCGAACGCTTCGCGTTCATGCCAGTTGGCGGTCTTCCAGATCGATTCGACAGACTGGACGGTCGGATTTTCCGTCGGCGCTTCTACGCGGAGCGCGATCTTATGCTTTTTGGCCATTGAAAAAAGGTTGTAGACGACCCCCAATTTCCCCTTGAGGTCGAGCCCCGACAGGCACGATAAATAATCGAACTGAGTCTCCTCGTCGTCCCGAAGAAATTTGGCAACTTCCAGAATGTGGTCGGGGGAAACTTTGATGTAAGGGTCGATTGAATTATCGAGCTTCGCTTCGATACCGGCGACGCCGGAGAATTTCGCGGTGAGTTTGTCTAGAATTTCCTGAGGAGTCATGCCTTCTTTTCTTCGGGCTCTGGGTTACGCGATTTTTTTCTTGGCGAGACTTTCATTTCTCACTTTTTCCTGCAGCTTCATCAGCCCCTCGATGAGGGCCTCGGGACGCGGCGGGCAGCCGGGAACGTAGACGTCGACGGGGATCACGCGGTCGACGCCTTTGAGCACGTGGTAGCCGTGTTCCCAGTACGGGCCGCCGCAATTCGAGCAGCTTCCCATCGAGATCACATAGCGCGGCTCGGACATCTGGTCGTAGAGTCTCTTGATGCGGCTCGCCATTTTCAGCGTGACGGTCCCCGAAACGATCATGACGTCGCATTGCCTCGGCGTCGCCCGCGGGATGACGCCGAATCGCATCATGTCGAAGTTGGATGCGGAGGCGGCCATCATTTCGATAGCGCAGCAAGCGAGGCCGAATTGCATTTGCCAGAGGGAAGAAAGGCGCGCCCAATTAAGGAGATTATCGAGCGAAGTGATGACGATGTTGCTGTTGTCGAACTGGCTGTCGAGAAGTCCCATTGACGATTCCTATGCCGCTACGTGTTGATTCGCTTCAGTCGTTTCCTCGGAAACGACGCCTACACCTTTGACGTACCGCGAAATTTTCGGCGACGGTTTGTCCCAATCGAGATCGCCCTTGACCCATACGTATGCATAACCGACCAACAAGATGGTCAGGAACACGGCCATCTCGATGAACGCAAACATTCCGAGTTCTTTAAAGACAAGCGCCCACGGAAAAAGAAAAACTACTTCGACGTCGAACACGATAAAGATGAGCGCGACGACGTAGAAACGGATGTTGAATTTCACCCACGGAGTTCCGATCGGCTCTTCGCCGCACTCATACGTCGAAAGCTTGCCGGGATACGGCCGCCTCGGACGGAGAACCCATGAGCCGATGAGTCCGCCGGCGGTAAACACCGCGCCGATGAGAAGGAAAATAAGAATTCTGCCGAAGTCGGTGATCATGAAGGGTTCACTAAATTGAAGATTGCAGTACTATCGGACCTCATCTCAAGCGGAGTGAATATAAATATCGATTCCCACTATATCAAGTGGAGCAGCCGTTCTCAGGCGCTCACTTCGGCGATGTAACGATCGACGTCGCGCGCGGCAGTCGATGTGGGATAATCTTTCTTCACTCTTTTCAGCAGATCTATGGCTCTGTCTTTGTCGCCGCTCTTAGCGTAATCGCGCGCGGCGTTCACAAGATTGTCCGCTGCATTTGGGTCGTCGCTGTTTTCTAAGCCGGCTTTCTCATAATTCTCCGCGGCTTTTTTGTATTCCCCCTTCGCTTCATAACATGCGGCGATCCCGGCAGTCGCAGAGTTCTGAAGCAGACTGCTGTTCCCACTGAAATCGTTGAAATACTTGAGCGCCTTATCATAGTCCTGCGTATTGTAATAAGAATCGGCGAGATAAAATTTTGCCAGGTTTCCCGTGGCCGTGCTCCCGTAGTTGTCGACGATCGATTGGAGTCCGGCGATATTCCTTTCAGGAATGCCGTTGATGGCGATGAGATATTGTCCGTTGTCGTAGAATGAATAGACCTTTGCGAGATCGGTCGTTGCGCGTTCGTTGCCCTCGCGCATATTGTTGGAATAAAACCAAAGAGCGAGCGCCGCGACGATAAGCACTCCGCCTACCGCCGAGATCCGCTTTTTATTCTCATCGTACCACGTCTGAGCCTTAAAGTACGTCGTGACAAGCGTGTCTTCCTTGATGACCCTTTTTGAAATTTTTTTCTTGGCGCGCAGCATGTTCTTAAAAAATTAATTGTGTCGAATGTGTAATTAATGTACGCTCGTCGGGAGTCGAACCCGAAACCTTCAGCTTCGGAGGCTGACGCTCTATCCAGTTGAGCTACGAGCGCAATCACAATTTCCGTAGTCTTTGCGAATGCGAAATCCCGATCTTTTCGCGGGATTGAGCTACGAGCGCAATCACAGTTTCGGTGACTCTTGCGAATCCGAAATCCCGCATTTCTCGCGGAATGACGTTACGAGCGCAGACGACTGTCGTGAGGTTGACGCCCTGTCGTCAGTCAAAATGTAACGAAGAATCGGTGGAATTGCAAGGATATTTCGGCAACGGGCGATTTTGCTTCTCGAGGTGAGCCCCGGACAGACCACGCTTTCCCTTATCAAAGACTCTCATTCGTTTAAGAATTGTCCCATCGCTTCATACGCAATGGAAAGACCTAATTCGCCCGCCCTGCTAAAATCGTTGTACGCTCCTTTATTGTCTTTCATTGCCATCACTTTGATGAGGGCCCGTTCGTAGTATGCGATCGCAAAATCGGGCTGAAGCTTCACCGCCGCGTCGAGATCCCTCACCGCGCCGGAATAATCTTTAAGATTGTCTTTCACTTTTGCGCGCCGCTGATAGGCAACGGCGTTCGTCGGCTGGAATGCAATGACCTTGTCCAAATCCACAAGCGCCGCTTTAAAACTTTTCAATTCGGTAAAGGCCTTTCCCCTGTCGAGGAGAGCGGCAACGTTACCCGGATTGACTTTCAACACATTATTGAAATGTTCGACCGCATTCCTGAAATGTCCGGCAAGAAGTTCTGCCTTTCCTTTCTCATAGCTTGCCGCGGGGTCCGAAGAGTTTTGAGTGAAAAATTTGTCGAAGAAGGCCATCGCCGCACATCTCCAAGGTAGTGATAGTTCGAGTTGTGATTTTTCATTTCTCTTTCGGTGTGTCCGTCCGTCGTTTTTATTTTAGCGCGCCGCCCGGAAGTTTGATTGTTCGTTGTGTGCAATCCGCCAATATGATTTCCACTTCTTCGCATTCGTATGCCATATCGCTTTCGACCGCGTCGTGTAACATGTATTCCAGCAGCCGGCGCATTTTTCAAAATCTGTAACACGTTCCGCCCAGCCTGCTGAGGCGAATAACTCCTCGGGGCTTTGTCGGAGAAGGTTGCCGCACTCGTCGCCGATACACACTTTGACTCCTCCGTCCGGGTTAATAAAAAATTTACTGCCGATGGTCGGTGAATCGAGATACGGACAGTACTTGTGAAAATTTCCGGAGAGATAATCGGGGAAACCGTCTATGAGCCAGTCGGGCGTAAAAACGATAGGCGATTGTTTAACGATCTCGAGAACGGCGCGCAGCTCCGGCGAATCGGTCAGCTTTAATCTGTCCTCTTCCCGTTGATTCGTCGCTTGCCAGCGATAAATATCGACGTCGGTCCACCAGCCGAACGGTTCAAGGTAGCGGAGAATAGCGGGGATCTGATGAAGGTTGAGCCGGCTGATGACGACGTTTACGCCCACCTGCATCGGCGAAGGTCTCTTTGCGTTTTCAGCCGCCAAGAGTTCCATGCTCCGCATGACGACGCGAGAAACATCTTTTGCCCCGCGGATCGCATCGACCTCTTCGCCGAAACCGTCGAACGAAATTCCGATGGAGATGCCTGCAGCGAACGCGGCATCGAGGGTCTTCATCACTACCCGTTCGGACGCATACAGGGTCGTGAGAAGATGCACTCTCGCAAACCTCTTGCTCACCGCATACCGGATACATTCGTCGAGATGGGGATGAAGCATCGGATCTCCCCCGGAGAGCGTCAACACCTGTGTGCCGTAACGCTCCAGAGTGTCGACGATGAGCTTAAATTCATCCATGGACATTGTCGAGTGGTCGGAGGCATTCGTTGGGATGGAACATTGAAGGCAATTCTGTACGCACTTTTGCGTCAGTAAAATATTTGCAGTGAGGATCGCCGGGCGTCTTTTCACTGCGTTGGCCAGGTTGTGGCCGGCCCGGCGGAGGGTAGGAAGCGAATTCATTTTTAGATTGAGAACTTTTGTGTAAAGCTTTTTCTCTGAGAGTGCTCGAGCGGTTTATATTTTTTTGACGCCGATCCCCGGCCAATCCTGCAGAGTGATCTTCCCGTCGATCACTTTCATCCCTTCGAAGGGATCGTTCTTGGTAAGAAGCGCTCCGTCGAGGTCGGCCCAATCTGCCAGCGGCGAAAGATTCGAGGCGGCTGAGATCGCGCAGGATGTTTCGGTCATGCAACCGATCATCACTTTAAGGCCCAGAGAACGGGCAAGAACGATCATCTTATACGCTTCCCTCATTCCCGTCGACTTCATCAGCTTCACGTTGATGCCGGAGTATGCGCCGTGAGCTCTCGGAACATCCTCCAAACGCTGGATCGCCTCGTCGCCCATGATAGGAAGAGGGCTTCGCTCGGTGAGCCACGCATGCTCATCAAACCATGACTTCGGCATCGGCTGTTCGACGAACACCACTCCCCTGTCTTTCAACCAATGCGCCATTTCGAGCGCAAACTCTTTGTCCTTCCATCCCTGATTCACGTCGACGCATAACGGCTTATCGGTGACCGAACGGATGGTCTCGATCATTTCCTTGTCGGTATCGCGCCCTAATTTCACTTTGAGAATTTTGAATTCGGCCGCCTCCTTCACCTTTTGACGGACAACTTCGGGAGTATCGATGCCGATGGTGAACGACGTGTACGGAGTCTTGTCTTTTGCAAGTCCCCAGATATTATACCAGGGCTGGCGCATGATCTTTCCGAGGAGGTCGTGCAGCGCGATATCGACCGAGGCTTTTGCCGCGGGGTTTTCAGAAGCGATCGCATCGACGTCGCCAAGAATGGTCTCGAGCTCGAACGGGTTGTCATATTTTTCGAGATGAACCCGAGAAAGGAATGCGGAGGCGCTCTCCTGCGATTCGCTGAGATACGGGGGCATCGACGCTTCGCCGTACCCCGTCAACGCGCCGTATGAAATTTGCGTAAGGACGACGGGCGTCGTCGAACGAGAACTCGTCGCGAGCGTAAAGACATGCTTGAGTTCGAGGGTGTAGGGCGAAAAGGTAAGCTTCAATCGGTCGGACGATGCCGCGTCAAGGTATGTTTTCGCCAGCGCTTCCGGCGATCGACCCGCCAGAATCGATGTACCGGCCACGAGGGCCGAATTCTTGACAAACTCTCTGCGCGTCTGCGACACAGATAGATCCCAAAAAATTATTATGAAACCCTATACGCGCTCGTCGACGAAATCTCTCTCTTCGGAACGGACGACGAGAACTGGACAGGGCGCCTTGCGGACGATCTTCTCGGCCGTGCTGCCGAAAAGAACGTGTTCCACGCCGGTGTGTCCGTGCGTGGCAACGATGATGAGCTCGATATTCTCATCCTTTGCGAACGAAACGACTTCGACGAAAGGCAAACCGACCTTGACGAACGCATCCGCGGGTACTGCGCCTTTGATCTCGTTCGTAATGAGCTCCTGCAATTCCTGTTCTCCTTTAACGCGAAGCTCGTTCTCGACGTTCGGCATCCCGATCTGTCCGAAGCTAAAGTCGGCCGGGTAGACTGTCGGCTCGACGACGTACAACAGAGAGATCTTCGCGTTGAATTGCTTCGCGAAAGGGACGGCATAATGAAGCGCTTTCTTGGAATAGTCGGAGAAATCGATCGGAACGAGGATCTTGCGGAGCGTGATGGGAGAAAATGCCGCTTTCGGTTTGGTCGAGCGTGAAGCCTTCGTTTTCGTCTTCTTGGCCTTTTTCACCGGCGCTCTTTTCTTCTTCATGATGACCTCCGCTTCGTTATGAGGGTTTCAACGTATCGAGCTCTGCTCGGAGTTTTGAAAGTTCCTGATTCGTGTTGCGGAGCCGCTCGCCGATCATCTCCGCGACTTTAAGAACAATTTTGAGTCCGGTCCCCGGGGCCTTCTCCATAATTTCGAACAGGTCAGGCCGGAAAAATCCTATGAGGTTCGCATCGGCAAGGGCGATCACAGACGCGGAGCGAGGCGATTCGTCGAGGAGCGATAGCTCTCCAAAAAAATCTCCGTCTTTCAACACCGCCAGCTCTTTTTTGGAACCATCGCTGCCGATGAGCAGTACGGAAACCTCTCCTTGCTCAACGACGTACATGCCAAGGCCAGGATCGCCCTGGTAGAACACATACTCCCCGGCGACGTATTGACGGCGATGTACAATCCCCGCGACTTGTCTCAATTCGCTCGTCTTCAGACCCTCGAAGACCGGGATTTTGGAAAGCATCTCCTCCACGGATGTCGGTTTCCGCTTGATCCTGAAAACATTCTTCCATTCCAGGCTTTCGGATTTCTGGATAATCTTTCGAAAACGGTCGATAGCCACGGCAGGCTTTCTGTAAACTCGTTAAATGCTGAGAATATGCGCTTGCAAGCGGATGAGTATCATTTCACAAAATGCAGCCACTTGTGTTTATCTTTTCCGTCTTGAACTATTTTGAGGAACCGGTTCTGCAGCTCCCGCGTAACGGGACCCGGCTTGCCGGCGCCGACTTTCATCCGATCGACTGTTTTGATCGGCGTGATCTCTGCAGCCGTTCCGGTAAAGAAAATCTCGTCGGCAATGTACAGCATTTCGCGCGGGATGTGCGATTCGGTGATCGGAATTCCGGCCTCTCGCGCAAGCGTGATGACCGAAGAGCGCGTAATGCCGGGCAATAACGCATCGATGAGCGGAGGCGTCACGATCGAACCGTCGCGCACGACAAAAATATTTTCTCCGCTCCCTTCGCTGATTTGGCCGCGAGCGTCGAGGGCGATCCCTTCGGCATACCCATCCGCAAGAGCTTCCAATTTGATGAGCTGCGAGTTCATGTAGTTCGCTCCGGCCTTCGCCATTGTCGGCAATGTGTTTGGAGCCGGACGGGCCCATGACGCCACGCGGACATCGATCCCTTTTTCCAACGCATCGGAACCGAGATATTTTCCCCATTCCCACACTGCGATGCTGACCTCGATCGGACAACCGACGGGGCTTACTCCAACGTCGCCGTACCCTCTATAGACGACCGGACGGATGTAACATGCCTTGAGTTTATTCGCCTTGATCGTTTCTTTGATCGCAACTTCGATCTCTTTCTTAGAATACGGGATCTCGGCGCGGTAGATCCGTGCGGAATCGAAAAGCCGGTCGATATGTTTGTCGAGCCGAAAAATCGCCGATCCTTTTTTTGTCTGATAACATCTGATCCCTTCAAACCAGCTGCTGCCGTAATGGATGACATGAGAGAGGATGTGGATCTTCGCGTCGTCCCAATTGACGAGCTTTCCGTTCATCCAGATTTTTTCAACCTTGTTTACTGCCATTGTCGTAGTCCTGAGTATGCGTGATACGTTTTACGTTGTAGGTTTTACGTTTGACGTTGTGTGTTATTCGTCATTAGTCATTGCCATTAGTTTTACGTTATACGTTGTAGGTTTTAAGTCGTAAGTTCATGATTCGACCCAAAACTTATAACGTAAAACGTACAACCTTTACACCGCCATCTCATAGATCCTGTACGTCTTATACCGTTCTCCATTCATCATTTCCGCTGCGCGATTCATCATGATATTGTCTTCCAGCACCCAACTCGCTTCTCCGTATTTGTAGCCGAGTTTCTTCGCACGGGCAGCCGTTTCGTAAAAGAGCACTCCGGCGGCCCCGGTCTTTTGCTGTTCGGGGATAACGCCGAGAACGATGATGCGGACGAGATCTATCTTTTTCTTTTTTGTATACAGATGGAACAGTCCGGAGAGCAGCCCTCCATTCTTATTGTACTTCAGCGCGACGTTGATGTCGGGAAGAGAAAGCGCAAAACCGATCGGCTTTCCTTTCGATTCCGCCATGATGATCAGCTCCGGAACGACGACCGGCTTCAGGTCCGCGGCGAGCGCGTCGAATTCCGCGTCGGTCATCGGAACGGCTCCCCAATTCTTCGACCACGCCTTATTATAGAGAGACTTGATCCGGTCAACTTCGCCTTTAAAATCCTTCATATTGATCGACCGGAACGTCAACCCTTCGCGCTGTTTCACAATGTCGTTGAACCGCACGAACCGCTCTGAGTAAACCGTATCTTGCGACAGCAGATACGCGTAGAGGTCTTTGAGTTTTTTTAATCCGTACTTTTCAAACTGGGTTGCATAATACCGCGGGTTGTATGTCATCAACACGACAGGGCTGCGGTCGAACCCATCCACCAGTAACCCATACTCGTCGTTGACAGAAGGGTTCGCGGGACCGCGCATCGCAGTAACGCCTTTGGACCGCAAATATTTTTTTGCAGTGTCGAACAACGCATTCGCGACGCTCTGATCGTCGATCGCTTCGTAGAAACCGAAGAACCCGATGTTCTCCCCGTGCTCTTTGTTGTGATTGTGGTTGATGATCGCTCCGATGCGCCCGACCACTTTGCCACCCCGCTCCGCAAGATAAAGTTCCATATCGGAATGGGCGTAGAACGGATTCTTTTTCTTGTCGATCAGTTTCTGCCTGTCCATCATGAGAGGCGGAACCCACAACGGATCGTTCCCGTAGAGATCCCAGAGAAACCGGATGAACTTTTTTTCATCGGCTTTCGACAGGACGGGGCGTACGGTGAGACTCTCCATGAATGAACTCCTATAAAAGTGAAAAAGCCACGCAGCGGCTTCGACCCGGCGTGGCTTCCTCGAATGCTTGATGAAGGTTGGTGGTTAATTGATCACGCCGAGCTTCTTGCCGATCGTGCCGAAGATCTCCAGGATCTTGTCGAGATGCTTGTCTTCGTGCGTCGCCATATAGCTTGTCCTCAGCATCTCCATTCCCGGCGGCACTCCCGGTCGGACAAAGGCGTTGACAAATACCCCCGCATCGTACAACTCACGCCAAAATAAGAGCGTCTTGTCGGTCTCGCCTATGATGACCGGAACGATCGCCGAATCGTGTCCGTCGATGATCTTAAAACCCATCGAGCGGAAGCCGTCGCGCATTTTCTGCGCGTTGCGTTTCAGCCGTGTAATCCGTTCTGGCTCCGCTTCAAGAATGTCCAGGGCGGCAAGCGCAGAAGCGACCGACGCCGGCGTCGGACTTGCGCTGAAGATCAGCGCTGGGGCAAAGTGCTTGATGTAATTGATGACCGCGTGCTTTCCACAGACAAACCCGCCGAGCGAAGCAAATGTTTTGCTGAACGTTCCCATCGTAAGATCGACCTCGGATTCGAGGCCGAAATGGCTTGCAGTCCCTCTGCCGCCTTTCCCAATCACTCCCGTCGCATGAGCGTCGTCGATGAGGATACGCGCGTTATGCTTCCGCGCGACCTGCACCAACGCCGGAAGGTCGACGACCTCGCCCGACGTACTGAACACTCCGTCCGAAACGATCAACTTCCCGGTGTCGTTCGGTATTTTGGACAGCACCGTCTCGAGATGTTTCATATCGTTGTGCTTGTAGCGAACCATCTCCGCGGTCATGCCGAGGGCGATCATGTTGCCCGCCACAATGCACGCGTGGTTGTCCTTATCGGAGACTACATATTCTCCGCGCTGCACGAGCGTCGGAATAATTCCCTGCGCCGTCTGGAAACCGGTGCTGAAGAGAAGGCAATCTTCGCTTCCGAGAAACTTTGCGAGACGACCTTCGAGCTCAATGTGAAGGTCGAGAGTTCCGGTGAGATAACGGGAACCGGAGCAACCGGTTCCATATTTGACAACCGCCTTCTCGGCGGCCTCTTTTACTTTTGGATGAGCAGTAAGTCCGAGATAGTTGTTGGAACCCGCCATAATGACCTGGCGTCCTTCCATCTGTACCACGGGCCCTTCGTTTGCCTGAATGGGACGAAAGTAAGGATACACTCCTTTTTGCTTGACTTCATCTGCGAGAGTAAAATTTGCGCACTTATCGAATAGATCCAAAATGTCTCCTTGTAAAAGGGTATGTCACCCGACACCACTGTGGCCGAAAGCGTCACCACGATCCACCTTTAATAAGTTTCGTTGATTATTAAAAGTGTTTTCAATATACTCTATCGTCAAAAAAAAGTCAACCACTGTAGATGATGGTTAGCGACTCAGTTTCAAGGAGCATGATTATTCTTCTTTCTCTGAAGCCAGAGAAAGAAGCAAAGAGAGCTTTTCGGAATCGGAACGCAGGCGATGCTTCCCACCCGCACAAGCCGGGAGAAAACGGCTCACCCTTGCCTTCTGCACATGCCTGCCGTTTTCTCAACGCACGCATCGCCCTCCACCCCTCGAGGCCGCCGATTCCGATTGCTAAACAATGCCTGCGTCTTAAAACGTCGAACTCGTCAGGTGCGAGCGGAGGGAAGGATTCTATCGAAGGGTTTCAATCGCTTCAAAACTAAATAGGCGGGATACCGTAAAGCAGCAATTGGTTACTTTCTTTCTCGGAAAGAAAGTAACACCCTAACAACAAGGTCGTAGACCGAAAGTTTTTATCGCTTCTAAAGGAATCCCTTTGGGGGAATCCATCGGTCGAAAAAATCAAAATATTCACAGTGTAACACTAGAATATGCCTTCTGCCTTTGTCACGGGTGGTACCGGATTCATCGGCAGCCACCTCGTCGAACGCCTCTTGTCACGCGGTTATACAGTTCGCTGCCTCATCCGCAATCCCACAAAACGAGGTTACCTCGAGAAGCTTCCCGTTGAATTTTTCACCGGCGATCTTTTTTCGTCCGAGGCTCTTGAAAAGGGAATTGCGGGCGCCGACTACGTATATCACGTCGCGGGTGTCGTCGGCTCGCGCACCAAAGATGGCTTCTACAAGCAAAACAGAGACGGGACAAAGAACATCGTCGAGATCACGGCGCGCGTGAACCCGCGCCTCACGAGGCTTGTCTTCGTAAGCAGCGGCGCCGCTGTCGGTCCTGCAGAGCGCGATCACATGGTGGATGAAGCTACCCCGTACCATCCGATCACGACATACGGGAAAAGCAAAATGGAAGCCGAGCTGGAAGTGCTGAAATTTAAAGACGCGATTCCGACAACGATCGTTCGTCCGACCGCAGTGTACGGTCCGCGAGACCCGGCAACGTTCGATTATTTCAACACGATCAACAAAGGCATTGAACCGCTCGTCGGCTTCAGGGATAAGAGGGTGAGCCTGGTCCACTCGACCGACCTCGTCACAGGAATTATCCTGGCCGGGGAAAGCAATGTCGCGAAGGGTCAGGCGTATTTTCTTGGAAGCCCTCGCGCGTACTCGTGGCGAGAGATTGGGGATGCGACGAAAAAAGTGATGGGCAAAAACGCTTTGAGGATCAGACTTCCCGAGCCGCTCGTCTACGCGGTCGCGGTCGTAGCTGGTTTCTTCTCTTCATTCAGCGAAAAACCCTCGGTCCTCAATTTTGAAAAAGGACGCGACATGGTTCAAGATTCCTGGACGTTCGATTCATCCAAAGCAAAGCGCGACCTCGGGTATCAACCGGTCGTCGAACTGCCGGAAGGCATTGCAGAGACCGTCGCATGGTACAGAAGCCACGGTTGGATGTGATATTTCTTGTTCACATCTGATGAGATTTTCGGTTGCAACCCATCCCGGCTTTTCTTGACCCCCTCTCCGATTTTCGATATATTTGTCCAATTCAACAACCAACCACAGCAACGCCAGCATGCCGCAGCAGCGCCGCAACGATTTTCTTATTCCGCTCCTTGCCGTCCTTTCGGATGTTCTTGCCATTGAAGCGGCGTTTTTAATTTCGTACTGGCTCCGTTTTTATTCTCCCTTGACGTCGATCTTCGAAGTCACGCATGGAATTCCCCCTCTCTCGGGGTACATCAACAGTTCCCTCATCTTCATTCCGATGTGGCTCGCCGTCTTTCAATCGCGGCGCATGTACGGCGCCCGCAGGAACTCCCATCTCAGCGACGAGTTCTTCGCCATCGTGCGTCTCGTGAGCATCGGGCTGCTCGTTATCATGGGCGCGACGTTCTTTTACCGGGGATTCTCATATTCGCGCGGCGTCTTTATTCTTCTATGGGGCACCTCCGTCGCGACCATTACGACCGGACGTTTCTTCATCATGGAGTTCGAGAAATTTTTGTACCGTCATGGAAAAGAATTGAAGACCGCAGCCATCGTCGGATCGAACGAGACCGCCGATTCGATCTATTCGCTGTTCGTTTCACATCCTTCCCTCGGATTCGAGATCGTCGGATATTATGCCGAAGCACCCGCTCCTTCAACGCTGGGCATTGCAAAGGCAAATTACTTGGGACGCATGAGCGCGCTTCCGGCCGACGTGCCGCAATATCGCCTCCAGGCAGTCCTCATCGCCATTTCGCACAAGGAACATCCGCAATTGTTGGAGATGATCCGCGATGCGGAAGGGCTGAATGTCGAGCTGATGATGGTCCCTGATCTGCTCGAGATGATGACGACAAGGGTCCGCATCCAGGACATCGAGGGGATCCCGTTCATCAAGATCAAGGAGATCCCGCTTTCGACGTGGAATAGAATTTCCAAAAGAACATTCGACCTCGCGTTCTCCTCGCTCATTCTTTTTTTGACGCTCCCTTTTACTGCGATCCTCCTCATCATCATTAAACTGACTTCTCCCGGACCCGTGTTCTTTATCCAGGAGCGTATCGGTCTGGACGGTCGGAAGTTTCTGCTGTACAAATTCCGAACGATGAGGGTCGACGCCGAAGCGGAGACAGGACCTGTCCGCGCAAAAAAAGGAGACAGCCGAGCCACTCCGATCGGAAGGATCCTTCGGCGCACAAGCCTCGACGAACTTCCGCAATTGTGGAACGTTCTCAAGGGACAGATGTCTCTCGTCGGACCGAGGCCGGAGCGCCCGTTCTTCGTGGAGCAGTTTAGGGGGAAAATTCCCCGATATCTTGAACGGCACCGGGTCAAAACCGGCATGACCGGCTGGGCGCAGGTGAACGGACTTCGGGGCGACGCGCCGATCGACGAACGAACGCAATACGATATCTATTACGTCGAGAACTGGTCGCTGGTGCTGGACATGAAAATTATCCTGAAAACAATCCGCGCGGTGGTGTTTGGGAAAGATGCGTACTAGGAAGGGGCAAAGTTCAAAATGCAAAGGGCAAAGTTACAATGTAAAATCGAAAGGTAAAAAATCGCACGTTCACGTAGTACCCCATAACTGGTGCTGGTGCATTTTAAATATCCCGATTTCTTCGGCTTATGGATTCCCGATAAAGACGTTCGGGAATGACGCGACCCAAGACACGTCATGCCCGCATGCTTCTGGCGGGCATCCAAAATGTACTAGTACTCCATAACTTTTAACTTTGCACTGTAATTTTACCTTTTGCATTTTGAACTTCAAATTTGCCAGCCTCTTAAAAAAAGACAGCAAAGCAACAAAAACATCCTTCACCGAAGGAAGTAAACCATGGTAACGCTTTTCGTCTTCTACCTCCATACCGTCGGCGCGGTGTACGCATTCACCGAACAATACCAGGAAGAAGGGCTCGGTGCCGGTACGCTCGCGGTGGCGTTCATGGGGATCATCTTCTCCGTCGGATGGAGCATCAGCACGTTCTTTCTGAAATTTTTGATCAAAGAGGAGGGGTTCGGGATGTATTTCAACAGGGACGCGATGTCGCTGGCGCTCCTGACGATCGGCGAAGGATTTTTTTATTACTATTATCTCAGGGGGTCAAAAAAGAAGGGATCTACTTCAGCACAAAGTTGAACGTCACCGTGCACGTCTGGTCGAGCGCCGGTTGCCCCTGCTGCAAAGATTCGAACCTCCACAGCCGCACTTCCTTCAGAGCCGCGTCCTCCAGTTTCGTATTCCCTTTTTGCAGCGGCGCTGCGCTCTTGATCGTTCCGCGCGGCTGGACGACAACGCGCAGTTTGATCTGCGCATTCACGTTCACCCCGGCGGGATATTTCGGCAAATCGCCGTGCAACAATTTACGGTCTCCGCCCCCGTTCCAGTTGATCGCGAACGACACATTATTCCCGATGGAAGAACCGACGCTCCCCAAGCCGATTGGCGGCGTGACGGTTGAATCGGATGCTGACATTTTTCCCGTGACGTCTTCCTTGGAACCGAGGTTTGTCGACGACGCGGGCGCCTCCCGGTTATCAGCGATGCCGTTCTTTTTCGAAAGGGATGCAGTGGAGGGGCCCTCGTTCATGTTGAGTTTGCTCGACGAGGGGACATTGATCACCTCTTCGGGGGATGCGAAATTCGTACGGGTGGGGAGCGCTACCGAATTATCGTCAGCAGCTGAAGGATGCTGGTCTCCTGCTGTCGGGGCCGCCGGTTCTTGCGTGACGACGGGCGAAACGTTCAACGCCGGGGAGGCCGAACCCCATGTCATTTCTACGAATTGCGGTTCCGGGAGCGTGCCGGCCGTGTGGATGAAAAATAAGAGCAGGCCGAGGAGAATGTGAAAAAGGATGGAACCGAACCATGCTTGTTTCAGTTCGGGAGAGGAGCGTGTCATGTTACTTCACTCCTTCGTTGGGCTCCGTCGCTATCATAAATCGTTGAGCGCCGACTCCTTTGGCGATGTCGATCACCTCCACCGCGCTCTGCAGACTCACCGATTTTTCGGCTTTCAAGATCACGACCTGCGTACGGTCCTTGTCGAGGACGGGAACAAGCTTCTGCGCGAGCGTCGCCTTCGTTACTTCGTCGAGGTTAAGAAATAGTCTGCCGCTCGCCGTGAGCGTGATGACGGTGCTTCTGTCCGTTTGCACTTCGCTGTTCTGGGACTTCGGCAATTGGACTTTGACGCCGGGCATGACCACGAACGATGACGAGAGGAGAAAAAAGATGAGCAGCTGCATGACGATATCGGTCAGCGCAGCATAGTTAAACGCGGGATTCACTTTGAGAGACCGTTCGAGTTTCATCGCCTTCTCCTCTCAATCGTTCTTCGGTTCGAAGAATTCATCCTCTTCCGAGAAAACTCTTTTCGAGGGAGCCCCCGGCTGTCTCGATTTCGGCTGCTCGGCTTCGGCTGAATTTCCCGATTTCATGAAATCGAGGAATTCCTCCGCGCTCTGCTCGATCTCAAAGACCAGCCTGTTCACTTTCGTCACGAAGTAATTGTAGAAGCCGAGCGCCGGAATTCCGACGATAAGGCCGAAGGCGGTCGTGAGCATGGCTTCCCAGATCCCGCCGGCGAGGTTGCTCGGGTTCACATTGCCGCCGAGCTGCTCGATCGTTCTGAAAGCGGCGATCATTCCCGTCACGGTGCCGAGAAAGCCGAGCATGGGGGCGATACCGGCGAGGTTGGCAAGCAAGCCGAGTCGTTTTTCCAGATAGAAGACCTCTTCTTTGCCGGCCCCTTCGATCGCCGTTTTCACCGCTTCATGACCCTCCTTGTACTTCACGACCCCTTTTTTCAAAATATTTGCAACCGGCGCTTTCACTTGCGAGCAGGCGTTGACCGCTCCGACAAGATCGTTGCGGGAAACGGAGCTTCGGATCTTGAGCATGAGCTGTCCCGGATCGACTTTCGCCCTGGAGAGAACAATGAATTTCTCGATTATAATAGCCGCTGCGATCAACGAACACAGCAGTATAGGCCACATCACAACCCCACCGCGCAAAAACAGATCGAGTAGATTCATAGTATATCCTCTCGAAAAAAATTGTAAACTTGTGTTACTCAAAACCGCTGAGATCTTGCCACAAAATCACAAGGACGCAAAAAATCGACCTCACAACTCTGCATCATTCAGTCTGTCATCCAAATTCTTTGTGTCTTTGAGTCTTCGTGGCACATTCTTTCAGTTTGTGCCAGTTATTTGCTCAGCCGAACGACCCAGTACCCGCCTTCGAGCATGTGAGCGATCTTCTCCGCGGAATTACGCGCAGCCCTGTCGCTTTCATACCGTCCGACATAGACCCTGTAGTGTTTGCCCCCTCCGCGAGTCTCTCCCTTTTCGACGAAGGCCGGGAATCCAGCCCGCGTCATGACATCCGCTTCAATGTGCGCCTTCTGCTCGCTGGACCACGACGAGACCTGAACGCTGTACCGTCCGCTTGAAGACATCGGGATTTTCGGAAGCGTATTTTCTGCCATCAACGAAGAAGTTGTCGATGATCCTTTTCCTGCCATCATCGACGCGGTGGATTTCAACCCCGGTTTTGTCTCCCCTTTCTTCGCAGAACCGAATGCTGGTTTTTCTTTGAACTCCACAAGTCCTTCGGTCTCCGCCGGGTTCGATGCGGGTTTCGTCGTATCTTCGACGACCGCAGGCGGCGGGGACATGATGACGGGAGCAATTTTCTTTTTACCGAGAATGCCGGCCTTGTTCAGCGCAAAATATCCTCCTCCAAGAAGAATGACCGCCGCGAGGATGAAAACAACGGGAGCTGGGAGACCCGCGATCTTCTTTCCACCGGGACCATCACCGCCGGGCCTGCCCGTCGGTCTCACACCCGGCATCGGAGCCGGTGTGCCGGCCTTCAAATTCAGATTAGGCATGTTGTACTTCCTCCTTCCTATAAGAGAGTAATTTTTCTGTCACCACTTGTACGTGACACCAACAGAAATGAACGTCGGCCGCTCAACATATCCATCCCATATATAATAGTGCTGATCCAAAAGATTGTCGATCCGTAACACAGCCTGAAAATTCTCGGCAAACTGGTATTCTCCTCTGCCGCCGATGTCGATGAACCCTGCGTTCGACGCAGTATGCGTAAAATCCTTCCATCGCTTCGACTGGTATTGCACGTAGCCCTCGATATCGATCCCATTGCCGAGTGAGCGCCAATAACTTGCGCCGAGTGAGAGCGCCGGAATATTCGGGACCGCGCCCGACGAATCTTTTGCTTTGGTTGAATTCAACGATGCCGTCAAGGTGGCTGAATTTTCCGGCGAAAAGGCATATGAGCCCTCGATCTCGACGCGGGCCACGCTCACAGTTGGAAGATACACAACATCCCAGACTTTTGCACTATTTAATTCCACAAAAAGAGGAAAATTCTGGACTGTCCGGTAAGAAAGAGAAGCCCTGCCCTGCACCACATCGTTGGGCGTCACCTCCGACCCCAGCGAGATTGAAAAAGGTATTTCGCTCGGCCGGACGTATGCCGCATCGAGAACGTAGTTGTTGGCATGGACGAGAGTTGCAAGGGTATTCCGTACAACATCCGGCGCGATGGAAAAGGAGAATGTCGTGATGGAATTCATGAAATACCGAAGCTCTGCCTGGGGGAAAAAGCGGCCGCTCAATGCCGACACCACTCCGCGGTAGAAATATTGTTGAAGAGCCAGGGACGCTTGGAATGCCGGCGAGAGCATTTTCATGCCGGAAAGCTTCATCGTAAACCACTGA